>DBVX01000075.1:12329-36699 GCA_002308815.1 Bacteroidales bacterium UBA1253
CCAGCGGTAGCCGACATAGATGCCCTCCTCGTGGTTGGTGTAGGTGATGCCCTTGATGGGACGACGGCGCTGCTGCAGACGCTGGTAGGAATACATGTCGTAGTCCTGCGGGAAATTGCGGGTGGACCAGTGGTCATAGACCGATACTGGCCACGTCATGGTCAGTCTGCCGCTGGGGCTGACCTTGCCGGTCAGCACGTCCGCCACAGCGTTGCCACCCTCCTGTCCGGGCTGCCACGCCATGAGTATGGCATCCACCTTGTCGCGCCACGACACGGTCTCAATGACCGAGCCGGAGTTGATGACCACAATGACGGGCTTGTTCTGCTCGTGAAAGACATCGCTGACGCGCTGAATCATCGTCTGCTCGAGGTCTGTGAGCGTGAACTCGCCGTCAATCTGGCGGTCGATGCCCTCACCCGCCTGACGGGCGATGGTGATAATAGCCGCCGACGCCTCCTCCGCCTCGTGACGGATGCAACGCTCAGTAATCTCAATCTCGTCCAACTTGGGCTGCCCCTGATCGAGGAACCACATCAAGGGGTTCTTGTCCACCATGAGTTTGACGCGCGCATACTGCACGTACTTTTGGTAAATATCTGTCAGCGTCGGTGTGGTGGCTATACCCTGTGCCTTCAGTCCGGAAACCATATCCACCACCTTCTCCACATTGACGCAGCCCGAGCCGACACCGCCGGAGAGGAAATCGTAACTGTTCACGCCGAAGAGCGCGATGGTGTCCCTGCCCGTGGTGCGCATGGGCAGCGCGCCGTTGTTCTTGAGCAGCACCATACCCTCGGTGCCTGTCTGACGGGTGATGGCGGTGTGCGCTTTTCTGTCGGGAGCCTCGCTGTAACGGTAGTTCTTGAAACGCGGTGTCTTGACGATGAACTCGAGCATACGGCGCACGCTGCGGTCGAGGTCAGCCATAGGCAGACGGCCGTCCTTAACGGCTGCCAGGATGTCCTCTATCTGCACAGGATAGCCAGGCATCATCAGGTCGTTGCCCGACTTGACGGCCTCCTCCACGGGCAGGTCGGGACGCTTGCCAATCCAGTCGGTCATCACAATGCCGTCGAAGCCCCAGTCGTCACGCAGGATGTCGGTGAGCAGCAGTTTGTTGCACTGCGCATAGACACCGTTCACGCGGTTGTACGCCGACATGATGCACCACGGATGGGACTCACGGACCATCTTCTCAAATCCGCGCAGGTAAATCTCGTGCAGCGCCCTCTCGCTGACCTGCTCGTCCACGCTGAAACGCTCGGTCTCCTGCGAATTGACGGCATAGTGCTTGGGGCAGGCACCCACTCCCTGCGACTGGATACCCTTGACCAAGGCGGTGCCAATGACACCGGTCACATAGGGGTCCTCGCTATAGTACTCGAAGTTGCGTCCGCACAAGGGGTTGCGGTGGATATTCATACCGGGGCCGAGGATGATGTCGCATCCGTACTCGTGGGTCTCGTTACCCATCGCCTTTCCGACCTCCTCCACCAGCGGGGCGTTCCACGTCGCCGCCAGACAACTGGCAATCGGGAAACCTGTGGCGAAATAGCGTTTGCTGTCATCAGGGCGCACGGAATCGATATGCACACCGGCGGGGCCGTCGCAGGACAGCGTGGAGGGGATACCGAAACGGGGTATGGCATAGGTGACACCCGCCGCGCCATAGACGAACTGCGTCTGATGACCCGCCGTACCCGGCTCATACTCCTCATCCGCCACGCCTACGAGCAGGCGCGCCTTCTCCTCGATGGTCATTGCATTCAATACCGCGTCAATATTATCCGCACTCAGTTGTATGACATGGGAAGACTGCGGAGCGGCGGAAGACTCCGCCAAAACATAAGCCGATGACAGCATAACCGCAGCCGCCAGCAACACGAAGAATCTCTTATTCATAGTCGTAGAAAGTTTGATTAGCCAATCCAGCGCACATAGCAGAAGTCCATCCGATGGGGCAGCAGGTCGTTCTTCGGGTACATACGCAGTCCGAAACGCATCGCACCCGCATAGTCGAGACGGTACTCGATGGCGAACGTCAGGCGCGAACCCTCCGAGCCGACCAGTTCCATAGGACGGACATCATAGAGTTTGTCGTTGTTGTGCTGCGAGGTGCGTACCGCCACGAGGTCGATACCCAAGCCGTTGTCGTGCAAGTCGTGAGTGTCCAGCACCACCTCTATTTTGAAGGTCTCGCCGACACTGGGCTGGTGCTGAACCAAATCACCGGACTTCACAGAGAGTACCTCTATGTCGTCCCAATGGGAAGCCATATTCTCCTTCCATGCGGCAATGGAGCGCGCAACCTTGTAGTTGTCAGCAGCCAGCAGTGCGTGACGACGGGCAAGCTTGTTGTAGAACTTGTCGAAGTAGTCGTCCATCATGCGCTTGGTGGTGAAGCGGGGCGTGATTTGCGTGATGGAGTTCTTGATGACCTGAATCCAGCGTGGCGAGTAGCCCTGCTCGTTCTTCTCATAATACATCGGGATTATCTCGTTCTCCAGCAACTGGTAGATGGTTGCGGCATCGAGCTGATCCTGGTGCGCCTGGTTCTCATAGGTGCGCTTGTCGGTCAAAGCCCAACCCGCTCCGGGTACGTAGCCTTCCTTCCACCAGCCGTCCAATACGGAGAAGTTGAGCACGCCGTTCATCTGAGCCTTCTCGCCGCTCGTGCCACTTGCCTCGAGCGGGCGGGTCGGGGTGTTGAGCCATATATCCACGCCGCTGACCAGACGCTTCGCCAGACGCATGTCGTAGTTCTCAAGGAAGATAATCTTGCCGAGGAACTCGGGCATACGGCTTACCTCAATGATGCGCTTGATAAGCCCCTGACCGGCACCGTCGGCGGGGTGCGCCTTGCCCGTGAAGAGGAACTGCACGGGATAGTCGGGGTTGTTGACCAGCCGTTTGAGACGGTCGAGGTCGTTGAAGAGCAGATGGGCGCGCTTGTAAGTGGCGAAACGGCGGCCGAAACCGATAATCAGGTTCTTCGCCTTCATCTCGTTCACCGCCTTGACGATGCGCGCCGGGTCGCCCTGCGACTTCATCCAGTCATCGCGGAACTTCTCGCGGATGTAGTCAATGAGTTTGACCTTGAGGTTCATACGGGTGTTCCATATCACCTCGTCGGGCAGATCCTGATAGGGTCTCCACATATCGGGATTCGACTGGTCGTTCCACCAGTTCTTCGGGAAGGTCTTCTTGTACAACGCCTTCCAGTCGGAAGCCGCCCACGTGGGCATGTGCACACCGTTGGTCACATAGCCTACATGCAGTTCTTCGGGGAAATAGCCCTGCCAGACAGGCGCGAACATCCTTCGGCTGACCTCGCCGTGCAGCCGGCTCACGCCATTGGCTTCCTGACAGGTGTTGAGCGCGAACACGGACATCGAGAACTTCTCGTTGTTGTCCTCGGGGTTCTGCCTGCCCAGACCTATCAGGTCCTTCCACTCGATACCCAGTTTGGCGGCATAGTCGCCCATATATTTGTAGAAAAGCCCCTCCTCAAAGTAGTCGTGACCGGCGGGAACGGGTGTGTGGCAGGTATAAAGACCCGACGCACGAACCACCTCCAACGCCTCGTTGAAGCTCAGATGCTCCTCCTGAACCAGATCCACCAGACGCTGCAGACCCATCAAGGCGGCGTGTCCCTCGTTGCAGTGATAGACATCTTTTCGTATGCCCAGTTTCTTGAGGGTCAGCACACCGCCGATGCCGAGCAGTATCTCCTGCTTGATGCGGTTCTCCCAGTCGCCACCGTAGAGCTGGTGGGTGATCTGGCGGTCCCACTCGGAGTTGAGTTCGTTGTCGGTGTCCAGCAGGTACAGCGAGATGCGTCCCACCGCCACCTTCCACAGACAGGCATAGACCGTCCGCTCGGGATACGGCACCTCGATAATCATCGGGCGGCCGTCCGGCTCCTTGACCTGCGTGAGAGGCAGGTTGCTGAAGTTCTGCGCCTCGTAGTTGGCTATCTGCTGGCCTTCGGGCGATAGTGTCTGCGTGAAATAACCGTAACGATAGAGGAAGCCGATGGCGGTCATATCAATGTTCTGGTCGGAAGCCTCCTTAAGGTAGTCGCCTGCCAGAATGCCCAGACCGCCGGAATAAATCTTGAGGATATGGGTCAGACCGTACTCCATCGAGAAATACGCTATTGACGGATGCTTCGTATCGGGTTTCACGTCCATATAGGCGCGGAAATCCTTGTACGTGCTGTCCAGCTGCCGCATGAAACTCTTGTCCTGCGAGAGTTCCATCATCTTGTCGTACCCCATCATATTGAGCAGCATAATCGGATTAGACTGCGCCTTGTGCCACACGTCAAGGTCTATATAGCGGAAGATGTTCTTCGCATCGCTGTTCCACACCCACCACAGATTGTATGCGATTTCCTGCAGTTTCTTCAGACTCTCAGGGAGATTCGCCTGAACCGTCACGTCCTTCCACGAAGGCTGGTTCACATTGTTCACTTTGATTTTTGTCATACTATTTGGTTGAATGATTTAGTTGTCTGTTTTTTTCTGTTCCATCGCTTTTCGGAATCCGTCGTCTCCTGTTGCGGGGCACTCTGTCTGACAGTTCCATCCCGCTGTCAAAAGCACCGAAAAGGTACTGAAAAACGCGCAAAGGTACGCATAAAATTGTTTGTTTCCAAATTTTGGCTTACCTTTGCGCGGATTATGGAAATTACAAAACAAGAGATACTCCGCCGTCGCGACTTCCGTGAAGTGCTGACGTTTACCATTGACCCTTCCGATGCCAAGGACTTTGATGATGCCTTGTCGTTTGAGAAAATAGAGGATGGTGTTTTTCGTATCGGTGTTCATATCGCCGATGTGACGCATTACGTCCTGCCCGGGGATGACATTGACCTTCAGGCCTACGACAAAGCCACGAGTGTTTATTTGGTGGACAAGGTTATCCCGATGCTTCCCGAAGCGTTGTGCAACGATTTGTGTTCGTTGCGTCCCAATGAGGACAAACTATGTATGTCCGTGCTGTTCGACATCTCATCCCGCGCGCTGGTTTTACGTTCCAAAGTAAGCCGCACGGTAATTCGTTCCGATTTCCGGCTCACGTATGAACAAGCGCAGGATTTGCTGGACGGAAAGTCCGTTCAAAACCTTCCTAATCCGCCGAAACTGTCCTTCTTGAGCGAAGCTCTGACAACGCTCAACAGTCTGGCAATTATCCTGCGTCGTGAGAGAGAAAAGCAGGGCGCGCTGGTAATGGAGCAGGACGAGCCTCATTTCCGATTGGACGAACAGGGCAATCCCGTGGAGGTTTATTTCGCCGCGCCGACGGATGCCAACCACCTGATTGAGGAGTTCATGCTGCTCGCCAACCGCACCATCGCCGAACAGATGGCGCGAACGGGCAAGACGATGGTCTATCGCGTGCACGACAAGCCCAACGAAGAGAAACTGGAGACATTGGCGCGCTTCAAGAAGCGGATGGGCGGACGTCTGCCCGCCTACACGGAGCAGCTGCTCACCATCCGCGCCATGGCGAAAGCCGTCTATTCGACAAATAATATAGGTCATTACGGTTTAGCATTCGATTACTACACCCATTTCACGTCCCCTATCCGCCGCTATCCCGACATGATGGTCCACCGTATCGTGGCACGATATCTGCTCGGCGAACGGAAAAAGGTGGGGAACTACGACTTGGAGGACGCGTGCAAGCATTGCTCCGAACAGGAACAAGCCGCAGCACAAGCGGAAAGGGACTCTGTAAAGGAGATGCAGGCGCGGTGGATAAAACAGCATGTCGGGGAGGAGTTTGACGGATACATCTCCAGCGTGACCGATTTCGGACTGTTCGTCACGCTGAACGACTCGCGCTGCGACGGACTCATCCCCATCAACACGCTATGTCCGGGCATGTTCCTGCACTATGACGAGAAGAACTGCTGCCTGACCGCCTCGCGACACGCGCAAAGAAACAGAAGAAAATCAGCAGGAAATGGCGACAAGACCTCCGAGCGTGTCTTCACATTGGGCGACCCTGTACGTGTCCGCTGCGTGAGGGCGGACATCCTGCTCCGGCAGATTGATTTCCGGCTGGTGGACAATCCCGAATAACCGTTTTCTCCGTATCCGATGCGCCGTACACTCATACATATCCTCTGCCTGTTGATGCTGACAACCTCCGTTTATGCCGAACGTATCACGTTGCGCTCTGGCAAACAACTGACAGGCAAGATACTTGCGCAGACCGAAGAGATACTCCTGTTTCAGACCGCGACAGGACAACGGTTCCAGTTTCCGTCAGGCGACATACAGACTATCGAAACAGACACAGAGGACGAGCCATCCGAAGAGACAAAAATGGAAACAGTTTCCCGACCTGTCGCATTCCGCATCGCCGTCAGCGGGGGGCTTTCCGCCGCCGCAGGAGAGAAATGCGGAGGAATGACCACGGCGGAACTGCAGATCGGCACACGGCGGATAGCGTGGAAGGACATCTTTTTAGGAGGCAGCGTGGGATATGCCGGAGCGTTCCTCTCAACCGCCGCTCATTTCATCCCGCTTCAGGCGGTGGCGGCATTCCCCATACCGCTTGCATCCACGGGGAAACACTGCGCCGAGGTGAACGCCTCGTTCGGTTATGCGGTGGCAACCAAAGGAAACAAGAGCGGACTGACCGGCTCAATAGCGGCGGGCGCACGGTTCGCGCTCAAAAACGGCAACGCCGTCTTCGCAGGCGGGACTGCACAATTCATACAGACCGAACGCAACCGGACAACCGCCATCGGCAACGACCTGTACACGCACTCCGTCGGAACCGTCCTGTGGCTCATCGGAGCGAAAACAATATTGCAATTTTAACGCATCATCAATATGCAACAACCTAACTTTGCCAACACGGAAGACCTGCTTCTTATCATTTTCGCGGGCATACTTCCCGCCATTCTCCTTGTCGTTTACATCTACATCAGGGACAAGTACCAGCGCGAACCTGTCTCGCAAATCATACGTGGTGTTGTCTTCGGTATCGTGGCGAGCATTTTCGCCATGCTACTGGAGATTGCTATCAAATGGATTATCGGCGTGATGCCGGAAGGGTGGCAGGGTGCTTTGACGGAGGCCTTTGTGGTGGCCGCCATCCCGGAGGAAGCCGCCAAACTGCTGATGCTTTACCTGCTTCTCCGGCAGAACCCCGCTTTTGACGAGCGCTTCGACGGGATAGTCTATGCAGTTTGCGTCAGCATGGGGTTTGCCGCCACGGAGAACATCATTTACCTCATAGCCCATCAGGTATGGGTGCCTGTCGCCATATCACGGGCTGTCTTCGCCGTACCGGGGCATTTCCTGTTCGCCGTCGCCATGGGGTATTTCTATTCCAGACTGTTCTTCGACAAATCCGACATGAAAACCGCCCTTGCCGTCTATCTTGTCCCTGTCCTGCTGCACGGCACTTACGACTCGCTGCTGTTTATAGCCAAAGCAGAACCGGGATGGAAGACGTGGTTTGTTATCCTGTTCTATGTGTTCTTCTTCCGGATGTTCAAGTACGGCAGAAAACGCATACGCGAACAGCTTGCCAACGATCGCCGCGATCCCGCGCAACGGGCTTTTTACGCGCCGAAAGACTGACGGGATGAAACGAACGGCAGTCATAGCGGTCTTTCTTGCGGCATTGGCATCCTGCTCCAAGCCGCCCGTACCCAAGGAGTACGGCTATTTCCGCATTGACCTGCCCGAACACGCCTATACCCCTTACTGCGGCGGTATGGATGGTGTTCCTTCCCTTCCTTATAAATTCCTGCTTTCCTGCCAAGCGGAAGTACGGTCGCACGAGGGAGGAAAATACTGGATTGACATCCTCTATCCGCAGTGGAAAGCCAAGGTGCATTGCAGTTACCGCCCTATAAAGGGCAATCTCAAGGAACTGTCAGACGATGCGATGGAGTTCGTCTATAAGCACACCATCAAGGCATCCGCCATACCCGAACGTGCATACGAGAACCCCGAAGCAGGGGTCTATGGTCTGACCTTCGATTTCGCGGGAAACACCGCCACCACAATGCAGTTCGTGCTGACCGACTCCGTTAGGCACTTCTTCCGGGGTGCCGTCTATTTCAGCAACGTGCCCAACGAGGACAGCATCGCCCCCGTAGCGGCTTTTGTCCGCGAGGATATGCTGACCCTTATAGAATCGTTCCGATGGAAATGAAAGTGGAGGAATACATATTGCGCAACGACAGGTTGTTAGCCGTGCTTTTTGATCCCGACCGTCAGGTTTCGGACGAGAGTCTTCGTTTGCGCGCAGAGGCGGCAGATCTGCTTTTTGTGGGAGGCAGCACGGCAGATCGCGAGGCGACCGGACAAACCGTCCGTCGGCTCAAAAGGATGACAAACAAGCCTGTTGTCCTCTTCCCCGGCAATCCGTCGCAATTCACCCCGGAAGCGGACGCGCTGCTGTTCCTCACCCTTCTGACAAGCCGGAACGCGGAGTATCTCATCGGGCAGCAGATTGCCGCAGCACGGGCTGTCCGATCATCCCATATAGAAACCATCCCGATGGGTTACATCCTTGTGGACGGCGGCAAAACAAGCAGCGTGCAGCGCGTTACGGGTTCATCCCCTCTGCCGCAGACGGACATAGATACGATTGTCGATACAGCAACAGCAGGCTGCCTGACAGGAAAGCGGCTGGTTTATCTTGAAGCGGGCAGCGGCGCGGCGGAACCCGTACGACAGGAAGTGGTGCAAGCCGTTCGCGAAGCCATTGATGTACCGCTCATCGTGGGAGGCGGTATCCGCACACCGGAACAGATGCAGGCGGCCTATGAGGCGGGAGCGGACATCGTAGTCATAGGCAACCATCTCGAACAACACCCCGAACAGGCAGTACTGTTCAGCCGATAACCGACCGCAGGCAGGATGCCTGCGTACCAATATGACCGACGACGAGAAATACATGCAACTGGCACTGGCTGAAGCCGACCGCGCATTTGATGCGGACGAGGTACCCGTAGGCTGCGTTGTAGTATGTCAGGGGCAGATAATCGGCAGAGGACACAACCTGACAGAAACACTACAGGATGTCACCGCCCACGCCGAGATGCAGGCGATCACGGCGGCAGCACAGACCCTCGGAGGCAAATACCTGACCGAATGCACCCTATACGTTACCGTCGAACCCTGCACGATGTGCGCCGGTGCCGTCGGATGGGCGCAGGTAGCACGGCTGGTCTATGGCACGGACGACCCCAAACGCGGCTTTCAGACCTTCGCGCCGAAAGCACTGCACCCCAAATGCGAGGTAACCAAAGGCATACTCCAAGACGAATGCAGACAACGGATGCAGACCTTTTTTGAACGACACCGATAACCTATGCGATTCTCCTCACTGAACATACCGATTCAACCTTCCTCCGTCTCTTCCGCCACACTCAAGGCGGTTGTCTTTACGGCAGTCGCGCTGCTCAGCCTGCTGCTCCGTCCGGCACCCGAAAGCGGGTTCCTCTACCGGTACGAGGAAGGGAAAGTATGGACATACGAGACACTCACCGCCGAATGGGATTTCCCCTTGTACAAGGACGAGGAGAAAGTCCGCGAAGAACAGCAGAAAGCCCTGCGCTCCTACGCGCCCTGTTTCCGCTGGACCGACAACAGACCACAAGCGGTTCCCATCCTGTCCGCCAGGGATATGCGGCAAGTGGAGAAAGGAGGCTATGACCATATCTCCGTCATCAACACCCGCCATCGCACAAAAGCCATCCCGCTATCCCAACTCTACACGCCCAAAATGGCTTACGAGCAGACGGGACGAGAGATGGAGGTCAATCTGGAATATGACAGTCTCACCTCCGCCGAGATCCGCAAAGGCATCGTGGAATCCGTCTCGCTCACCGAGGGGGCGGTGCTCAAAGGGGAGAAAATCGCCGAATACGGGCAACTGATCACCTCCGAAACCTACAGGCGGCTGTATTCCCTCAGTCGTATCTATGAGCAGCGCGGACTGTCTCGGCAGCATATTGTCTGGTCGTACACGGGACGCGCCTTTCTGGCTCTCATCTTTGTCGGTCTGTTCGTTCTTTACCTCATCGCCTTCCGCAAGCCGCTGTGGGAACAGACACGGGCACCGCTTTTCTTCTGTCTGCTCATCACGCTGATGGAACTGCTGTCCGCACTGGTGCTTCGGATAACGGATGCTTCGCTGGTCTATATCCTGCCCTTCGCGTGGGTGCCTATTCTCGCGCGCATGTTCTACGACTCGCGCACCGCCTATTTCGTCCATCTCACCACGGTGATGCTCGTCTCCATGTCCGTACCCGATCCGTACCTGTTCCTGCTGCTCCAGCTGCCTGCGGGTATGGTGGCGGTCGTTTCCCTCAAGGATCTCACGCGCCGGTCACAACTGGCGTTCACAGCCATCTATATCCTGCTGGCATACGCGTTCATCTATACGCTCTACAATCTGATGCTGGCGGGCGATGCCAGCCGCCTTGACCCGCATATCTTCCTTTATTTCGCGCTCAACGGTCTGCTGGTCATTACCGTTTACAGCCTCATCTATCTGTTTGAGAAGACATTCCGCCTTGTGAGCAGCCTGACGCTGGTCGAACTGAGCAACATCAACTCCGATCTGATGCAGACATTCGCTGAAAAGGCACCCGGCACGTTCCAGCATTCGCTGCAGGTGAGCAACCTCGCGTCCGAAGCCGCCAAGAGCATCAACGCCGACGCGCTGCTGATACGCACAGCCGCCCTCTACCACGACATAGGCAAACTCGCGCACCCGGGCTGGTTCATCGAGAACCAGAACGGAGGCGACAACCCTCTGCTCGCCATGAGCAACAGGGATGCCGCACGCGCCGTCATCGCGCACGTGGAGGAAGGCGACAGGTTCGCACGCGAGCACCGCCTGCCCGATGTCGTGCGGATGTTCATCCGCACCCACCACGGCACATCGCTGGTCCGGTATTTCTACAACTCCGAGGTCAACCGGCTCAAAGACGGACAGACTGTCCGGGAAGAGGACTTCCGGTACGCAGGTCCCAAACCCGAAACCAAAGAAACTGCCATCCTGATGATGGCGGATGCCGTTGAAGCACGCTCGCGGACACTTGACAACTACACCGAACAGAGCCTCAACGATATGGTCGAGCAGATGGTCGCCTACCAGATTGAGGACGGACAACTGGCGGAGACACCGCTCACCTTCAACGACCTGAGCCGGATAAAGGAGGTCTTCAAGGAACGGCTCAAATCTATGTACCACCATCGGATCCAATACCCCGATCTGAAAAAATAGAACACTCCCGCTATGACGCATCATCCGCTGTATCTGGCTCCGATGGAGGATGTCACGGACCCCGCTTTCCGCCTGCTGTGCAAGCGGTTCGGTGCCGACCGCGTCTATACGGAGTTCGTCAACGCCGACGCGCTCGTCCGCGAGGTGGATTCCACCCTGCGCAAACTGCGTTTCGCGGAGGAGGAACGGCCCGTCGCCATCCAGATCTACGGACGCGAACCCGAATCGATGCGTGATGCCGCGCTGATGGTCGAGCAAGTCCGACCCGATTTCATAGACATCAACTTCGGCTGTCCCGTCAAAAAGATAGCCGGCAAGGGAGCCGGTGCGGGACTGCTTCGCAATGTGCCGAAGATGCTCGCCATCACCCGTGCCGTGACGGATGCCGTCCGCCTGCCCGTCACCGTCAAGACAAGGCTCGGATGGGACGCGCAAGACCTGATACCCGCTCCACACGAATGGTGGCGGCAGACCGGCTCGCAACCCTTCATCCTCGACCTCGCGGAAGCCCTGCAGGACTGCGGCATCAGCGAAATCACATTGCACGGGCGCACGCGTGCGCAAATGTACAGTGGCGAAGCCGACTGGGATATGATTGGCGCGGTGAAGAACAACCCCCGAATGCATATCCCCGTCACCGGCAACGGCGACATCACAACACCCGAGAGGGCCAAGGAATGCTTTGACCGCTACGGGGTGGACGCAATAATGATAGGAAGAGCCACCTTCGGATGCCCGTGGATATTCCAGGACATGCGCGACTGCCTTGACAACGGACGGGACACGGCAGACCAACATCCGCTGCGATGGTGCATAGACTTGCTCAAGGAGCATGTGGACGCGTCTATCGCCTACATAGGCGACGAGAGGAAAGGCATCCTACACAGCCGCCGCCATTTCGCCAACTCGCCCGCGCTCAAAGGATTGAGCGGCTTCCGGCAGACTCGCATCGCCCTCCTGCAGGCGGACACGCGGGACGAGGTGTTCCGTATTATGGACAGGATAGCCGACCAATGGGGATAACCCGGAGGGTACGCAGGCATCCTGCCAGCGGCAATAAAAAAGGAGACAAACAACTATATAATAATAACAACCAACATGAAAAAAACCTTATTAGCAGCCCTCGGGGCTGTCGTGCTTATGACCACAGCATGCCACAAAACACCGCTCTCGACGGGAATCCGTACAGAGAACCTCGACACAACCGTTGTGCCGCAACAGGACTTCTACCAGTTCGCCACCGGAGGATGGCAGAGACTCAACCCGCTCGCAGGCGAATACGCCCGCTTCGGCTCGTTCGACAAACTCGGTCTGCAATGCATGGAGCAGGTCAATGAACTCATCAAGGAGATTGCCGCAGAGAAACACAAGCAGGGTACCATTGAGCAGAAGATAGCCGATGTCTATCGTCTCGCTATGGACACCGCCAGACGCGATATCGAAGGCATCGAACCCATCCGCCGCACGATGGACGGGATAGGGAACATCAAAGACAAGTCCGAACTGAGCCGTCTGCTCGGCGAATCGATGGAATACGGACTGTTCGCCATGTACGTGGACGCGGACGCGATGAACTCCTCGATGAACATCCTCAACGAGTACCAGGCGGGCTTCGCCCTCGGACAGCGAGACTACTACCTTGATCAGGACGAGCACACACAGATGATCCGCGATGAATACAAAAAGCATATCGCCCGTATGTTCACCCTCTACGGCTTTACCGATGGTGAGCAGGCAGCCGAAACGGTGCTGCGTCTGGAGACACGCCTCGCCACAGCCGCCAAGAGCAACGTCGAACTGCGCGACCCGCAGGCCAACTACAACAAGATGTCCGTCGCCGACCTGCAGAAACTTGTGCCGCAGATTGACTGGCTCACTTTCCTGCGCGCTCTCAATGCCGAAACTGACAGCCTCTCCGTCGGACAGATTGCACACCTGCAAGAAGTCGGCAAAATGATTGAAGAAGAGTCTCTTGAAGACATCAAAACCCTCTTCCGCTGGCAAGTACTGGACGGCGCAAGTGCCTACCTATCTACCGAGATGTACAACGCCAATTTCGACTTCTACGGACGCATTATGTCCGGCAAGGAGGAACCCTCACCGCTGTGGAAACGCGCCGTCAATATGGTCAACGGTACACTCGGAGAGGCAGTCGGACAGATGTATGTAAAGAAACATTTCCCCGAGGAGAACAAACAGCGTATGCTGGACCTCGTGCACAACCTGCAAAAGTCGCTCGGCGAACGCATACAGGCGCTCGAATGGATGTCGGACACCACCAAAGCCAAAGCACAAGAGAAACTGGACGCTTTCTACATCAAAATCGGCTACCCCGACAAGTGGCGTGACTACTCCAAACTGGACATTGACACCAACCTCCCGTACTATGCCAATATCCAGCGCGCAGCCAAGTTCGAGCAGGAGTACTCGCTCAGTTATCTGGACAAACCCGTGGATCGCGACCGCTGGTATATGACCCCGCAGACCGTCAACGCCTACTACAATCCCGCCACCAACGAGATTTGTTTCCCTGCCGGTATTCTCCAGTACCCCTTCTTTGACATGTCGGCGGACGATGCCTTCAACTACGGTGCCATCGGCGTGGTCATCGGACACGAGATGACCCACGGGTTTGACGATCAGGGCAGCCAGTATGACAAGGACGGCAACCTCTCCAACTGGTGGACTGAAGGCGACAAGAGCCGATTTGAGGAACGTACCCGGGTGATGCGCGACTTCTTCGACCACATCGAGGTGGCACCCGGCGTTCACGCCAACGGAGGATTCACGCTCGGAGAGAACATTGCCGACCACGGCGGACTGCAAGTGGCTTTCCAGGCGCTGTGCAACAAGATGAAAGAAGAGGGCAAATGCCCCATGGAAGCCGACGGCGACCGCTACACGCCCGCCCAACGCTTCTTCCTCGCCTATGCCAATGTATGGGCTGCCAACATACGCCCCGAGGAAATCCTCCAGCGCACCAAGTCCGACCCGCACTCGCTCGGCCGCTGGCGCGTCAATGGCGCACTGCCGCACATCAACGCATGGTACAAAGCCTGGAACATTACCGAAGAAAGCCCGCTCTTCGTGGCTCCTGAAAATCGTGTCAGCATCTGGTAAACAAACGGAACTATGAAACACGCTCGTGAAATAAAAGTGGCTCTGCTCGCCATTGTATGCGGCTTTCTGCTCTACTTCGGCATGTACTTCCTGCGCGGTGTGAATCTCTTCTCCCCCACACGCTCATATACGGGCGTGTTCGAACGCGTCAACGGACTGACCGAGCAGGCTCCCGTCTATGCGCGCGGATACAACGTGGGGCAGGTCAGCCGCATTGACTACGACTTCACCCGCAGCGAAGCCTTCCGCGTGACCGTCACCATCGACAAGCGCATCTCCCTGCCCGATGGGTCGGAGATGGCACTTGTCGCCGACGGACTGATGGGAGGCAAGGCGATCGAACTCGTCATACCCGTCACCGAAGGCCAGCCATCCTTCACACCCGCCTCCGACACCCTTCCCACACGCATTGAGCCGGGGCTGGTCGAGTCGCTCCAGGCCGGTCTGATTGCTCATCTGGACAGTGTGCTGCTCCGTGTGGACAGCGTAGTGGCATCCGTTGAGCAGCAGCTCGAAGGTGACCATATCAGCAGCACACTGACCCATCTGGACCGCATTACCGAGGATCTGACCGTCAGCGCGACCGACATCCGGCAACTGACCCACCAGCGTCTTCCCCGTATAGCGGACAGCGCGGCGGTCGCTATCGACAACGCCAACGCCGTACTCGCCAGCGTCAGACAAGCGGACATAGCCGGTATAGTCCAGAAAGCGGATACCGCCATCGGACAGCTGCAACAGGCTCTCAACTCCAGGGAGAGCACCATCGGACTGCTCCTGCACGACCCGTCAATCTACAACCATCTCGATTCTGCCGTTGTCAGTGTGGATCAACTCGTCACAGACCTGAAGGAGAACCCGAAACGGTACGTACATTTCTCCCTCTTCGGAGGAAAGGACAAAAAGGAAAAGACGGGAAAGAAGCAATAGAAAGGGACGGCATTAGATAGAATCCGTCTAAATATCGCTACACAATCCGATTTCTTCGAAAAGCCCTGTCAGGTAGGGCTTTTCGCAATTTCAGACCTCGGCTCTCCCATGTGGAACAACGGAAATCCCGCTTGTGGAAATCAGGCGATTAAGAGTTGATAAGTTTTGCATGTTGTACATAATCTGTTGCTTATATATAATCTGCTGTAAATAAAACGACTGCACTTTTTCGGTTTTTCCGTATCTTTCCGCTATTTTGCCACATCGGGCGAAACAACTACTTTTGCACCCGTTTTTCGGCTACAAAACGCCTGTAATGACCCGTAACGACCCATATACTCTCTGGCAGCAATGCACGGACATATTGCGTGACAATATGTCGGCAACCGCGTTCAACACGTGGTTCGCGCCGTTGGAGGTGATTGACTATACGGACAACATCCTTGTACTGCGCGTGAAGAGCCAGTTTGTGGTCGAGTACATCGAGGAAAACTTCATCGATATCCTGAGTCGCGCCATCCGCCGTGTCTTCGGCGACACGACCCGCCTCGAATACCGCGTTCTCATCGATTCCGCCTCCGGTGCGGGTGTCACTTATCCATCCACCACCCGTCCGCAGTCGCCCGTTGCCGCGATGGGGCAGACGTTCGATCCAAAATGGGAGTCGCAACTCAATATACAGTACACGCTTGAATCCTTCATTCCCGGCGAAAGCAACCGTCTGGCGCGCACCGCTGCGGTCGCTATCGCCAAAGAACCCGGACGCACGGCGTTCAACCCCTTCTTCATCTATGGGGGCAGCGGCGTGGGCAAGACCCACCTCGCCAACGCTATCGGCAACGAGATAGCCGCGCTCAATCCCTCCATGCGCGTCCTGTACGTCAGTGCCAACACCTTCAAACTCCAATACCAGCAGGCTGCCATCCAGAAGAACATCCCCGATTTCCTCGCCTTCTACCAGAGCGTGGACGTGCTGATAATGGATGACATACAGTTCTTCACCGGACTGAAAGGCACGCAGGACACCTTCTTCCATATCTTTGAGTACCTTATCCAGTCGCACAAGCAGCTGGTACTCACCTCCGACCGCACACCCTTGCAGATACACGATGTGCAGGAACGGCTGCTCACACGCTTCAAGTGGGGGTTGCCCGCCGAGATCAAGCGTCCCGACTACGAATTGCGCCGCGACATTCTGCGCTACAAGATGCGCCGCAACGGGATGCAACTCTCCGATGAGATAGTGGATTACATCGCCCGGAACGCCTGCCAGAACGTGCGCGACATTGAAGGTGTGCTGGCATCGCTCGTCGCCTATTCCACGCTTCTCAACGCCGACATCGACATGCAGCTGGTAAGAAGGGTGGTGAGCCAGATTGTGGAGATCGCACCCAGACAAATCCTGATAGAGGACATCATCGGCACCGTCTGCGAGCATTCGGACGTGACCGAGAAAGCCGTTCTGGGACAGTCGCGGCAGAAGGATGTGGTGCGCGCGCGCCAGCTCATCATCCACCTCGCCAAACGTCTCACCGACCACTCTCTCACCGAAATAGGCAACGCTGTCCGCCGCTCGCACGCCACCGTCCTTCACTCCCTTGAGACGATGAGCAGCCAGATGGAGTACGACAGCGTACTCCGCCACGATGCCGAACTGCTCGAGAGCGAACTGGGGAAATAATCTTTCAGGCTTGTTTCTCCACGACAGGCACTCGCTCCGGGAAATGCCGTTGTGCTACGGAAAATAGCGGAAATCGGCAGAAAAGTAAAAAAAACTTCCGAAAACATTTGGCAGTCTGAAAAAAAAAACGCTTATTTTGCCGTCCATTTGAAAGAAATGGACTTTTTTGTTATTATTTACTAACCTCTATAAACCCGAAGAATTATGAAGAAAACGTACTTGTTTCCAATGACTGACATCATTCCGCATATCGCAATGGAATGTATTATGGATGCTACCGTTATCAGTGCTGATCCTGTCATTCAAGAACCCGATCCCGATGATCCCGGAGCGTTGATGATGTAAGTTCTCCGTGCAGAATGTTTGACACGACGGATATGAACTCGAGTCTGATTCACATAGTGCTTGCAAAGTGCCGCGCGTTGTTGCCGCTGCTTCTGCTTGTGTTTGTTCCGCGGCTTGCGGCGCAGACGTTCACCTACGATGCCGACGGGCTGTACTACAGTTGCGATCCCGGCACGAAGGAGGCGGTGCTGATTGCCTGCAAGGATGCCAAGACCGATTATGTCTATGAGCAGGCGAACGTGTTTGTCCCCGCCACCATCACCGTCAGCGGTGCCAGCATGGGCGGCGACAGCAGTTCGGAGAGCGAGAACACCTACACCGTGACGGAGATAGGAGAGAGCGCGCTGGAAGGCGCGTGGGCGCAGACGCTCGCGTTCGAGAAAGGCAGCCATGTCCGCGTCATCCGTCGCAGGGGGCTGTACGGACTGGGCATCAAGACGCTCGAACTGCCCGCCTCGCTGCAAGTCATCGAGGAGGAGGGATTGTATATCCGTTCGTCGCAGAAAACCCAGTCGTTCATCGCCACGCTCGTTCTGCCCGCAGGGCTTGACAGTCTCGGACTGAGTGCGGTGGTGCTCAACCGGCTGGAGAAACTTCGTTTCCTCGGAATGACACCTCCCAAGTGCGCCACGGCGGAGGGCGACGCCCGCAACCCGTGGACGGCGGCTGACAACGCCACGCCCGAGGACATAACGGTGGAGTACCCCGAGGGGTGCCGCGACTTATATAAGGAACGCGCGGGCATAGGCGACTATTTCACCGCCTTTGCCGACCCCGAAACACCGACCGGCATAGATATCCTCGGGGACGCGGACGGCTCGTCCGCGACAAGCGATTCCGTTGCCCGCAAAGTGATGCGGAACGGACGGGTGACGATTATCCGCAGCGCCCGCACCTACAGCCTCTTCGGACAGGGGCTGTGACATACCGTGCCGCGCGCTACGACCCGCCGCGCTAATCGACCTTTGACGTATTGAAACAGACAATTCAAACAAGAACCATGCTTGTTTGCCGCTTTCGTCCTTGTTTTGTGTAAAGAAATTGCCACTTTCATTCATATTTTGTGTAAAAATGCTGCCACTTTCGTTCATATTTTGTGTAAAAACTATGCAATTTTCGTTCATTTTTTGTGTAAATATTTACATAATCCAATTATTGTCAGTACATTTGCCGCGTGAATAACAATAATATTTATCGGATATGGAAAGAACGATACTCAATGAGCTGCGCAAATGGAAACAATCAGCACACCGTCTGCCGCTGATTATCAACGGCGCACGGCAGGTTGGCAAGACGTGGATACTGCAGCATTTCGGCAAGACGGAATATAAGCATCTCGCGTACATCAATTTCGACAACCGCGACAGCCGCACGGACAGTCTCTTTCAGGACTATAACATACAGCGCATACTGACGCTTGTGGAGGCGATATCCAAAGTGCCTGTAGTGCCGGAGGAAACGCTGATTGTGTTTGACGAGATACAAGAGGTGCCGCAGGGATTAGGCGTGTTGAAGTATTTTGCTGAGGACGCACCCGGTTATCATGTCGCTGTGGCGGGTTCGCTGCTCGGGATCATGCTGCACAAGGACGCTTCGTTCCCCGTCGGGAAGGTGGACAGCCTTTCGCTTTATCCGATGTCGTTTGAGGAGTTTATGATTGCCATGGATGAGCGGCGCGCGCTTGACATTCTCCGTTCAGGCGACTGGCAGCTGATTGACAGCATGCACGGCTTTTATATGGACATGCTTCGCCAGTATCTGTTTGTCGGCGGTATGCCGGCGGCTGTTAAAGCCTGTACGGAGCAGCGCGGAGTGCTGGAAGTGAGGCGGCTGCAGGAGCAGATAATAAGCAACTACCGCATGGACATCTCCAAGCACACCACCCGCACGGAAGTGCAGCGCATCAATATAATCTATGACTCCATGCCCGCCCAGCTTGCCAGGGAGAACAAGAAGTTCATCTACGGCGCGGCTGCCAAAGGCGCGAGGGCGCGTGAATACGAAGGCGCTATACAGTGGATGGAGGATGCCGGTATCCTGAACCGCGTGTATGCTGTTCAGAAACCTGCGCTGCCGCTACGTTTCTATGAGAACCGCGATGCCTTCAAACTCTATTTCTCCGATTGCGGACTATTGGGCGCGATGACACACACCGAACCTTTCACGCTTCTGCAGAACAGCAGTGTTTTTGAGGAGTACAAAGGTGCGTTTGTCGAGCAGTTTGTTCTGCAGCAGTTGCGTTTATCGGGGTTGCCGATATATTATTACAGTCGCGAGAATGCACAGATGGAGATTGATTTTTTGCTGCAGAAAGGAGATATGCTGGTGCCGATAGAAGCCAAATCGGGCAACAACCTAAAAAGCAAGTCGCTTAACCAATATCGGCAAATCAACCATCCGGCATTGAGCGTCAAGACATCGGTGCTGCCGTACAAGCGCAATGACGACTTGGTGAATCTGCCATTGTATGCGGTAGGTCTTCTGCCGAAGATGATGTAAGAATTTCCGAGGTTTGAATGAATAGTTTGTCACAGAGCGTTTGCACGCTCTGTGCCGTTTCTGTCTGTTTCAATCGCCACTATATAGAGTCAACAAAACTAACCAAATAAATTATCCAAAACAAACCAAACTTATTGTTTAACGTAAAACTCAACATTATGAAAAAACTAATTTCTCTAATGTCCTGTGCAACATAACATTGGCACAACGTTTTTATTACTCGGACAGGTCAAGCAAGTGTGCTTGTATCCGAATGGTCTTTGACAGAATGCATAAAAGAAATTGACAAAATGTTTGTATAATCGGCTAATATGCCGTACCTTTGCTGGCACAAATCAAAGTTCCGGTGAATTATGACGACCACCCAATCTTATTCAGATGTGTTTCATCTCGTATCCGCATTACCTGTTAATGAGCAGGAGATGCTGGTTTATGCGATAGCGGACAATATCCGGCGAATCCATTCGGATCAGAGCGTCCGCAGCAGACTGGCAGCCTACGTTGAAGGCGGCGTGGATGAGATTGCGAACGGCAGAAGTTTCTCCAACGAAGACGTGCTGGAGTATGCCAACCGATTGATTGACCAGAAAGAGCCGGTAGCGGTATGAGAAAGGTCGTCTGGTCTTTCCGCGCAATGAAGTCCTACGGCAGGATAGTGGATTATATCGCTGCCAGTTTTGGTAACAAACGGGCGAAGCAATATGCCGCTGACGTGTATAAGCAAGTCGCTTTGTTGCCGCAACGGTATGAATCAGGCAGTTTTGAGCCGCTGTTGGAAGGCAGCAAGTATCAGTTCCGCCATATATTGATAGGCAAACTGACCAAAATCATTTACCGCGTTACGGACACTTCGATAGAGATTGCCGATGTGTGGGACACACGGCAGAGTCCTGAAGAACTGGCAGGACGGTTGATAGACTGACCGAATACAAGAAAACTTTTTGTCAGACATAGAATTATTCTGTGTCTGTTCTTTTTATGCACCTCATTTAGAATATAAATTTAATCAATAACTAAAAAAACTCAACATTATGAAAAAACTATTTTCACTAATTCTTATGGCTCTCATCTCATCGCAGATGTGGGCTGCAATCAATGTTACTATTAACGGGACACCCGGTTACTCAGGTGTTAGTAGTTTTACCGGATTATATTACAGTTCAAATAATTCCGTAACGAGTAGTACGTATTCTGTGACATATACCGGTAATAGTACTTTGAGCAAATACTCATATAGCAGTAACACTACGGCAAATAAGGTATATAAGATTACAATAAATACCACAAGTGGGAATTCTGTGACTGCTTGGTCTTGCACATACACTTCCGTGGCTTCAGCTTCCGCAGTGGCTTCAGCTACCAAAAATGTGTATTACGCAGATGGTAATACAATATATTTTAAAACGACATCGTCTGCTTCTGTGTCTCTTTCAGCAACCGTGAGTGGTTCCGGCGGTGGTGGTGGTTCTGGTTCCGGCTCTGGTTCTCGTTCTTCAGCTACGGCTACCAAAACAGCATCAGCACAATCTGTTACTGTAAATCGTTCTGGTACAGGTGCTGGAAAAACTGCTAACTATGCAGTTCCTTCGGATGTGGTAGATATGGGTGCTGCTGGTTATTGGAGAACTAAAAATGTAAATGCATCAAGCGAATCCGGATCTGGTAACTATTACCAATGGGGCAAAACAACCCAAAGTCACTCAACTGCAGGTAACTATTCGAATCCTACGACTGCTGACCTTGTGTCCACTTACGATGCGGCAACTTCGAGTTGTGGTACGGGATATTGCATTCCCACCCAAACAGAATGGGCTGCCCTTATTAATAGTTCCAATTCTACTTGGGAGTGGAGTGGTACTTATACCATGAAGATTACAAGTAAAACAACAGGAAACTCCATTACATTACCTGTAACAGGATATTATGATGAAAATAGTTCATACTATTCGACCAACACAGGTGTCTATTGGTCAAGTACTTATAATAGCGGTCAACCATATATTCTTCAATTTAAGAATGGATATGATGCTTTTTCATTGAAAGCGGCAAATAATGGAACTTATGTTACAGGCATTGGACTTAACGATGCTCTGTATGTTCGTCCTATTTACAATATGACAGGTACACTTTATACTTTGACTATCAATGTTGTAAATGGCAGTACTACCCATGTGTACAAGTACAAAGGCATCAGCGGACAACAAGTTAAAGTTACAGCATCATACGAATCCGGCTATAACGCTAAATGGAATGATACCAATGCTGATGCAACTTCAGCACGTACCTTTACTATCTCCGGTAATGCTTCTTATACTGTAAATTATACATCATCTATTACCTACGTTACCGCCACCTTCAACAACTACAACGGTACACAGTTGGCTCAATACACCAATGTGGTAAGCGGAACGACCCCCACTTACAGCGGCGTTACTCCTACCAGACCGAATGATCAGAACGAATCCACAGTAACGACTTACGAATTCACGGGATGGAGTCCTGCATTGGGCAATATCACAACGAATACGACCTATACGGCACAGTTCTCTTCTTCGACTTCTCCGCGCCAGTACACCATCCGCTTCTTGATGGACGACGGCTCGACCGTAATTCAAAGCGGCAATGTCGCTTACGGCGAAAACCCGATTGCTCCGGCTGATGAGGATGTCACCAAGATAGCGGACGAGAGCTACACTTACGCTTTCGCGGGATGGGATGCCAACAATGACGGTATCGTAGACGGAGTGGCGGAAGTGACCGGCGCACAGGACTATGTGGCTGTGTTCACCGCAACGCCGATTGTGGTAGTACCCACCTACAACATCACCGTAGGCGCATACAGCAACGGTACGGTAACGCTGACAGCAGGCGGCGACGTGCAGGTTGTTCCTGCGGAAGGCGGCGTATATAACTATCTGGAGGGAACCACCATCATCGTCAAGGCTACAGCCAATCGCGGCTTCCACTTCACGGAGTGGAGCGACCATACCACCACAGCCAGCGTACGCGTGCGCGAGATAGATGAGAACAAGACGCTCACCCCGACTTTCGCTGCCAACACGCCGTTCACGATGCTTGACACTTGGGACGAAGCAGCATGCCAGGACAACTACAACTTTAACAATGTACTGACCGTCACCCTTGACGGACGCACCTTCACCGCCGGTCAGTGGGCTACTCTGTCCGTGCCGTTCGACTACACGCTTACCGCGGATGATGCCCTTTACAATATGGTTTACAGACTCAGCGTTGCCACTCTTTCTCAGGACGGCGGCAGTATGCACTTCGAGTTCGTACGCTCCAACACCATTGAGAAGAACCAGCCTTATCTGGTTGTTCCGCGTCAGGCGGTCAACGA
This sequence comes from Bacteroidales bacterium UBA1253, assembly GCA_002308815.1. Taxonomy (GTDB): domain Bacteria; phylum Bacteroidota; class Bacteroidia; order Bacteroidales; family Paludibacteraceae; genus Colicola. The sequence continues at coordinate 35,540 of DBVX01000075.1, forward strand.
GGTCGTGTTTGACGGCGTGAAACTGGAGACTCCCGCAGAGGAGGCTCCCACCACCGACAACCGTGTTGCTTTCGTAAGCAGCCTGTGGAAGCAGACTATCCATGGCCGCAACGAGTTCTATGTAGGCGCGAACAGCACCCTGCGTTACGCCTCTACCTCGGGTACGACCGTGAAGGGCAACCGTGCGTTCTTCCGCAAGATTGGTGATGCCGTTACTCCTGCTCCCCGCCGCATTGTCATCAGCATTGACGGTGTGGAGACAACGAAGGTTCTGACCGAGGACGGCGAACTGGTTGACACCACCACCAAGCGCATGGAGAACGGCATTCTCATCATCGAGCGCAACGGTGTCCGTATGGATGCACTCGGTAACCGTATCGACTGATCTCCGGGATTCCTGACGGAATAACATACATGAATCCGGCTGCCAGAATTGGCAGCCGGATTGCTTTTTCCCTCCGTCAATCAAGCTATGAGGGATTGTTGTTGGTTGACTGAATCTGTCAGAGAATCTTAGAGTCGGGGACCTGCGGCAACGAGGGCTTTGCCTGTTTCGTTTCCTTCGTACTTGGCGAAGTTCCTGATGAAACGTCCGGCGAGGTCACGGGCTTTCTCTTCCCATTGGGCGGCATCGGCGTAGGTGTCACGCGGATCAAGAATCTTCGGATCCACGCCGGGCAGCGATGTCGGCACCTCAAAGTCGAAGTACGGAATCTTCTTCGTCTCCGCTTTCAGGATTGAACCGTCAAGGATGGCATCGATGATGCCGCGTGTGTCACGGATGGAGATACGCTTGCCCGTGCCGTTCCAACCTGTATTGACGAGATAGGCTTTTGCGCCGCTTTTTTCCATTTTCTTTACCAACTCTTCAGCGTACTTGGTGGGGTGGAGTTCGAGGAACGCCTGTCCGAAGCAGGCGGAGAAAGTGGGCGTGGGTTCGGTCACACCGCGCTCCGTGCCTGCCAGTTTGGCGGTGAAGCCCGACAGGAAGTAGTACTTGGTCTGTTCGGGAGTGAGTATGCTGACGGGAGGCAGCACGCCGAAAGCGTCCGCGCTGAGGAAGATGACGTTCTTGGCATCCGGTCCGGCGGAAACGGGGCGAACGATCTTGTCAATATGGTAGATGGGGTAGGATACACGGGTGTTCTCGGTGACGGACT
>DBVX01000075.1:36836-36958 GCA_002308815.1 Bacteroidales bacterium UBA1253
TCGTCATCGCCGATCAGCAGGCGTTTGGGGTCGGTGCTGAGGGTGGTCTTGCCCGTGCCGCTCAAACCGAAGAAGATGGCGGTGTTCCTGCCGTCCATATCGGTGTTGGCGGAGCAGTGCAT
>DBVX01000075.1:36979-49292 GCA_002308815.1 Bacteroidales bacterium UBA1253
ATCGAGAACATACCTTTCTTCATCTCGCCGCCGTACCATGTGTTGAGGATGACCTGTTCGCGGGTGGTGGTGTTGAAGGCGACGCAGGTGGGCGAGTTGAGACCCAGTTCCTCGTAGTTGTCCACCTTCGCCTTGGATGCGTTGTAGATGACGAAGTTCGGTTCGAATGTTTCCAGTTCCTCATCGGTGGGGCGGATAAACATATTGGTGATAAAGTGCGCCTGCCACGCCACCTCCATAATGAAACGCACGGCGAGGCGTGTCGCCTTGTTGGCACCGCAGTAGGCATCAATGACATAGAGTTCCTTGTTGCAGAGCTGTTTGATGGCTATGTCCTTCACCTTGCCCCATACGGCTTCGGTCATGGGGTGGTTGTCGTTCTTGTACTCGGGCGTGGTCCACCAAACCTGATTGTGGCTTTGGGCGTCATCCACGATGTACTTGTCCTTTGGCGAGCGTCCGGTGAACTCACCTGTCATCACGCTCACGGCACCGAGTTCGGTCATACGGCCTTTCTCGTAACCGGTCAGTGCGGGGTTCATCTCCGCTTCAAAAAGTTCCTCATAGGAGGGGTTGTAGGCTTTCACCGTGGAGCCGGTGATGCCGTACTTGGTCAGATCTATTGTCTTCATATTTGGAAAATTTGGTTATTTTATTTATTAGCGATAGGGCAAAAGTAGTGCCAAACGGTTATCGGAACAATCATTCAAAAAAATAAAACGTTTTTGCAAGTTGCAGTTTGCAGAAAATGCGGTACTTTTGCCGCCGTTATGATACGTTCCGAGGAAATTGTTTGTGTAGGCCGCATCACCCGCCTGCACGGAAGGAAAGGTGAGGTGCAGTGTGTACTGGAGAACGGTGTTCTCTATGATGCAGATTTTGAATTTGTTGTATTGCGTATAGAAGGACTGTTCGTGCCGTTCCGTGTGACAGAATGGCGTGGGAAAGGGGCAGATTCGGTGCTTTTCTCCTTGCAGGGTGTCTGTTCGGAGCAGTCTGCTCTCCGTCTTGTCGGAGCGGAGGTGTACCTTTTGCGGAAGGACTGTGCCGCAGCGGATGGTTCGGAGGAGAGTGCGCTTGTATGGCAGGATCTGACGGGCTACAGGCTGCTGGATGCCGACGGGGAGGATATGGGCTGGATTGTGTCGGTGGACGAGACGACCGCCAACACGCTTTGCCGGACGGACAAGGACAGGCTTTTCCCTTTGCATGAGGACCTTATCCTTCGTCTGGATACAGGCGGCAAAGAGATAGAGTTGGATTACCGCGATGCCGAGGCGTAAGGGCAAGGCAGGCGGGGAAAGATGGCAAAGCCGGAAAAGTGGGAGAAAAAATTTGGTGACACTGAATATACTCTGTACCTTTGCCGTCGGATGCCGGGTGGCAGAGGAAGGCGCGCGGAAGCGCGGTATGCGGGGGATGGTCAGAACAGGTGGTTTTTCCCGGCGGAAATAATAAGGATAAGGAACAATTAAAAAACATACAGTTATGAGAAAAATTCATTATTTGCTGCTGGCGGTTGTCTGCCTTGCAGCGGCGGGTTGCGGTGTGAACAGTTCAAGTTATCCGAACAGCAACGGCAACACGAACGTGGTGATTCGGGATGGTCAATTCCGCTATCTGAAGAAGGTGACGGGCGAATGCGAGCAGACATACATCTTCGGGTTCGGCGGACTGACAAAAGGTTCGCTGGAAAACAATGCGATACAGGATATGTATGACAATGCCAATCTGAAAGACGGTCAGGTGATTATCAACATTACAACAACGGTCAGTTCGCAGATTTATTTTCCAGTAGTCTTTACGAAACGCCGCGCGAAGGCATACGGTATGGTGATAGAGTTCACCGGCGATGCCGATGCCAAAGGATATAGAGCGAATGGCGGTGCCGACCGTTATCAGGCGCAAAATGGTGATAATTCCTACGAGCAATGGGAGAACCGTCAGCGCAGTCAGACACAGCGTGTGAGTGCGGAGCCGGAGTACGGGAACAATGTGTCCGCGCGTGCGGGCGATGGGGATGAGAACGAGGAGAGCGCGGCAGCCGCCGCTACGGCACNNCCCTGCCACAACCGCAGCTGCGACAGCGAGTCAGGCGAGTGCTGTTTCTTATCCTGCGACCGACCGTTTCACATTCACGGTGGCTGACGGGCGCAAGGTGGTGTTCGCACCCGGCAATCTGCGCTACAACGCCGGCGAAAGGACATGGATGTTCGCAAGCGAGCAGTATATGGCGTTAGGAAGCTATAATTCAAAGACCGGTATGATGGATCTGTTCTGCTGGGGAACAGGCGACCGCCCGACCACATTCACAAAGTTCGCCACGGACTTTTCCGCCTATGAGGAATGGGGAAGGAACACCATCGTGAACGGCGGCGGCAACCAATGGCGGACGCTGACGAGCAACGAGTGGTACTATCTGCTGAACAAGCGCGACGAGGCTAAGGCACGTTTCACGCTGGCCACGGTGAACGGTATGGAAGGGATGCTGATACTGCCGGACAACCTCAAACTGCCGTTGAAGAGCCGTTTCATCGCAGGCAAAGACGGCACAAAGGCCTCTGACAACAAGTACAGTGTCGCCCAATGGAAGAAGATGGAGGAGAAAGGCTGCGTTTTTCTGCCTTTTACCGGTTACTCGGACAACGGCAAAGTAAGCAAGGCCGATTCGGCAGGCAACTACTGGACAGCCAGTTCGGGAACAGCCGTTTCGTTCGGCAAGGACTATATCTACGCCCGTTCGACCACGCCCAACAACCGGGGCTGCTCCGTCCGTCTGGTACGAGAGGCACGATAAGAGTCATTCCTCCCTCTTCTGCTTCGTGGCAGACCGCACAGGAAGGAACAGCGCGACAGGCAGCATGGTGTTGATTATCCACATGGCGACGGCGGCGAGAGCCGCCGTCGGCGCATCCACCCCGTAGAATCCGAAGACGAAGACCGCCCAGCCGCCACGGATGCCCGCGTCCGCAACGGGGATATTGAGTGTCACCGTAACGAGCAGATAGTAGGCGGGTATAAGGACTACAGCGTCCCCGATAGACAGGGGCATACCCGTCCACACCATTGTCAGCGCGAACTGGACTATCCAGCAGGTGTATCTCGCGGCACTCCATATGAACGTATGGCACAACTGCCTGCCCGTGAGCCTTACAGACCGTGGCAGGCTTTTGTAACGCAAGGCAACAGGTATGAGGAGAGCGATGGCGGCAACGGCACATACCTCACGGATACCGGGTTGGGCGGCATGGTGCAGGAAGATGACGGCGGGAACGATACCGCAGACGGTGATGACCACAGTCTGGATGACACCGCCGTAGAGTCCCAATACAATGCCCTGTTTCCAATGCCCGCCGTCATTGAGGCGCATCACCCGTGCGGGAATGTCGCCCAGACGGTAGGGGGTGACGAACGCCGCCCGTTGCCCGTACAGAACCTGCCGGAAAGCCTCTCTCCTGTCAAGCGGATGCAGTTCACAAAGCAGTTCCATCCATTTTGCCGCCTCAAGGTAAAGATTGAGCGGCATCAGCAGAACAGTAAGCAACAGGCAGCCCCATTCCTTTGCTCCGAAACGGCTGAACAGACCGGCGAACGCGTCGTACCTGTCGAACGTGACAAGCCGGTAGGCAAGATAAGCGTAGGCGGCAAGGGCGACAATCCACTCAATGGCGGTACGTATGTTCTTTTTTGCAAGCAGGCTGTTCACTCGTGCGGGGTTTTGTCTGAACGCGGGGCAAAAGTAGGGCAATTATTGTACGCTTACAAGAAACGGATTACTTTTGCGCTGCTATGCGGCATCTGCTGACACTCCTTCTCATCCTGTCCGTTCCCTTGCAGGCAACTGTCCCGCCTGCAAGGATTGAAGCCGTCATCGATGATGTGTATTCCTTCCTGTCGGAGTCGGGAGATGTGGATTATGACGATCTGCAGGAGCGGCTTCTCTCCATAGCCGAGCAGCCGATCAACCTCAACCGCGCCACCTGCGATGACCTATCACAACTGGGCTTTCTGTCCGACAAGCAGATTGACGACATCCTCCTCTACGTCTATCGTCACCCGATGGACAGCCTGTATGAGTTGCAGCTGATAGGAAGCCTGCGCGACTATGAGATACGCAACCTGATGCCCTTTGTGTGTGCCGGTCCGGTAGAGAAAGACTCCGTTTCCTTGCGTGACGTGTTCCGTTACGCCCGCCACGAACTGACTGCCCGCGTGGACGGCCGCTATATGGAAGACCCGCGCCGCGACAAGCAGAACGATGCCTTTTATGCCCAATTGCGCTACCGCTTCCGCTATCAGGACAAGGTACGTCTGGGACTGACCGTCCAGCGTCCGACCGGTGTGCAGGCGCGCGATATGCTCTACGGAGGATACTTCCAGTTGAAAGACATCGGAGTCCTGCAGACGTTTGTGGCGGGCAACTATCAGGCTTCGTTCGGTCAGGGACTGGTGGCGGCATCCCCATACCGTTTCGGCAAGTCGATGTACGTGATGAACGCCGCCACTGCGCCGGAAGGCCTGCGCTACCACAGTTCGGCTTCGTTCGAGTCCCTTCGCGGAGCGGGGGCGACAGTACGTATGGGTAAGTGGGATGTGAGCGGATGGTACAGTTTTCTGCAACCAAACGACACGCTGCGGCATCATCTGGTTGGCGTGAACACCACCTACAAGCGGGGCAACCTGAAGATAGGGGTCACATTGACAGAAAACCTCTATTCGGACAGCGTGCGCTACTACTTCGCGAAAGCGGCGTACAACCAAAATTATTTCCGGGGGGACAAACAGTTTGTCGGCGGACTGAACTTCCGCTACCGCATCGGGATGGCGGATCTTTTCGGCGAAGCAGCCGCCACACAGAACCTGAAGGAATGGGGATACGGCGTGATTACCGGCGCACGGCTGAACCCCTTGTCGGGTCTGGGGCTGATTCTTCTGTACCGTTATTATTCGCCCCGTTTTGACAATACGCAGGGGTACGCCTTCTCCGAAACGTCCCGCCTGAATGACGAGAACGGGCTGTACGCGGGAATAGACATCGGGTTATTGCGCCATTGGAGGTTCGCCTGGTACGGTGACCTGTTCCGCTTCGAGGGTGTCAAGTACGGAATCAAATACGCGCCCTCGTGGGGGTACGACACGATGAGCGATATGGAGTATCTGCCCGATGACGACTGGCGGACGGACATCCGTCTGCGCGCGCGTCAGAAAGGGGACAAAGCCAATTACTCGCTGCGCTGCGGCTTCACGTGGGAGCAGGGCAACTGGCGGACCGTGACCCGTGCGGAAGGGAGCGTGGCACGCACAGCACAGGACAAGCCGACGTATGGCTACAGCCTGACGCAGGATGTGCAGTACAGTCTCTCGCACGCGCCCGTGACGCTGCAATTGAGGCTGCAGGGATTCCGCGCGACGGACTGGGACAACCGCATCTATTGCTACGAGAACGATGTGCTGTTCGCCTTCTCCATCCCCGCCCTGTACGGACTGGGAGGACAGGCGTACCTGAATATGCGGTGGCAGATTATCCCGCAACTCGGACTGTACCTGCGCGTGTCGGAGAAAGTCTATGCCCCGTCGTGGGTTCACAGCCGCTCATTGCCTGCCAAGACCCGGACGGATGTGCATCTGCTGCTTCGCGCGACGCTGTGAGGGTCATGGGAGATTGCAGAGACGGTAGGCGAGGTACGCCGCATAGACCGCCAGCAGGACGGCACCGCCCCAGCGTTGGATCTTCCGCTCGTGATTGGACTTGACGAACAGCCACACGAGGATGCTTCCCACGGCCGCCATCCAAGCGTCCAGAACAATGCCGTTGTATGCGGGCAGGGGACGGATCACGGCGGAGGTGGCAAGCACGAAATAGACGTTGAATATATTGGAGCCTATGACGTTGCCGAGGGCTATGTCGCAGTTGTGCTTGGCTGCGGCGATGACCGATGTGGCAAGTTCGGGAAGGGACGTACCCAACGCCACTATCGTCAGCCCGATGACGGCTTCGGAAACGCCGAGGTCGGTGGCAATCTGCACAGCCGACTTGACAATCATCTGACCACCTATCACCAGTCCCGCCAAACCTGTAAGAATCATAAGTACAGCCTTCGCAACGGGCATGGGACTATAGGTTTCGGCTGTGACTTCATCGGGATGGTCTTTCGCATGGCGGAAGGTGTTGTAGAGGAAATACAGGAAGACAACCAGCAGGATGATGCCTCCCATGCGGGTGATTCCCTGTTCCTCTTCGCCGAACGGTGAGCGGACGGCTACGCAGGCGAAGACCAGTATGCCCGCTATGATGGAAAGCGGGATATCGAAGTCGCGTGAGCGTTTTTGCGAGATGACGGGATAGACCAGTGCTGTCAGCCCGAGGATGACAAACGTGTTGATGATGTTCGAACCCAGTATGTTGGTGACGGCAAGGTCGGTCACGCCGTCCGCCACGGAAACCATATTGACCACGAACTCCGGCATGGAGGTGCCGAAGGCGACGATGGTCAGTCCGATGACAAGGTCGCTGATACCTGATCGTTTGGCAATGGCGGATGCGCCGTCAACCAGCCAGTCAGCCCCTTTGACAAGCAGCACAAGCCCCAGTATCAGCATCAGGGCTAACAGCCACGGATTGGAAAGAATGTATTCTAACATACCTTTTTATACGTTAAAGAGGAAATGCATGATATCTCCGTCTTGGACAACGTAGTCCTTTCCTTCGACGGACAGTTTGCCGGCGGCGCGGCATTGGGCTTCGCCTCCGAGCGAGATGAAATCATCGTACTTGATGACCTCGGCGCGGATGAAGCCTTTCTCAAAGTCGGAGTGGATGACACCGGCGCACTGCGGCGCTTTCCAGCCTGTGCGGAACGTCCAGGCGCGAACCTCGTCCGAACCCGCCGTGAGGAACGTCTGCAGTTGGAGCAGCGCGTACGCAGCCTTGATCAGACGGTTGCAGCCCGACTCCTGCAGCCCTATCTCGTTGAGGAACATCTGCCGCTCCTCGTAGGTCTCCAGTTCGGCTATCTCCGCTTCTGTCTTGGCTGCCAGAACCAACACCTGCGCGTCCTCGTTCCTGACCGCTTCCCGCACCTGCCCGACATACTGGTTGCCGTTGAGCGCGGATGCCTCGTCCACGTTGCAGACGTACATCACCGCCTTGTTCGTGAGCAGGAACATCTCCTTCGCGGCGGCTTCCTCTTCTTTGTTGAGCAGTTCCACTTCCCGCGCGTTGCGGCCTTGTGAGAGAACCTCCTGATAGCGCTTGAGCAGTTCCAGTGCCACTTTGGCCTGCTTGTCGCCGCCCGCCTTGGCCTGTTTCTCTGTCTTGGCGATGCGCGACTCAACCGTCTCAAGGTCTTTGAGTTGGAGTTCGGCGTCAATGATTTCCTTGTCGCGGACAGGGTCCACCGTGCCGGACACGTGTACCACATTGTCGTCATCAAAACAGCGCAACACGTGGATGATGGCATCTGTCTCGCGGATATTGGCGAGGAACTTGTTTCCTAATCCTTCGCCCTTGCTGGCGCCCTGAACGAGTCCGGCTATGTCCACGATCTCCACCGTGGCGGGGATGATGCCGCGTTCGGGGTGGCACATCTCGCCGAGGCGGATGAGTCGCTCGTCAGGAACGGTGATGACTCCCACGTTTGGCTCGATGGTGCAGAACGGGAAATTGGCAGACTGTGCCTTGGCATTGCTAAGGCAGTTGAAAAGTGTTGATTTGCCGACATTGGGCAATCCTACGATACCGCATTTCATAGTGATGACATCATATAAAAACGCGCAAAGGTAGGCAGATGTTTGTATATAAGCAAGAATTCGGGTACTTTTGCGGTGTTATGAGGATACTGGTGGCACCATTGAACTGGGGTTTGGGTCATGCGACACGCTGTATTGACCTTGTGAACCGGCTTCTTGCGCGCGGCGACGAGGTCGTTTTGGGAGGTGACGGTATCAGTCTTCGCCGGCTGAGGATGGCGTTTCCTTCCTTGCGCGTGGTGGAACTGGCTCCGTTGGAATTGCGCTACTCGAACGGCAGGCGGCAGACATGGGCGATGCTCCGTGCCCTGCCGCAGATAGTGAGGGCAAGTGTCGCAGACCACCGTTTGCTGCAAGAGGCCGTGCGGCGGGAGGGAATTGATGAGGTGGTTTCCGACAATCGGTTCGGCTGCTTCGTGAAAGGAGTGCGTTGTGTCTATATGACGCACCAACTCTACATCCGTCTGCCGCGTGGGTGGCGTTGGGCGGAGGGAATGGCATATCGGCTTCACCGCCTTGTATGGAAGCGGTATGATGAGGTGTGGGTGCCTGATTACGAAGACGAGAGAGAAAGCCTGAGCGGTGCGCTGAGCCATCGTAGGACGGGGCTTCCTTCTGCCGGTATCCGCTATGTCGGTCCGTTGTCAAGGCTTACTCCTTCCTGCGAGCGGGATACGCGGTACGATGTGGTGGCGCTGTTGTCGGGACTGGAGCCGCAGCGCACCATCTTGGAGCGGACCATACGCGAACGGTATGCGGACAGCGAAGAGCGAGTGCTGATTATCAGGGGCAGGATAGGCGAACCGCAGGTGGAATGGCACAACGGCAATATGACAGTCGTGCCGCAGATGGATGACAGCAGTCTTGTCCGTGTGCTGCAAGGCGCGCGGAAGATTATCTGCCGCAGCGGCTATTCCACGGTGATGGATTTGGCGGCGATAGGCGTTCTTGACAAGGCGGAATGGATTCCCACTCCCGGCCAGCCCGAGCAGGAGTACCTGGCGGAGCACCTGAACCGCCCTTAAGTGCAACTTTTTTCAGTTTCTCTTGTGCATATCAGAAAGACAGCGTATTTTTGCGCGTTTTTAGCAGTTTGTGTAAATTTTAGACAGGATTCGATAGTGTTCCTCATGTTATTTTCTCCGCTTTCAGACCGTTTGTCAAGGTTTCGTTTCCGCCCGTTGCGGTTGTTCCTATTCGCGTTTCTGGCAGGATATGCAGCTCTTTCTTCGTTCGCACAGAACACGTGCGGTGAGGCCATCCTGGTAAGGAACGGTGTGGACGAGCATGTTTATCGTACCGGTGTCACGTGGTACACCGCCTTTACGTATGACCTGCCTATACACGTACATTATATTCCTGATAACCCTTCGTCTGTTGATACGCTGATTGCCAATATTGATTTTGCGTGCGACGGACCGCTTGAAAGGGATATAGCCAACGCCATCGGCGAACCCGGGGATGATTCATACGTTGAGTTGCCCATTGAACGCGGATTCAGGAGAACAAAAATAGACGGCAAGGTCGCTTACGTGCTGGATATTGAGGCGCGTTACCGCAATATTATGGCAGGCGGCGGCATCACCCGCAACGTGCAGGCATGGGTGCAGATTGACGTGCCTTCCACCGGATCGCTTGCCATCCAGCCTGATCTCAACTCCCGCGAGTGCCTCAACAACACGGAAATCATCTCCCTTCCCAAATCAGTCCAGATTCAGGCGGAGGATTCGGCTACGGTCTTGATGCTGCCTTTAAGTCTCTGGAAGCGGGATAGTGTCCGTTTCGTCTGGAACGGGCTGCATGAGCCGCTGGATGTGTGGATTGCCAAGCAGGACTGCCATTTCTATCCTGCTTTCACGGATGAGAACGTCCTCGACCACCGCACCATACGTCCGGAGGATATGTGGAAGCTGACCATTGACTCTATAGACAACCTTATCGGCGACTGGACCAACGGCGGTATGTACTACGTCAAGTTCATCTCCAAGGAGGCTGCCGAACTCAAGATAGAGATTGTGCCGGAGAAAGAAGTCAACGGCACACGCCTGCGCTACGACCAATCCGTGAAAGTCAAACGCGGAGGAAGTGACCTGTTCTATTTCACCACGAAATGGGGTGCCACCCGCCTGACCACCCCCACGAAGCATATCTGCACCGTCTATTTCGGCACCGGTCCGGAGATTGACCCCGCCAATTCCGCCACATGGTTCGATACGTTGCGGATGGATGTGGCGGAAGACGGCTCTCATTACCTTGAGTTTTCTGACACCGAAATGAGGGAATGGATCAACGCGCGTTCCACCGACACCTATGTCTATATGCGCCTCGTCACGGCGCGTGCAACCACGCTGACTGCTACGGTATGGGAAGATGCGGACGAATGCGCCATCGGCAACTCATGGCAGCTCCGGTCCGGCAGAGAGATTCTGTTTGATGAGGACAAATACATAGAGAGTTACATCTACCGTATGCGCTATGCGGACTGGAAAGGCTACGATATCAACGTCGCCCGTACTGACAATACAGGCAAAACGCTTGATCTGGGTATGTGGAAGACCTGCTCCAAGAACAAACCCACCAAGACGCTCTGTGTCAGCAAATCCTTCAAGTCAACCTCCGGAGCCACCTCGTGGACAATCGCGCAGGCGGACGTGGACAAGTGGGGAAAGAGCGCACCTCCGGCGGATGGCGTGTTCTACTATTGGACGTTCAGTTTCAACAAGGCTGCATCCTCCGTCGTCTTCACATCCGCCAAACCCGATGAGGTCGAACCGGAGGATCCCGACTGTGAGGTGACAATAACAGCCCGTCCGGAAACCCAACTGACAGGAACCGTCAGAATAGCCGTCGAATAAGCATAATCGAAATACCGGAATATCGCAATATCGAAATAACACAATAAAATGGAAACCAAACACGATATGAAAAGATATATTCTAATTGTTTCTCTTTTCTCCGCGCTCTGCCTGCCTGCGTTGGCGCAGACCGAGGCGGTGGCGCATTGCGGACAGATTGTCACCCTCACCGCCGAACCCGCCGAAGGGTTCTATTTTGTCCGCTGGTCCGACGGCGTGACTGACAATCCCCGCGAGATCGAGATCTCGTCCGAAACCACTGTCACCGACTTCGTCGCCATCTTCGGCGGGATGGAGTTCACCGTATCCGTCCGCGTCAAGCAGGAGGGGACGGGCGATGTCAGCCAGTCGGAATATACCGCGCAGGCGGGTGAGGTCATTACCCTCGATGCCGTAGAGTCGGATCCCTGCTACCAGTTTGACCATTGGGAGGACGAGGCTGGCAATCCCATCTCCACGCAGAAGACGTTTGTTTACACCATCGTCAAGGAGACGACTGTCTATGCCGTCTTCGTGGATCGTGAGTTCAGAATCAAGGCCACGGCCGAGCACGGCACCGTGGACATTCAAGTACAGTAATCCCGCAAATGCTTACCACTGTGTCAAGACGGTTGTCCATATTCTTTCTTCTGCTCCTCTCCGTGTGTGCTGTACGTGCGGATGAGTGGATGCAGAGCGGGTTGCGCTGCGGGCAGATAGTCATTCTGACTGCTGTCCCCGAACCCGACTACCGTTTCTCATCGTGGTCGGACGGCAACACCGACAACCCCCGCCGCGTCGAGGTGACGCGGGCGATGGAACTGCAGGCGTTCTTCGTTTCCGCCTGCGATGCGCAGTATATCCTGCCCGTGGATTATCTCTTCTCTCAGATGTTCGTCCTCAACCGCAACACGCTTCGGACGTTGGGGTATGACCCCGCAGCCTCCGAGGTGCGCTGGTACCGCGTGACGGGCGAGATAGACGATGTAACATCCGCTGGCGGCGATGATGTGCAGGTTGCTACCGGCTATTATCTCTCGCGCGATGGGCTTCCGGGCGGGCAGTACTACGTCCAGTGCGAGTTCCCGAACCCGGAATCCGGCAGGTGTCCGGTTGTGTTGCGCAGTCCGGTTTATCGCATATCGCTGACCGGTCTTACCGATGCGGAGGGAGCGGGGCTGCGTCTTGTGCCAAGCGTGGCGGACAAAGGCCAGACCATCACTCTTACAGGAATGCCGGTTACCGAACAGGCTGTCGTTACCGTCTTTGATGCGAGCGGACGGCTGCTTTTGCACGCTATGTCCGATGCGACTGAAACGATGACCCTTACCGCGCAGGCGGCGGCAGGATGCTACCTTGTGCACGTCAAGACTTCACGCCTTGACAGGACATTGCTCTATATAGTTCGTTAGACTGTGAAAAAGACTATACTTACCATATTGCTCCTGCCGGTTGCCTTGTCCGTGTTTGCACAGGCGCGTAGCGGCTTGCAGGTAGGCTTGGATGCCGGAACCAACCTGCGTTTCGGCAGCGGCATCTCACCCCGTCCCGGAGTGGACGCGGGTGCCGATTTGCGCTATGTACTCCTCGCTCCCGTCGGATACGCCTCGCGTGTTGGCTTCCAGTTGGGGGCGGGATTGGGCTGGCAGACCTCATCGCAGCACTCTTCTTTCTCTTCGGAAACGGATGTGGCTCCCGTATCCGATGTGGCGGACGGCTCGCTTGTTCCA
>DBVX01000049.1:0-3732 GCA_002308815.1 Bacteroidales bacterium UBA1253
GGCAACGACTTCTTCAAGCAGCTCAAACCCTGCGCGGGCTGCACCATTCTCAACTAACCCTGCGGCTGCAGTATGGAGAAGAAACAGACATTCTGGCAGCGGATGACGCGCAAGTACCGCCTGTCCGTTACCGATGACCACTCGCTCAAACAGATGTGGTCTATACGCGGCAACTGGCTGATTGTCATTCTCTCCCTCATTGTCTTGTTCCTCCTCACCCTCATGACGTTGTCCGCCATTATCATCTATTCACCCGCCCGCAACCTGCTGCCCGGCTACCGTGAGGACGTGCGGCAGCAGGTGGTGGAGGAATCCGCCCGTGTGGATTCGCTCACACAGGAGATGGTGCTGCAGCGGCAGTACCTTGATATGCTCAAGCAGGTCGTGGCTGGCGATGTGCAGACCGATTCGCTTCAACCGCTCGACTCAGTGCAGATAGTGATGCGCGAGCAACTGCTTGAGGCAAAAAATGCCGCTACGGAGGAGTTTATGGCGCAGTACGAAGAAAAGGAGAGCAACCGTTTTCAATTGTTTGATATCCAATCGGCTGCACCCGTATATACATTGATACGCCCATTGGAAGGTGTCGTTATGGAACATTTCAACGCCGAGCAGGGGCATCCCTACGTCACACTTCGCTCAACCAATGATACGCCTCTGACCGCCGTACTGTCGGGAGTGGTCGTTTATACCGACTACGAACTGGACAACACCTACTCGATAGTGGTTCTGCACGAATCATACCTGAGTGTGTACGAACATGCCGCCGGCCTGCTTAAGAAGACCGGCGACCCCGTGCAGGCAGGCGAGACTTTGGGAATGGCGGCAGACGGAAAAGATATAACGTTCTACCTCTGGCACGACGGCAAGTGTGTCAATCCGGAGGAAATGATAGCGTTCTGATATGCAAAAACAACTGGTCATATTGGGCAGCACCGGTTCCATCGGCACACAGACACTGGATATCGTGCGGCAGTATCCTGACCGTTTCAGCGTCTATGCCCTGACCGCCAACACGAGCGTTGACCTGCTGGCACGGCAGGCGCGCGAATTCCGCCCTGCGGCAGTATGCATTGCCGATGAGTCGCAATACGAACCGCTTCGCGACGCATTGGCTGACACAGATATCAAAATATGGGCAGGAAGCGACAGTATAACACACGTCGTGCAAGCAGATGAAGCGGATGTTGTGGTTGCAGCCATGGTGGGATTCGCAGGTCTGCGTCCCACGATAGCAGCCATTGAGGCGGGCAAAACCATCGCACTCGCCAACAAGGAGACACTTGTGGTTGCCGGTGCCATCATTGAGGAACTGTCCCGCAGGCATCACGCTCCGATCATACCAGTGGACAGCGAGCATTCTGCTATCTTCCAGTGCCTGGCGGGCGAAGCCCCTGACTCAGTGGAGAAAATCCTGCTTACCGCCAGCGGAGGTCCTTTCCGCAATTACACCAAAGAACAGTTGCGGACTGTAACCGCCGCACAGGCATTGCGGCACCCCAATTGGCAGATGGGCGCGAAGATAACCATCGACTCCGCCACGATGATGAACAAAGGATTCGAGGTCATTGAGGCGAAATGGCTGTTCGGGGTGGACTACGATCGGATTGAGGTGCTTGTGCATCCGCAGTCCATCGTCCATTCTGCGGTACAGTTCCGCGACGGGGCGGTCAAAGCGCAACTCGGCACGCCCGATATGCGACTGCCAATCCTCTACGCCCTTGCCTACCCCGAACGGGTGCAAAGCTCGCTGCCGCGCATCGACTGGCGGACGACCTCGTCCCTCACTTTTGAGCAGGCGGATACCGACCGTTTCCCGTGCCTCCGGTTGGCTTACGAAGCTATCGCACAAGGAGGCAACATGCCCTGCGTGCTCAATGCCGCCAACGAGGTGGCGAATCTTGCCTTCCGCGAGGGAGAATGCCATTTCACCGACATCGCCGCCATCATCGAAGAAACGATGCAAAAGTCATCCTTCATCCTTGCCCCCACTCTGGACATACTTTTCCAGTCCGATGAGGAAGCCCGCAAAACAGCAGCCTCGCTTCTCTGACATAGTTAGTTTTACATAATGAATGCGTTATTCACTCATCCACGGTAAAATAGCCAGTAGGGTTAAGGATAGTGTAGTTGGTCATTGTCTGATTGGACACAAACCCTATGCCATATATGACGGACGAATCGCGGGTGATGGTGATGGCTGAGTCGGAAAAGACCCGCTCCGTTTTCTGCTCCCATATCAGAAGTTCCGTGTCAAACATCTCCCCCTTCTCGTTGAGCGCGTGAACACGTCCGTTGAGTTCCCAGCGTTCATCCTTGTCCAGATAGCGTGCGTAATCCGACCGGAGGGAAGCCTGCACACGCAAATCTTCGTCAAACTCCTCCAGATAAATACCCTGCACAAACTCCCAATAGGAGGGTTCGGCTTTGTCGTATATCTGCCACATGGGGGCTGATATGCGATACCTTACCACTCCCGAATCGGAAATGAGTGTGGTAACGCTGTCCACCTCCAGAACGGGGACAGTCTGCCTGTCAGCAAAGGCTTCCGTCTTTTGCACATCACTTTGCTGACAAGCAAAGAAAAAGAGAGGTGCTGCCATAAGGAAGGCAGCACCTATATATGTTCTGAAATCAGTGGGCAGCACGGCAGACTGTACGCTCGTTAATCCAACCGCCAACAATGAATGTACCCTCACCGAACTCGTTGGGCAGATCGAACATATCCTCCTTGGTGGGGAAGTACTTGCTATAGTTGTTTATCAGTTTGTTGGCATCTTCTGCGCAGGAGGGTTCCACTTGTTTGGCTTTCTGGAACTGGTCAACTGCCGCCCAGAATACTGTCTTGTTGAGGATGGCGGCTTTCGCGCTTCCGTCGGTATAAGGTTTGGCGGAGGCGTAGCAGAGTCCGATGAGGATGTAGCAGCGTCCCTGCATCTGGTTGGCTTCCAGACTCATACGGGCATAGCGGCGAGCCTCGGTATAGTTCTTCATCTTGTCGAAATTGATGAAGGCGATCATATAGAGATAGTCATCTATATCCTCATCGTTCTCGTCCTCAACGAGTTTGAGTGCCTCCTCATAGTAGGCGATGGCTCCTTTCCAGTCCTCTTTTTTCATACACATCTTTGCGCAACCGGCGGCAGACTCCTCGGCAGGCTGCATCTTGTGGGCATACTCGGAAGCGGCGAAATACGTGTCCGATTCGGTACACCCCACGCGCTTGTAGAGACTGATGACCTTGAAGAGGTTCTCCATGTTCTCTTTGTTCTCCTGCACGTAGGACGTATAGAGTCTGTCCAGTTGGTCGCAGTTGGCTGCTCCCGACACAGCGAAGAGGTTGTCGGCAAAGTCTTTCTGCTGCGCGGCAGCGGAGGCGTTCTTGTTGGTATGGTCGGCAGCCTGCGCCTGCAAGTAGCCGCTGACAAGCGTATAGTCGGCTATGAACTGCTCGCCGTAACGATTGGGGTCTGACTTGTAGAGATTGTAACTGATTTTTAGGAACTCCACCAATACAGTGATTTTAGAGCGTTCTTTCAGTCCCTCAATGGACTGTTTGAACCACGGGTATGCCGTCTCCTTCACCTCATCCTCTGGAAAATGGTCGCAATATGCCAGACCTTTCTCCCCCAAGATATATTCTGTGGGATACTTGGGGTCATTCCCAAAGAACCGGACCCGCTTGTCGCACATGTCCACGGAGAGTTGTGCCAGACGCTTCTTCTCGGCGGG
>DBVX01000049.1:3742-14835 GCA_002308815.1 Bacteroidales bacterium UBA1253
ACTATCTTCGCGCCGTCCGTGTAGATTGACTTGTTGGCGTTCGGGCAATCGGTATAGACCTCCATCCACGGTTCGTATGCCTCGGCGAACTGCTTGGCTTTGACCAAAGTATGCACTACAGAGACGTTCTTGACACACTCTTCGGTGATGGTGGGTTCGTCGTCCGCATACATTCCCGCCGCTTGATCGGCGAGGTTGTTCTTGGGTTGTTTTGCGATGGCGAGAACCGGAACGGCAGCGCACAGCGCAATGAGGATAAGAGATTTGGTTTTCATAGTTTTATATACATTAATCGGTTATACGAATCTTACTTTTACAGTTTGCGCTTGAAGAACCAGTTTTCGGCAACGGCGATATTGACGGTCAGTTTGAGATTATCTTCCACCAGACTGGATGCCGAATGCCGCCGGTTGTACTCAAGGGAAAGATTGAACAGGGTTTCGGAAGTACGGAGCGGGAATCCCATACCGGCAGAAACCGCGAAATCCTTTTTCGCCACGTTCTGCACGTAGGAATCCGTCACGGTTGCCCCGATCCGCCAGAACATACGCTCTGCATAGTGTCGGCTCATACGGTTGTGGCGGTACTCCACCCCGAAAGCATAACGGGAACGGTTCTGAAGCACGCCGGTCATTCCGAAATAATCGGCATCTTTCCAGTTCTGGCTGCTGTAGTCGAAAGCAACCAGAAGCCGGTCATCAAAGCCATAACTTGCCCCTACGCTATAATACAACGGTATCTGAAAACCGTCGCCTTGCACAAGCACGGAATCAAGTGTGTTCAGTTCGTACTGCACGAATTCGCCCCGCAACGGCTGCTTGTTCTCAACCACCGCCCCCAACACTATACGGTGACGGCGGGCAAAAGTATGGAAAAACTGGCCGCCATAACGGAAGCGGAACGAATTGACGTGCATATTCTGGTACATGGTTGAGCCTTGCAACGCGTTGTCGGTGAAAGAAAGAGCAATGACATTGGTGGCATCGCCGAACATATAATAGGCGTTTGCCCCCAGTGCGAACCAATCCAAAATATTAAAACTCAATCCGGCATACACGTTCGTTATTCCGCCTTCGCCCTGATAGCTGACCTGATAGTCATATCCGCCAGCATTTCCGCTCAAAGCGAAATCATAGCCCACAGCCGTATAGGGCATTATACCTGCGGAAAAAGCAATATGCTGTTTCCAGATGGGAAACTGCATCGTTACGAATTCCAGATTACCGTTTGGCCGGTTGCGATGCCCGTTCAAGTCAGCATAGCGTGTCCACATCCCGCTTGCGGCGAGATCGAACATGAAAGTCACACTGTCGCACGCCGTATAGGAGGCAGGTTGCGAGGGGTTTATCACCGACTGCTGCCTCAATCCGGAAAACGCGCCACCCATTCCCCTGTATGCGACGGGGACATTCTCATTCAGTTCTCCGTAGCCAAAACGCGAAGACGGGGAGGATGTCGAGTTCTGGGCACTCAATGCCGCAGGCGGAACAAGCACCTGCAAAACGAGCAATATGGATGCCAGCCGTTTCATATCTCTGATAACAAACATTCTTTGAATATTTCTGCAAAATCCATACCAAACATCCTACACCATATCCAACAAGGCGGGAACAATAACGCTCATAAGCAGGAGAATTATCCCGCCTATCAGAAATCTCTCCGTTTTCCGGCTTATTCCGTGCCACTCATTGACAATCAGTTCCCACATATAGGAAAACAGGGTCTGCGAAACGAGCAGGACAAGGAAAGCGAAAAGCATCAGCGGTGTATCCTTGAAGAACGTGCGTCCTATGCAGAAACCATATAAAGCGGCAAACTCTGCAACTCCGGTCAGCACACATATAATCAGGTTCATTTTCCACACGTCTGGCTGGGAGTACTCGTAAAATGTACGGTTGCGGATATTCTGGGCAATACAAATGGCGGTGTTGGAAATAAAAGCACCGATGCAGAAAAGGAACAGAGCGGGCAGCCATCGGTAGGCGACAAGCGTCTCCGGAAGGAAGATGCCATCCCCCGTCACCATAGCGACGTTGAGACAAGCCCCCATCACACCTCCTGTAATGGCTAAAAGGATACCTTTTTTCATATCGAACTGCCTCCTGTCGGCATCCTGATCGGAACGAATCTCACGATCCTTCCTGTCGCCCGCCTTTCCTATCAGGTAATAGCCAGCCAACGCAACAACCATACCAGCCACAACGGACAAGGAGATACCCGATTCGGGATGCGAGTGGTAGAAGAACGTATGCATTACCAATGCAGCCAGTCCTATGCCTGCCACGCCGGTCAATGCGGATGATAACGCCCTTCCCCGCGATGCCCCCAGATAGAACATACTACGCTCGTAAAACAAGTCCGCCGCTCCCCAGATCAATCCGAGAGCGATGGTTGAGACAACCTGCATGACGGGAATCTCATCAAACATCTCATAGAAAAGGTAACCGGAAGGAAGTGCCAGTTTGGTGGCTGCCAACGAAGGCAAAACCATATAGATGACGATACCACGCACAAAAGAGAATGATTCCCACGACCATTCGTTCACCATACTGAGCGGCACATAGGTGGAGGATTGCAGCAACGCCCCTAAGAAAATTATTCCGAGAGCAGTCAGGTAAGCTTCCATATCAATGTTTGTACTTGTAGCGTGACACGGTTTTTCCTTTGGCAATATTGGATAGCTTGCCCCGGACGAACTGCCTGCGGATGGGCGAGATACGGTCAGTAAAAACATGCGCCTCCAGATGGTCATACTCGTGCAGGACGATGCGTGCCTTGAAGTCCGTGTAAGTGTCCGTATGCCAGTTGAATTCCTCATCCTGATAGCGGATGGTTATAGTCTTGGGACGGATCACATTCTCGGATATGCCGGGCAGGGAAAGACAGCCTTCGCTGTACGAGACCTTTTCATCGCTCACTTCCAACAGTTCGGGATTGATGAATGCCTGCTTGAAATCCGCGCACTCGGGATACTCGTCTTTGAGTTCGGAACCATCGACAACGAACAGCCGTATGGATCTGCCTATCTGGGGGGCAGCCAGACCGCAGCCTTCCGCCACAGTCAGCGTCTCATGCATATCGGCAATCAGCTGTTTGATATTGAGGTCTGTATCCGGGGCAATCTCCTCGGTCGGTTTGCGAAGTGCCGGCTGACCGTATAAATAGATGGGAAGAATCATTTCAGTTGAAAGTTGAAAGTTGAAAGTTGAAAGTTGAAAAAAGTTTGGGAGTTTAGAGTTTGGAGTTCAGGTAGTCTTCAAGGATAATACAAGCGGCGATTTTATCCACCACGGCTTTGTCCTGCCGCTGCTTTTTCTTCATTCCGCCCGCTATCATCGCCCTGTGCGCGAGAGTGGAAGTGAAACGCTCATCGTATCCGGTCAGCGGCACATTCGGAAAAACCTGCCGGAAACGCCGCATAAAAGGGCGTATGTACCGCATACTGTCGCTTTCCTGTCCGTTAAGTTGTGTAGGATGTCCGATGACAACCTGATCCACTTGGTTGTTGCTAAGGTAATCCTGCAGCCAGTCCATCAGTTCTACCGTAGGAACCGTAAGCAACGGGGTGGCCGTTATCCGAAGCGGGTCGGTGACGGCCAATCCCGTGCGTCTCTGTCCGTAATCGATTGCGAGGATGCGCCCCATTGTCAGTCGGCGAGTTCGTCGTACTCTTTCTGCATTCCCAGCCGATAATAGAGGGAGCGCAACTGGTGCTTGTAGGTGTAGTTATCCGGCTTGAGTTCGTATGCCTTCTGGAAATAAGGCAGAGCCTTCCGGAAAGTTTCAGTAATCTCCACGCGAGCCATTTTGTAGTCCTTTGCGTTCATATACGCCGCCTTCTCGTTGAGTTGGTTGGCAATATCCACATAGACCACCCCATAGTTATAATGGATTTCGGCATTGTTCGTATCAGCTTTGAGAGCCTCCTCATAGACGGATATCGCCTCATCGAAACGCTTTTCCATATCCAGGATGGAACCTTTGAGCAGGAGGTATTGGGTCTGGGGATCCTTGGCAATCGCCTGATCCAGATAGACGAGTGCCTCGTCCATTCTGCCGCTGTTGACAAGGTTGTTGATACGG
Source organism: Bacteroidales bacterium UBA1253 (assembly GCA_002308815.1). GTDB lineage: Bacteria > Bacteroidota > Bacteroidia > Bacteroidales > Paludibacteraceae > Colicola. Next base: position 7,826 of record DBVX01000049.1, read on the forward strand.
TTCTGTATGAACCACGTATTGTCGGCGAAGCGGTTGATGCACTCGTCCAGCCATGCGTTGGCGGCAACCGAGTCACCGGCGTTGATGTAACTCTGGTAAATGAACTGCCCTGCCTGAACGGGTTTTAGATTCATTTCTATCAGTTTGCGGAAATCCGTAACCGCCACATCGTACATCTGCGCGTTGTACGCCGCCAATGCGGCAGTATAACATATATCCTGATACGTGGTGTCCTTCGGCAGGCGTTCCTGATAGCGTTTCTCCTGCATCATTTCAAGATCAGGAATGGATATATAGGCACTGAATGCCTCGTAAGCTTTGGCGAAGTCCTGCTTCTCCCACAGGTTGTAGGCATAGTAAACCAGTTCGCGGTGCTCGTAATACTCCACCATCTTGTCGGCTATCTTCCTGCGGGTGCCTGTGTCGTATTTGGCTTTCCCTTTCTTGTCATAGACGGGTGTCATGGCAAGTTTGTCCGCCTGAATCCAATACGTATAGCTTTCCAGAACAGCCTCACCCCTGATGTTATAATCGGTTCCGCCCTTGCCCGTCTGCAGTTTGAAGTATTCGGTTTCGTTCTGCTTGTAGCCGATCATACCGGCGATGTACCATGTCTTGGCCTGGTCTTTGGTTTCTTCGTTGGCAATGGCCTCCTTGATGGCGGCGCGTGCGCCGGCGTAGTCGGGAGTCTCTGCCAGAGCGAGGTTCTCCGCCTTTCTTACATTCGATTTTTGTGCCATGCAGCCTGCGCTTATCAGCACGACGGCTGCCAGTGATAAAATCTTCTTCATAACTCTCTATTTGTTATTCGTTGTTTTCAATGGTTTGCATACCTTCCTGCGACTCTTCTGCAACATCCGTGCCATTCTGTTCCTCCTCGTCTTTGGGAACGATGCATCCGAACATCAGCGTGTCGTTGCGTTTCTGCAGTTCGATGAGTTTGACACCCTGCGTGGCGCGTCCCATCACGCGGATGGTGTTCATCGCCATGCGGATGGCGGTGCCTGACTTGGTGATGAGCATCAGGTCCTCGTTGTCATCCACGGCATGCAGTCCTATGAGGTAGCCGGTCTTGTCAGTTATGTTCATTGTCTTAACGCCCTTGGCGCCTCGGCTCGTGATGCGGTAAACGGGTTCGCCGTCCTCGTCGTCAAGGCGTGTGCGCTTGCCAAAGCCGTTCTCCGAAATGACGAGTACGGTCTTGTCGCTGTTGTTCTCCACGCATATCATGCCGATGGCGCAGTCCTTGCCGTCCTCTTCAAGGCGGATGGCACGCACGCCGCTGGCGGTTCTGCCCATCGGACGCACCAGATTCTCTGGGAAGCGGACCACCTTGCCGTTGTAGGATGCGATGAGCATCTGGCTCTCGCCGTCGGTCAGCGTGACACCTATCAGCGCGTCGCCTTCACGGAGTCCCACGGCATTGATACCGTTGGCACGCGGACGGCTGTACGATTCCAGAGTGGTCTTCTTCATCAGACCGTTGCGGGTGGCGAAAATCAGGTAGTGGTTCTGCACGTAGTCGGGGTCGTTCAGTCCCTTGACGTTGATGAAGGCGCATACCTTGTCGCCTTTCTCGAGGTTGATGATGTTCTGGATGGCGCGACCTTTCGACTGGCGGTTGCCTTCGGGCAGGTCATACACTTTCTGCCAGTACAGTCTGCCGTATGCGGTGAAGAACATCATCGTGGAGTGCATCGACGCCTGATGGACATACTCGATGAAATCCTCGTCGCGTGAGGCGGAAGCGCGCGAGCCGATGCCTCCCCTGCCCTGCTGGCGGAAATCTGCCAGCGGAGTGCGCTTGATATAGCCGAGGTGGGAGATGGTGATGACCATGTCGTCATCGGCGTACATGTCCTCGGGGTTGAACTCGGTGGCCATCTTCACCACCTGTGTGCGGCGCTCGTCGGCATACTTCTCCTTTATCTCCTCGCACTCCTCCACAATCACCTGATAGCGCAGTATCTCGCTGCCAAGCAGTTCCTTGAGGTGCTGTATCTGCTGTTGCAGGTCGGCGTACTCCTGCTTGAGTTCGTCGATGCGCAGTCCGGTGAGGGCGCTCAGGCGCATGTCCACGATGGCTTTCGACTGCAGGTTGTCCAGGTCGAACCGCTTCTCCAGATTGGTCTGTGCGTCCTGCGGCGTGCGCGAGGCGCGGATGATTCGCACCACCTCGTCTATGTTGTCCACCGCGATAATCAAGCCCTCCAGAATGTGCGCGCGTTCCTCGGCTTTGCGCAGTTCCCAGCGTGTGCGGCGCGTCACCACGTCCATGCGGTGTTCGATGAAGTTGCCTATCAGTTGCTTGAGGTTCAGGAGCATCGGACGGCCTTTCACCAGCGCGATGTTATTGACCGAGAAGCTCGACTGCAGGTCTGTGTACTTGTAGAGTTTGTTGAGTACCACCTGCGCGTTGGCGTCTTTCTTCAGTTCGACCACGATGCGGATGTCGCGTTTCGACTGGTCGCTGATGTCGCTGATGCCCTCTATCTTCTTCTCGCTGACGAGGTCGGCAATCTTCTTCACCAGTTCGCTCTTCACCACGCCGTAGGGCAGTTCGGTGATGATGATATGTTCGCGTCCGTTGTTCTCGGTCTCTATGTCGGCGTTGGAGCGGATGATGATGCGCCCGCGTCCTGTCTCGAAAGCGTCACGCACTCCCTGATAGCCGTAGATGGTGCCTCCGGTGGGGAAGTCCGGCGCCTTGATGTACTGCATCAGTTCGCTTACGGTTATCTCTTCGGGAACCTCGCCGCCGTTGGCTTTGGCCTCATCGATGGCTATCTGGCGTTTGACGTACGCCACGCAGCCGTCAAGCACCTCGCCCAGGTTGTGAGTCGCCATATTGGTCGCCATACCTACGGCTATACCCGTCGCGCCGTTCACCAGCAGGTTGGGGAAGCGTGTCGGCAGCACGACCGGCTCGCGCATCGTGTCGTCGAAGTTGAGCTGCATGTCCACGGTGTCCTTCTCTATGTCGCGCAGCATCTCCTCCGCCAGTTTGCTCAGGCGGGCTTCCGTGTAACGCATCGCGGCGGGGCTGTCGCCGTCCACCGATCCGAAGTTACCCTGACCGTCCACGAGGCAGTAGCGCATGTTCCACGGCTGTGCCATACGCACCAGTGTGCCGTATATACTGCTGTCGCCGTGCGGGTGGTATTTACCCATCACCTCACCCACGATACGTGCACTCTTCTTGGTCGGTTTGTCGCTCGTGTTGCCCAGTTCGTTCATTCCGAACAGCACGCGCCTGTGTACGGGCTTGAATCCGTCGCGCACGTCCGGCAGGGCGCGGCTCACAATCACGCTCATCGAATAGTCGATGTACGACGAGCGCATTTCCTCATCAATCTTTACAGGAATAATTCTGTCTTCTGACATAATATCTTTATGTTTGTTTGTATGATTCTCAGTGCTTGCTTTCCGGCGGCGGGACGCACTCGGCCCGAAAAAGCGTGCAAAGATACTGCAAAAAAGAGGTGTCTGCAAGAGACACCCTCATTTTTTTCGTTTTTTCACTTCGGTGTGGGATTTGGCGCAACCCTCGGAAACGTATGTCACCTGCCCTTAAATCGCAAATAAAGACCGTTCTCGTCAATTTGCATCCGCAGCGGGGTGTTCAACGGAAGGGGAAAATTCATTTCGTCGTGCCCTGCCGGAAAGCCGAAACAGACAGGATAGGCATATCCGCTTACGGCGTCGGCTATGGTCTCTTGCACCGGCTCTCCCATGCCCTCATCGTCCTCACAGTCTGTCATTTGCCCCACTATCAGACCGCTGATTCGTGCCAGCACGCCGCTCATGCGGAGGTTGCGCATCATGCGGTCTATATGGTAATGCCTTTCGCAAATGTCCTCTATGAAAAGGATGACGGGCTCCTCCGCCTTGTCAATCAGCGCGCCGGGGCTCCACGGCGTGGCCTGCAGGCCGTACAGCACGCTCAGGTTCCCTCCTGCCAGCCGGCCTTCCGCCATGCCCGGACGGTTCAGCGCGTGGGACGGCAGACGGTACTCGATACTTTCTCCCTCAATGGCGCGTTTCCACAGAAGCACGTCCTCGCGCTGCTCGTTCTCCGCATTGACTCTGCACATCATCCCGTGCAGGGAGGCGCGCCCGTTGATGGCGCACCATTGGTGCAGGACAGTGATATCCGAGAAACCCACGACAAGCGGCATCCTGTCACTTGCCAGCGGGGCGGGAAGACGGTCTATTATCTGCTGCAGGCCGTAGCCTCCGCGTGAGCACAGCACCACGTCCGCATCCGACTGCAATGCCTCCGTCAGGTCCGCCAGCCGTTCGTCCTGCGTGGCGGCGAAGCGTCCGCACCGGCAGCGGGCGTACTGTCCCTCGCTCACCTGCCAGCCCCACGAGCGCATCACGTCGGACGCGTCATCTATACGCTGCGGGTCAACCGCGCCCGAGGGGGATATGATTCTTACTTTCATCGTTCCGGAAGTCGTTTCATGCATTCGCTCAGTTCCCGCTGCACCTCGCACGAATTGGGCACCAACGGCAGCCGCAGCACATTCTGTATCAGTCCCATCTGGCAGAGTGCTGTTTTGATGCCCGCCGGATTGCCTTCCTTGAACAGCAGCCGCACGAACGGCTCGTATTCAGCCTGCAAGTCGCTGTCCTGTTCATGCACGATTCGCCGGAACGCTGCCGGATAGGCGTTAGACGCGACGGATATCAGTCCTGCGCCGCCGCGTTGCATCACGGCTGCCGCCAGACCGTCGTCGCCGCTGATAACCAGCAGTTCGCCGCCTGTTTCCGTTTGGCTCAGGTCTGTCAGCCTGCCTATCTGCGCCATGTCGCCCGAGGCCTCTTTCACGCCCGCCACCTTGTCCGGATGGCTCTTGTGGATGCGCACGGCCGTTTCCGGCAGCATGTTCACGCCCGTACGACCGGGCACGTTGTACAGTATCACCGGCACGGGGCTTGCCTCCGCTATCGCCGAGAAATGCCGGTACAGGCCTTCCTGCGAGGGTTTGTTGTAGTAGGGGCAGACGCTCAGAATCGCATCGAACTGGTCCTGCAGACGGCTCCTGTGCGACACGAGTCGCTGAACCACGGCGGCGGTGCAGTTGCCGCCAACGCCCGCCACCAAAGGCAGACGGCCCGCATTGCGGTTGACGACGAACTCCGTCACTTCACGCTGTTCGTCCGCTGTCATCGTGACCGCCTCGCCGGTGGTGCCCAGCACCACCAGATAGTCCGCTCCGCCCGTGGCCTGCCTGTCTATCAGGCGGGCGAGGGCGTCATAATCCACGGCGCCTGTCTCCGTGAAGGGGGTCACCAGCGCTGTCCCCAGACCGCAAAGTCGTTCGTTTCTCATCTCAGTCCTTGCTTTCTATTGTCTGAATGTAGTGTAGAATCTGGTCGAACAGCGGCGTGTGGATTTCCTGTTCGGGCATCTCTATGTCGAAGTCGTGCAGCCCGTCCATTATGTGCCGGCCCACTTTGAACTTCGCCCGAGCGAACAGGGCGGCATAGTGCAGCGGCAGGCAGTAGGTCTGTGTCAGGTCTATCACGATGTCGTGTTCCGCCTCCGCTATCGACGACGCCGCGTCCTTGCTCAGTTGGTGCAGCCAGTTCCTGTCTTTCCATCCGAGCATGCGGCTTTGGGGCAGGATGGGCGACTGCACGTCCTTGCGCTCCACGTAACCGAGCATCGTCACCTGCTTGTCCTCCAGCATCAGCCGGCGCACAATCTCGCGGATATCGGCGTTCTTCTCCATCACGTCGCTGTCGTAGATGAGAAGGACGGTCTTTACCTTGTCCCATTTCGGGAAACGCACGTCGCGGACGGGTTGCTGTTTCTGCTTGTTCAGGAACAGCCATCGTCTGATTCTGTCGGGGATGTTCATCGTTCTCTTGCTGTTTGGCGCGTATGCGGAAGGCTTGCTCTGAACCTTATTTGCACACGACGAGGTAGTAATTCTTCTTTCCTTTCTGGAACAGGATGAAACGGCCGTTAATCAGCGCGTCGGTCGTTATCGGTGTCTGCGCGTCGGTCAGTTTCTGCTTGTTCATGCTCAGGCCGTTGCCCTGGATCATCTTCCGTGCCTCGCCTTTGGACGGGAATATCTGCGTCTTCTCCGCGAGCAGGTCGAGGGGGGCGATGCCCTGTTCCAGTTCCTGGCGGCTTATCTCGTACTGCTCCACCCCGTCGAACACTTGCAGGAACGTCTCTTCGTCGAGGCTTTCCAGCGCCTCTTTGGTGGCGTTGCCGAACAGGATGTTGGTGGCATTGACGGCGGTCTCGTAGTCCTTTTCGCTGTGAACCATGCACGTGACCTCTTTCGCCAGCCGTTTCTGCAGCACGCGAAGGTGCGGCGCGGCGTCATGTTCGGCTATGAGGGCGTCTATCTCGTCTTTCTCTAACGACGTGAAGATGCGGATGTAGCGCTTTGCGTCCTCGTCAGCCACGTTCAGCCAGAACTGGTAGAAGCGGTAAGGACTCGTGTAACGGCGGTCGAGCCACACGTTGCCGCTTTCCGTCTTGCCGAACTTCACGCCGTCCGATTTGGTTATCAGCGGGCAGGTCAGCGCGTATGCGTCGTTGCCCGTCATCTTCTTTATCAGTTCCGTGCCGGTGGTGATGTTGCCCCACTGGTCCGAGCCGCCCATCTGAAGCTTGCAGTTCTTGTGCTCGTTCAGATATACGAAGTCGTAACCTTGCAGCAGCTGGTAGGTGAACTCCGTGAACGACATGCCCTGCGAGTATTCGCCGTTGAAGCGCTTCTTCACCGAGTCCTTCGCCATCATGTAGTTCACTGTGATGAGTTTGCCCACGTTGCGCGCGAAGTCGAGGAACGTGTAGTCTTTCATCCAGTCGTAGTTGTTCACCANNTTCACCAGTTCGGCGGCGTTGGGCGCGTCCGAATTGAAGTCGAGGAAGTGTTCCAGTTGTTTGCGGATGGCTTCCACGTTGTGCCGCAGGGTCTCTTCCGTGAGCAGGTTGCGTTCGGCGGACTTGCCCGAAGGGTCGCCTATCATGCCTGTTG
>DBVX01000009.1:0-139 GCA_002308815.1 Bacteroidales bacterium UBA1253
GGTCAGCACACAGCATGACCCCGATGCCACGCAGGAACAGATACGGGAGGATATACGCCGTATCCTGCTGCCGCGCGTGATGAAGCGCGACCAGCGCTATGAGAGGCTGCTGGCGCCCTATGTCAATAACGACCCTGCG
>DBVX01000009.1:165-25733 GCA_002308815.1 Bacteroidales bacterium UBA1253
AGTTCGTCATCGGAGGCCCCCACGGCGACACGGGGCTGACGGGAAGGAAAATCATCGTGGACACCTACGGCGGGCGCGGAGCCCACGGCGGAGGCGCGTTCTCCGGCAAGGATTCCTCGAAGGTGGACCGTTCGGCGGCGTATGCGGCGCGGTGGATTGCCAAGAACATGGTCGCGGCGGGCGTGGCGCGCGAGATGCTCGTGCAGGTCAGCTATGCCATCGGAGTGGCCAAACCCGTCAATGTCTTTGTCAGCACCTACGGCACAGGCATCGTCTCCGACAGCGAGATTGCCGATAAGATCAACACCCTCTTCGACCTCACGCCTGCGGGCATCATCCGCGACCTGAACCTCAAGCAGCCGATGTACGAGGAGACTGCCTCCTACGGCCACATGGGGCGCAAGCCGGAAACGGTCAAGAAGCGTTTTCTGGATGATTCGGGTCGGCCTTTTGAGAGGGATGTGGAACTCTTCACGTGGGAGCGTCTCGACCGCGTGGAGCAAATCAGACAAGCATTTCACATTTGATGGAAAAGCGTGTTCGTAACCGGTGGCTCATTGTGGCCATTATCGCGGTGGCTGTCCTGGTCGATCAGGCGGTCAAACTTTACATAGCCACGCATTATGCCTTGGGTGAGAGCCGCGAGGTGCTGCCTTTCTTCTTCCTTTGCTTTGTGGAGAACGACGGCATGGCGTTCGGCATCGAGTGGTTTGACAAACTGTTCCTTACCATTTTCCGTCTGCTGGCGGTCGGTGTGCTTGGTTGGTATATGCACCGTCTTGTCAGCAGAGGGTGCCGTACGGGCTATCTGGCGATGATTGCCCTGACTACAGCGGGCGCGTTGGGCAACATCATCGACTGTGTGTTCTACGGTCGACTGTTCGGCTATGCGCCGTTCTTCTACGGCAAGGTGGTCGATATGCTCTATTTCCCTGTTATAACCGACAGCGCGGGCGACTGCCTCTTCTTCAGGCCTGTGTTCAACATCGCCGACTCCTGCATCACGGTCGCCGTCATCGCCATCCTCATCTGGTTCCGCAGGGACTTGGACGAATCGCTTTCAGAATCAGACAAACACACCGAATCTCATCAGTAAATCGACAGACGGAGAGATATCCTCCAAAGTGTGATTAAACTAAATGTTGTAAAGACATAGAATAAAAAGCGGTTTTGCTTGTTTCAGGACATTTTCAATCATCCACAAAATTGTAATCACGTTCCTATAATAAACAAATCGTTCGCACTTTTGTGTGGACTTTTTGCATATTGGACGTGATGGGAGTGGATGCCCGAAAATGCCGATAATAATTGCAACCTGTCCGCACTTTTTATTTGTCAGTCATTTTATGCTTGCGGACGTTTAATTTAATCACTTAAAACTCGAAGCGGCAATGAGACACAATAGCCGCACAAAAAGTATGAAAAAAATTCGGTCTATAGGTCAAAACGTAGGCTGAAATCGTTGTAACATAAACAATGATTTCAGCCTACAAAATGACCTATAGACCAAAAATTCTTGTTTTAGCCATCACATTGACAATGGCGACAATCGTATCATTCGCTCAGGACATTATTGTTACCCGTGACAGCAAGCGGATAGAGGCAAAGATCCTTGAGGTTTCAAGCAGCGAGGTAAAATACAAAGAAGCCTCAAACGCCGACGGTCCGACTTTCGTGTTGAACACTTCCGAAATCAACACCATTATCTACTCCAATGGCTCTGTAAAAGTATTTGATCAGCAAGCACAACCACACACAGCAGTACAATAACAAACATGCATATTTTTCCAACAACAACTCGTATAACGACATACAATTTACGGGACTGCCAATCATCAAGGACGGTGACACGTATATTATTGGCAATCAGCGTATGAATGAAGATCAGTATTTCGAATACATCAAGCAAAACTGCCAAGAGGCATGGAACAGTTATCAGACAGGTTGCAAACTATGGAATAACGGTTGGACTTTCTTCGGTTTGGGTACAGGATTCCTGCTGTCAGGCTCCATTTTTTACGGAATAAGCCCTTCTTCCGCATTAGGTATAACAGGAGCTGTATTTATGACTGTCGGATCCGCTTTCGAGGTTGCATCCGTACCGTGTCTTATCGTGGGTGGTATAAAAAAGTATAACTCACACAACGTGTATAATGAAAAATGTGCACGCCAAACCACAAAAGTGGAATTCGGCATTCAGACATCGCAAAACGGATTGGGTCTCGCAATGAAATTCTGATTCGGAATAGCATTCGAAACAACCGGTATGACAACAGAACAATCCCATGCCAAAATATGGCATGGGATTGTTCTGTTCTGTTCTGTTCTGTTCTGTTCTGTTCTGTATTATTGCCTCGATGCGCGCTTCAACCACCAGTCGAAAGGTTGCTGCCGGAAAGAAAGATATTGAACAATGCTGAAAGAATTTCGGCATATTGATAGCCTATGATGGTTGATCTCATATCCAATTCTTTATCAACAAGTTGTGGAATGACGTTTTGTTGAAGGAAACGATTGACGAAGAAAATTCCCCCAAAAGATGTAATGTTTTCGGATTTGATGTGTAACTTTGCGCCCATAATTCGCAGTCGGAAATAGTTATTTGCTTAATGTTTTTTTTCTCGACCACAAAATCAGGTGAATGGTCATTGACGCAAAGGTGGATAAGGTAGTTGTGTCATCATCCGCTACGGATGGGCAGAACGCAGAGCGTACGGCAAAAGTTATGGTACAACGTATAATGGAAACAATTGACGCTTTATGACAAATCAAAAATCACACCCCTTACAGGAAAGCATTCTGTACTTGGTGAAACTTCATCTTTTTGGGCTTGGTGCCTTGACATTATGCAGGTTGATTCTGCTTTGGGCGAATATGCCGACAGAAGGTGTTGATTACGGATTGCTTGGACGGTCAATGCTGATAGGGCTGAAGTTTGACAACCTGATTGTATGTTATATACAAGCATTGCCGGTGATTGCGCTGACCGTACTGACGATGTGCATGATGCATCGACCGGATGTCCGGCGGATAGTTGGTTCGTGCAAGAAAGCAATCGCTTGGGCGGAAGGTGTCTTGTATGGTTTGGTTATTATCATTGAGGTGGCAAATGCGAGATATTTTCATTTCTTTGACAATCATTTGAACTATCAGGTGACAGAGTGGTTCGGTTTTGCAGGAGACACGGCGGGAATGGTAATGCAGGACAAGACAAACTTGTGGTTCTTGCTCATTGCAGTACTTTTGATTGTCCTTTTTTCCTTTGTTTTGACTACGATCACTCGTCGCTCCCTTTCGTACCATTATACCCACGATACCAATACATCCTTGTCATCCTACTTGACAGGTGCGGCTGTGTGCATTGTTGTTTATGGTTTGGTTTTCATCGGGATGCGGGGGAGTTTTCAACGCTACCCGCTGAAAGTGAGTTTTGCGTATTACTGCAATAAACCTTTCTACAACAAATTGGGTGTCAATCCCGTTTTTAATATCATCAAGACTGCGAAAAACGGCGGAAACAAGTTGCCGGATTTTCTTGCAGCAGTCAGCGAGGAGGAAGCGGAAACGTATGTCCAGGCTCAATTATCGGACAATGTTTTATCGGCAGGACTCTCTACTGATAGTCTTTTTGCAGATACCCCTTGCCACGACCGACCGCTGAACGTTGTACTGATACTTATGGAATCAATGACCCGCGTCAATCTTGAACGGCAATACAACGGGCAGTATCTGACCCCTTATCTTCGTGCGTTACGCGACAGCAGTTGGTATTGGAGCAACGCTTATTCGGCGGGTATTCATACGAACAACGGGATTGTGGCATCGCAGTATGGATATGTTCCGAACTTTGCAAGAACGATGATGGAGGTGAACCCAAATCATTATACGGGTTTGCCCTATTACTTACAACAGGCAGGTTATCATAATCTTGTATTTGTCACAGGAAATCCGCAATATGACAATATGAACAGTTTCTGGCGGGATAACTATATCCATACTATCTATTCGCTTTATGACTATGACTCGAAGGCTGTCGTCAATAATTTCGGCGTACCGGATGACTATATGTTCCGATGGGGAATTGACAAACTCAATACGGTGGACGAGCCTTTCTTCGCCACGTTCCTAACTGTCAGCAATCATTCCCCCTACGTTGTACCCGAGGCATATCGCTCACGCGGCGAAAACGATGAGGAGCGTATCATCGCTTATGCGGATGATGCCGTCAGACAGTTTATGACTGCCGCCAAGCAGACCGAATGGGGACAACACACGTTGTTTGTTTTGTCAGCAGATCACGGTGCGCAGTTGGCTTCACCATACGAGATGACATTGCCGTACAATGAGATACCCGTCTATTTCGTCGCACCAGGCTTGAAATGGCAGCAATACGACGAACCGGCTTCACAGATTGATATCTTCCCTACCGCATTGGCAATGCTGGGCATACCTTACGAAAACACGACCTTGGGAACGGACTTGCTGCACGGAAGCCGCCGATACGCTTTCTTTGCGAGCAACGAGCATTTGGGCGTGAGCGACGGGGAGTGGTTCTGGTGCTATGGTATGAACAGCCGACAGGAACATTTGTACCGCATCGGCAGTCCCGAGGACGTGAAAGCGGCTTATCCCGAACGTACGGAAGAGATGCGGCGTTACGGCGTTTGTATGCAGCGCGCCAATCTGGAACGGATGAATCAGAAAAAAACGTTATGATGCGGATATATCTGGATGCGAAGAGGGCGTTTCTCAACCGGCGGGGACTGGGAAACTACAGCCGCGATGTGATTCGGCTACTCAGTTCGTTTGTTCTTGATAATGAATACTATCTGCTCACTCCACGCATCGGAAAGGAACGGGTTGCATCTCCTTCAAGGGGAGCAACTGTAACACCATCGGGCATCTGGCGATTATGTCCATCGCTTTGGCGGTCATTCGGCTGTGTGGAAACGGTAAGACAGATTGAAACACAACATGCAGGAAAGGATTCGCAGGACTCAACTGGTATCTATTGGGGTCTGTCGGGCGAGGTGCCGTTCGGAATACGGAAAACAGGCTGCAAGGTGGTGGTAACGATGCACGATGCCATCTTTATGCGCTACCCCGAACTGTACAGCATCGGATACAGAAAGTTGTTCACCCGCAAAGTGCAGTATGCCTGCGATGTGGCGGACCGGATTATCGCCATTTCAGAGCAGACAAAAAGAGATTTGATCACATTCTTCCACGTGGATGAGAAAAAGATACGAGTGGTCTACCAAGGGTGCAGCCATATCTTCCGCGACTACCACCAGACCGGCAGTCAGACCAACAGCAGCAACGCCGTCCAACAACGATATGATTTGCCCGAGCGGTACCTGCTGGATGTGGGTGCGATGGAGCCGAGGAAGAACCTGCTGAACCTTGTTCGCGGGATGGCATCGGCGGGCATAGATGTGCCGTTGGTTGCTATCGGCGGTCATTCGGAATATGCCGACCTGTGCAAGAAAGAGGCGGACAGACTGGGTGTGAGACTCCTATTGAGGCACAATGTGAATTTCGCGGATTTTCCGGTCATTTATGCCTCTGCTGATGTGCTTTGCTATCCGAGTATATTCGAGGGTTTCGGCATCCCGATTCTGGAGGCGATGTGCGTGGGAACGCCTGTTCTGACCTCTACGGGCAGTTGCTTTAAGGAAACGGGCGGTGATGCCGCGCTATATGCCAATCCGGACAATCCGCAGGAGATTGGCAGACAGTTACACGAGATACTGACGAATCACGATTTGCGCGCAGAAATACGCACGAAAGGATATGTACAAGCCGACAAATTCACGGACGAGACAATTGCCCGCAATCTTATTCGGGTTCTTACGTTCTGATAATCTTCGGAGCAGCATGAAAGTTCCGTAGATTAGGCATACCTTTTCGAGTCCCCGTAGAGGAAAAGTATATCATTGAACCCCGTTTGTGGTCTGATGATAGGTGTGCAGCGAGAGATTGTCACTGACGACTTTAAGCGCGGAAACACGCTCAAAGCCCATCGCTGCTATGTAGGCGAGTTCCATATCGAACACACAGTCACGGTAGTCTGACTGCAGCACGAAATCCGAATTGGTATAGCACACGGCGCGTCGGTCCGCAATCGGGAACAAGGACGGTGCACTTTGAGTGTCATCAGACGCGTCGTTGCCCAAGTCGCATGGGGACAAAAACTGCTCGGGTTCGCCATACTTGCAATTGGGATGATTGAGCCTTACCTCGCTGACCTCCACCAGCGTGCCTATCTCAAAATTGGCACTGCCCGCATACCCGATGTTCAGGATGCGGGTGTCACGCGGCAAATCACGCAAGGCGCGGATGACATTCACAGCCCCGACACCGGTCACAAGGACATCCCAACGGCAATCGGGTATATACTTCTCTATCAGTTTTCTCTCGCCTTCCTCGGCTATCAGAATCAGGTTCATACGGATAAATTGAATTAGTGAATCCAACATTAGGAAAAACAGACAGCGCAAAGATACTGCCGATTTCCCATCCCTGCAAAAAGTGCAGCAAATTACATGTAAAATCCGAAAAGTACCGCAACATCGGCTTTTTATTTGTTTGCGTCAGACAGATACCGTATCTTTGCGGGCTATGTTACATTCACAGCAATATGATATACACACTTACCTTTTCGAGCGAGGAAGTTGAGAACTTCCGGCTCGTATTCGCCGCTGACAGCGGCAGCACTTTTCTGGATCTTCACAAGGCCATTCTTGCCGCCGCCAAGTACAGCGATGACCAGATGACATCGTTCTTCATGTGCAACGACCGTTGGGAGAAAGAGCAGGAGGTGACGCTTGTGGAGATGGGTAACAACTTCGAGTATGACAACATGACGATGGAGGAGACCCGTCTGGAAGACCTGCTGCACGAGAAGGGCGACCGGCTGATTTATATCTTCGACCCGATGTTCGAACGCTATTTCTTCGGCCGTTTGACCGATATGAAAGCGGGGCATATGGACGGTGTCAAATGCACACAGAAACAAGGGAAAGCACCGAAGCAGTTGCAGACCGAGCAGGATTTTGACGCACAGATGAAAAAGAGCGGTCTGGATTTGGACGAGGATTTCTACGGCGATTCGGAGTATGAGGCGGGCGATATAGACAGCGAGGGCTTCCAAGACTTGAGTTTTGAGGATGGCTCCATGTTCTGATTGCCTCTCCGTTATTGTCGGTCCGACGGGTGTAGGCAAGACTGAGTTCGCCCTTCGCCACGCCGAGGAATGGGGATGTCCTGTCATCAATTGCGACTCACGGCAAATCTACCGAGAACTGCCCATCGGCACCGCCGCCCCCACAGCGGAGGAGCAGGCACGGGTTCGGCACTATTTCGTCGGGACGCACTCGCTGACGGACGATTACAACGCCGGGCAGTACGAGCGGGATGCTGTCGCGCTACTGACAGAACTGCTGCGCGAACACAAAGGCGATTGTCCTTTTGCCATCCTAACGGGCGGCAGTATGCTGTATATGAATGCCATACTTAACGGACTGGATGACCTGCCAACCGTATCCGCCGGTGTCCGGCAAGCCGTGCAGAACGAGTACAAAGAGAAAGGTCTGACGTGGCTGCAGGAGGAGGTACGGCGCATTGACCCGGACTATTGGAACGAAGCGGACAAGCAAAACCCGCAGCGGTTGCTCCATTGCATTGAAATAACCCGTGTGGCAGGCGAGCCGTACTCCAAACTGCGCATGAAAACAACAGCGCAACGCCCGTGGAGGGTGCATATCACTTGTCTGGCGCGTCCCCGTGAGGAACTGTACGACCGTATCAACCGGCGTGTGGACGCGATGATGGCGGCTGGATTGGAAGAGGAGGCACGGCGCGCATATATACCTCTCAAAGAGCATGGACTGCCCATCCCCAACAGCCTGCGGACAGTCGGATACAGCGAAATGATAGACTATATGGAATGTCGTTGCACGCGGGAGGAGGCGATAGAAAAAATCAAACAACATACGCGAAACTACGCCAAACGGCAGATGACATGGTACAGGAACAGCCTTCATCCGAAGAACGGATGGTAAGCAATAACAACACAATGAACACAAAGCAGTTATATCTCATTTTAGCGGGCATCGCACTGATGGGATGCCACAAGGTAACAGTCGATTTCTCATATTCGCCCACAGAACCCAAAACGGGCGAAACAGTAACCTTCACCAACTTGTCCGAAAACGGCGAGGACTACACGTGGGACTTCGGCGACAATCGCTCGGCAAGCACAAAAAGCCCCACCCATACCTACAGCAAAGCGGGAACTTATATGGTGACACTCAGTGAGAAACGCACCAAGAAAACCTGCACGCACGCCGTCACGGTAACGGACAGTCTGCCCACTATCGGCATACAGGAAGACGCTATCCACCGCTTCGACAGCGTGTCGCTGAAAGCATTGGTATGGAATCCGTTCTCCCACCCCGTGACATACCGGTGGCATCTGGACGAGAACACCCGACTGTTGAGCGGCAATTTGAACGAAGACAACATCGTGGTGCAGTTCAGACACCGCAGGCATATATCAGACGACGATCCGACCACCGTACACGTAGGTCTGGACATTACAATGGACGGCATCGTTCACAGCGCGGAGCAGACAGTAACCGTCTATGAACGCAAGACATGGTCACTACTGTTCCGCACGCCATCAGCCGATGCCTACCAACTCGTCTATCTGCCTCACTATGACATAGTAAGCAGTCTGGATTGGATAGAAGGCTCGTTGGGTTACACCACGGCTGACGGACGCGCCGCACTGGATGCCGCCTCCCCCACCCTGCAAGCCACCGACCGTATGGAACACAAGCGCTACACAGGCGGCAGCAACGGACTGTATGTGAGCAATCTGAACGGCAGCAACGAGGTACAGTTGACCGCCGATTCCGTTGGCATAATCCTGTTGGATAGCCTGCACCAGCGGCTCTTCTACACCACAGCGGAAGGTGTTCACGCACTGCCGCTTATATATTCCCCTAACAACCAAAGCAAAGAGGCAGCACTCCGTATCAACAACCTGACGGATGTGACCGCCATAACCCTACACGAATAACCTATCACCATGCCTGACTATCTGTTCGAGACATCCTGGGAAGTGTGCAACCACGTGGGCGGCATCCATACGGTGCTGTCCAGCCGCGCCCCGCTTATGCAGTCGCTCAATAAAGACCATATCATCTTCTTCGGTCCCGACCTGAAGGAACGCTCCGACTTGGAGTTCCGGGAGGACGGTCGCCTGTTACGCAGGTGGCGGGACTGTATCAACGGGAACAACGGTCTGCCCCAAATACGCATCGGACGATGGGACATACCGGGAAAACCGATAGCCGTACTCGTGGATTACAGCCGGTTATGGGCTGAAAAAGACACCATTTACGGCTGGGCTTGGGAGCGGTTCGGCGTGCAGAGCCACGCCGCCTGCGGCGACTACGACGACTCATGCCTGTTCGGCTACGCCGTCGGTCAGGTGATGCAGTCGCTGCACGGACATCTCTCATCGCAGACCGGCAAGACGTTCATCGCCCACGCCAACGAATGGCAGACAGCCTTCACCGTGTTCTACCTCCGCTCTTTCTGTCCCGCTATCCGCACCGTCTTCACTACCCACGCGACGGGCATCGGACGCTCCATAGCGGGCAACNNGCGACAGGTATCGGTCGTTCGATTGCCGGTAACGGCAAACCGCTGTACGACTATTTCGAGTATTATAACGGCGACCAGATGGCGCAGGAACTGAATATGGTCAGCAAGCATTCGGCGGAGAAACAGGCGGCTCATCACTGCCATTGCTTCACCACCGTCAGCGACCTTACCGCACGCGAATGTACCCAGCTGCTTGACAAGACACCCGACATCGTTACGCCCAATGGCTTTGACCTGAACGTTGTGCCTCACGGGAAAGCCGGGTTTGACCGCAAACGAAAGGCGGCCCGCCTGATACTCAAAATGATTTACCTGCGGCACCTTTCCAATACCGACAAGGAGAAAGGAGACCGGATTATAAACGAAAACATCGAGCCGCTGTACATCGCCATCTCCGGCAGACAGGAATGGAAAAACAAGGGCATAGATGTCTTCCTTCAAGCGATGGAGCGATTGGCTGAAGAACAGACAGACAGACCCGTCGTGGCGTTTGTGATGATTCCCTACCTCAAACAAGCCTCCTACACCAAAGGCAATGTAACCGTCATCTTCCTGCCTTTCTACCTGCCGCTGACAGGCAAAGAGGACTACGGCGATACGGAGCAATGCGCGGACCTTCTTTGCCGGGAGATCCTCAAAGGTGTCCCTTATTACGACCTGCTCATCGGCATGGATATGACCGTCTTCCCGAGTTACTACGAACCGTGGGGATACACGCCGATGGAGTCCGTCGCTTTCCATGTCCCCACCGTTACGACCACCCTCGCGGGCTACGGCGTATGGGCGGAAGCGCAACAGAAAAACGACTCATCCTTCCCGCCCGTCACAGTTATTCAAAGGACGGACAGCAACGGCGAAGATGTGGTTGCGCAAATCATTGCTGCCATTCGCACACTCCTTTCGCTTGATGAAGCGTCCGTAACAGCGGTCAGAAAAGCCGCTGCAAGCCTGTCCGGAAGATCCACGTGGGAACACTTCTTCAAGTACTACCTGAAGGCATACCAAATAGCCTTGTCAAAATATCGAATCTAATACATCACAACAATGAATATCTCTTACAAATGGCTGCGTCAGTACCTTGACACTCAGGACGACGCACAGACAATAGCCCGCATCCTGACCGACATCGGTCTGGAGGTGGGCACAGTAGAAACAGTGGAAAGCATTCGCGGCGGACTGCGTGGCGTGAAAGTGGGTCAGGTCATGACCTGCGAGATGCACCCCAACAGCGACCACCTGCATATCTGCCAGGTGGATTTGGGCGACGGCAACCTGACGCAAATCGTGTGCGGCGCACCCAACGTGGCTGCCGGGCAGAAAGTGCTCGTTGCCACCATCGGCACCGTCCTCTATCAGGGCGACGAGTCCCTCACTATCAAGCGGGGCAAACTGCGCGGTGTGGAGTCACTCGGAATGATTTGCGCCGAGGACGAACTGGGAGTCGGCACCAGTCACGACGGCATAATGGTGCTGCCCGAAGACACGCCTGTCGGAATGGATGCCCGCGACTATTTCCACATTGAGGACGACACACTCATCGAAGTGGATATCACGCCCAACCGCAACGACGGAGCCTCCCATTACGGCGTGGCGCGCGACCTCTACGCCTATTATAAGGCGCACGAGGACGAACTCACCTTCCCCTGTCCCACCCTTCGTCTGCCCGATGTAAGCGCGTTCAAGGTGCAGAACCACAACCTGCCCATTGATGTGACGGTGGAGGATGCGGAAGCATGCCCCCGCTACACAGGCGTGAGCATCAACGGCGTGACTATCAAAGAATCCCCCAAGTGGCTGCAGGACAGACTGCAGGCCATCGGACTGCGCAGCATCAACAATGTGGTGGACGTGACGAACTTCGTACTCATGGAACTCGGTCAGGCGCTGCACGCTTTCGATGCGGACAAGATTGGCGGACGGCATATCATCGTGCGCAAAGCCAAAGAGGGAACACCCTTTGTCACGCTGGACGGCATCGAGCGCAAACTGAGCGGCAAGGACCTGATGATTTGCGATGAAGAGCGTGAGATGTGCATTGCGGGCGTGTTCGGCGGAAAAGACACAGGTGTCAGCGACACGACCACCAACGTCTTCCTCGAGAGTGCGAACTTCAACCCCGTCACTATCCGCAAGACCGCCCGCCGTCACGGACTGAGTACCGATGCCTCCTTCCGCTACGAGCGCGGCTGCGACCCCAACTTCACGATGTACGTCCTCAAGCGCGCCGCCCTATTGATACAGGAAGTGGCAGGAGGCGAAGTGGCGATGGAAATCGCTGACATAGTGGACGGAAAACAGAACGCCGTCGAACACCCCTTCCCGCTTTGGCAGGTGGAGATGAACCTCGACCGCGTGGAGAATCTGATTGGCAAACAACTCGGAGCGGAAACAGTGGAGAGAATCCTCACCGCTCTTGAAATACAGTTCACCAAGAACGGCGCGGACTACCATCTGCAAGTGCCCCGTTACCGCGTGGACGTGCAGCGCGAGTGCGACGTGGCGGAGGACATCCTGCGCATCTACGGTTACAACAACGTCGCCTTCCCTGAGAAAGTGAACACATCACTCAGTTACAGCACGCACCCCGATTCGGAGCAGCTCAAACGCCGCCTGAGCGAACAACTCACCGCACAGGGATTCAACGAGATACTGAACAACTCGCTCACCAAGACGAGTTACTACGAGCGCGGCAACTGGCTCGACAGTTGCGTCAAGGTGAAGAACCCGCTGTCGAGCGACCTCGGCGTGATGCGCCAGACCCTGCTCTTCGGCGGACTGGAAACGATACAGCGCAACATCAACCGCAAGATGGGCGACCTGCGCCTGTATGAGTTCGGCAACTGCTACTTCTACAACCCCGCCGCCGTCAAGGACGAGCCCATCCAAGCCTATTCGGAGAACCTGCACCTTGCCCTGTGGCTCACCGGCAACAAGTCGGCGCAGTCGTGGGTCAGCAAAAGCGAACAGACCACATTCTACCAGTTGCACGCCTATGTCAACAACCTGCTGCTGCGTTTGGGCATAGACCCTGCGTCGCTCGTCCTTGAACCCGCCATCGACCCCGAAGGCGACAAGTGCTGCGGCATCGTGGAGTGTTTCGCCGACGGACTGGTAATCAAGACGAAGCAGGGTCTTTCACTCGGCTATATGACCTCGGTCAGCCGTCAGTTGCTGCGGGAGTTCGACATTGACCAAGCCGTCTATTACGCCGACCTCTACTGGCCCAACCTGATGCAGATGAACAAGCAGTACAAACCCGTCGTCGAGGACCTGCCCAAGTATCCGTCCGTCAAACGCGACCTGGCGCTCTTGCTCGACAAGAACATCTGCTTCGCCGAGTTGGAGAAAGCGGCGTTCCAGGCGGAGAGGAAACTGCTGCGCGCCGTGACCCTCTTCGACGTGTATGAAGGGAAGAACTTGGAGGAGGGCAAGAAGAGTTACGCCCTGTCGTTCATCCTTCAGGACAAGGACAACACGCTCAAGGACCAGCAGATCGAGCATATCATGTCCCGCCTGCAGAAGACTTTCGAGGAACAATTCGGTGCCAAGTTGAGATAACGGCAAGACAATAGACACATAACCTCTTGTCTTTATCCACAAAAGAAGCACTTATGCAGCCACATTGCAGCAAGCTTCCTTATGTGATTCTTATGTGATTTATATGTCATTTATATGTTAGTCCGCAGACCACACCGATACATCACCGTAGGAACAGTGGACAAAAACCGTCACCATTCAAAAAACATACCGTTATGGCAGAAGTGAAACTGCAGATTCCCTTCGATGAAATTCACGGAGCGATTGAGAAGCACGGCATTATCAGCCGCCAGAAAAAGTACCGCGATGACAGCGGCAGAGTCATTTTTGAGGGAAAGCAGGTGAAGCGATTAAGCCGCACCTGCCGAAATCCTGTGAATTGAGGCAGGAGTAAATGCGGCGCGCGAGTTTGAAAAGTCCCCACTTTTCAAACATAGAACTCCTTATACGCTGTCCGCCGCCCCCGCGACTTCAAGAAAGACCCGCCGAAGGGGGAGGAACTGAAGCATCAGAACCGCTGGAAAGAGGCGTGTCACCGTGCCGCGCAGATACTACAAGCCGGACAGCCGAAGAGCGTAAAAGGCACCAGCCAAGACCCAGACCTCACACCCGAGGTACGCCGCTCCAAAGCCGAGGTGGAGCGCGTCTTCAAAGCGACAAGCCATATCCCTGACTACTACTCGCCCCGAAGAAGTCTTGCAACTTTACAATGCCTTCAAGTCGCGTTATGAGAAGCAACTCCCGAACATCCGTGGCAAGCGCCCGGACCCGCAGGCGCCGATAGACCCGCTTACCCGTCTTCCCAAGCGTTACCATCTCTTCCCCGCCTTCCTCCGTGCCATGCTCTACATCGAACTCAAAGCGCAAAATCTTTGAAACCGCCTGCTGTTCTGCTGCTGTTCACACAAAAATGCGGGAAACATCTTGTAATCTCCGCAAAAAGCAGTATCTTTGCCGAAAGTTGAAATATCATTAGATATGGATTTATCATCACTCATAAGACAATACTTCCCCACGTATGACAATGATGTCACGATTGATGTGTTTGACGAGAAAAACATTTACGACGTTTATCATCGTGTCGTGAGTGTCTTGACACAACATCTGGACATCGAGACTACGGTGTTAGAAGCGATGAGTTATTGCTTTTATGAGATATTGGACAACGTGCTAATCCATTCCGGCAAGGAACTCGGCACCGTTATTACGCAATATGACCCGAAAGATCATGTACTTGGCTTCTTAATAGCGGATGACGGAATAGGTGTACAGGCTTCGCTCGCCGGGAACGAGAAGTATGCCAATATCTCAGAGCCGGAAGCACTGAAGATTTGCATCGAAGATACCGTCACGGACGGCAAGGGAATGGGATTTGGTCTGTATTCAACTTTCAGGCTCAATAGTAAAGCAGGTTTGTTATTGGAAGTACGTTCCGGCAGCCACACAATGCAAGTGAAGAACGGGGAGGTAACAGCAATTGAGAGTGAACCGTGGCAAGGAACCATTGTGTATATGCAGTTACAAACAGATAAGGAGATTGACCCTGCCGAAGTGGTTGCAAACCGCACAAACATAGCAGAGCAATACAAGGAGGCATTCTTAAACGACAATGAGTTAGAGCAATTATGGTAACATTCTGTTTTAGGGAATATGGAGAGAATCTCGGCACACGTCCTTTAGGGAAACGTGTCCGTGAACAATTGATGCCGTTGCTGGAACAGGACGAGCGTGTCGTTCTTGATTTCACAGGCGTGAATGTGGTAAGCAACTCATTCGCAGATGAATGTATCGCTAAATTGCTGCTTGTCATGCCGCTTGCAGATTTGAAAGCACATACTACTTTCCGGGGTCTGAACCCCATCGCCTCGGAGAGTGTCTTAACGGCACTTCAGCGCCGTCACATGGTTATGGCGTAAAGCCTTAAAATAACCTCGTCCAGCTCGGTCGTAAAACAGGAATAAGCGAATTATGCGAAAAACAATTTTCACCTATGAGATAACGACAGGCAAAGAACGACATACATAATCAAGCATACAGCTAAGAACTTGGAGTTTCGAAAACTGGACACTTTTGAAATTCTTTTACCAAGAACAAGGCTTTTTGCTCACGTTTCGACGTGAGTCTTGTTCCGGATATTTGGTAAAAGAAGGTAGTCCAGAAATCCTCGAAACTCCAGATTGAAGCTAACAAGCCTCACGTTTTTTGTATATATAATTGAAATCTAATAGTATGAAAGAATTTATCCTTATCATGGGGGAAGAAAATTCGGGGAAAACAACAACAGCCTGGGTTGTTTATCAACGACTACTTCCCTATGCAAGTAGTTCTCGCATTTTTATTAAGGGAACACCAGTAATGAACCATGGAGAAATTGTGTACAAACCAGTTTCCTATGACAAACAACCAGAAGACTTCAAAGCCATTCTTGCGCGAGAAGACTACAAAATCGCGATTATTAGCGGTGGTGATGACCCAAATCTCTTGAAAGATGAGATAGATTCCGTTTACGATGAAGTGGACTTTATTGTAATTTCATTGCGTTCAATCAAGCGTCTGGGCTCTTCTCAACAAATGATAGAGGACAACTATCCAAAGGATTATACAAGACCATTTTGGATAGAGCGCAATCCGAGTCTCACTCATCCGATGGATATAGTGAATAGCAAACGTCCGTTAGGAGATAGAATAGCAAATTATATTTTAGTTCAGACCACTCAAAGACCCTTGTTATGAAAACCAAATTATTTGCGATGCTGCTTACTTTAACAGCATGTATTGAAATGGCAATTGCTAATGGTACTTTGATAGATGGAATTTACTACCGTTTGAATGGACAAATGCATACTGCTACTGTTTCTTATTATGGAGCTTATTCCTATTACTCAAAGGATTATTACAAAGGAAATATGGTGATACCGTCTTCTGTTACATATAATGGTACAACTTATAATGTAACTTCAATCGGTGAAAACGCTTTTGTAAATTGCACAAATCTAACTGACATTACTATCCCTAATTGCGTTACTAGTATTGGGAGATGCGCCTTTTATCGTTGCACAAAACTTACGAGTCTGACTTTGCCAGATAGTTTGACTACTATAGGTGATAGTGCATTTGCTTATAATAAAATTACCTCTATTGTTATTCCTGATAGTGTAAAAACACTAAGTTCAAAAGTTTTCTATCAATGTACCAATTTAACCACGGTAAGTCTTCCCGCTAATCTGCAAAGGATAAATGGATCAGCTTTTAGTCAATGTAATTCTCTTAATAATGTTGTTGTTCCTGAGCATGTAACTGCAATTGGGGATTATGCATTCAGTAATTGTACTAGTTTAGTCACAATATCCTTGCCTGATAGCAGTAATATTGCATGGGGAAGTGGCATGTTTAGTGGCTGCACTAGTTTGCCTGTGTATGATAATATCAGATATGCTGATAAATATCTAATTAAGGTAGTTGGAAGTAATATAGAAACATCATATGAGATTAGAGAGGAGACAAGATGGATTGATCCATATGCTTTTTCCAATTGTACAAAATTAACATCAATCTCAATCCCCAAAAATGTTACGAATTTAGAGGAAACCACGTTTGGCACACGCAATCATATTACGTGGGATACAGTTACTATCAATTCTAATGCGATAGTAAGTAAGACATATTCAGCGTCTCACTCTCTCACAAGTATTTTTACAGGAGTGCATTTATTTAAAATAGGAGATGATGTCCGCAAAATTGGAGATTACGCTTTTTGTCGAGTTAATTATTCTTTCTGGAATATATCAATGTCTGATAGCATTACCTATATAGGTGCATATGCTTTTAAAGATGCATCCTCTATGAAAAGTGTCACTATTCCGGCAAATGTAACATGCCTATATCCAACTGCTTTTCAAGGATGTACCTCATTAACTTCGATTACATGGAATGCAATTAACTATCCTCAAGGTACTGGCGCGCAAAACTTTTCTAATGGACCATTTTATCCGATTCGTGAACAAATTACTTCCTTTACAATTGGTGAAAATGTAGTAAGATTACCTTCGCAGTTATGTGCTGGGATGAAAAATCTCCCATATGTTATAATACCGAATAGTGTCATAGTTATTGATGGATCTGTATTTAATGGATGTTCGAAATTCACATCTATAACCATTCCTAGTAGTTTACATGCTGTTGGAAGTGGCGCTTTTGGAGGATGCACAAATTTACAAGAAGTACACATAATGGATTCCACATGGTGTTCTGTTGAGTTTGGAAGTCCTACAGCGAATCCCTTATACTATGCACAAAAACTATACCTTAATAATGAGTTATTTACGGATTTAGTTGTTCCAGACAACATAACAAATATCGGTTCATATGCTTTCTATAATTACCCATACCTAAATTCTGCTATTATTGGAAATGATGTAACAAGAATTGGGAGAAGTGCTTTTGAGAATTGTTCGTCGCTTTCTAAAATATCAATAGGTACTAATGTGGAAGATTTACATTTTTATGCATTTCATAATTGTTCCGCTATAGATACAATTCGGTGGAATGTGAAAAAGGATTGCTTATTTAATGTCGGAGGCATAACTAATTATCCTGAAAAATCTCTTTTTGAATCTAGCAATACGAATATAAAAAAAATTATCATCGGAAATGAAGTTGAAGTTATTCCCCAATATCTATGCTATAATATGCATCAAATACGTTCTATAAATATCCCTTCAAGCGTAACTACAATTGGCAAATCTGCTTTTTATGGTTGCTCGGGACTAAATGCTGTTCATATTTCGGATATTGCTGCATGGTGTGGCATAGATATAGATGATATAAATTTAGAATATGGATCTAGTCCATTAGCATGGGCTAAACACTTATACATGAATGGGGAGGAGATAATTGACTTAATAATCCCTGAAGGAGTAACTTTAATTAAAAATTGCCTTTTCTATAATGCGATTTCTCTTGCTACAATAACTATTCCTAGTACCGTTACAAGTATTGGATGGAATGCTATAAGAAAATGTACTAATTTATCACACATTACATGTAATGCACAAATCCCTCCGGAATATGGAGGAAATAATTTTTCATATTGCGAAAATCTACATTCTATCTATGTCCCATGTGGCACTTTAGATGCCTATCGAACAGCTTGGAGTGATTTTTCTGACTTAATCAAGTATAAACCAACTTCTTATCAATTAACTCTAGGTGTCAATA
This sequence comes from Bacteroidales bacterium UBA1253, assembly GCA_002308815.1. Lineage (GTDB taxonomy): Bacteria > Bacteroidota > Bacteroidia > Bacteroidales > Paludibacteraceae > Colicola. Next base: position 18,595 of record DBVX01000009.1, read on the forward strand.
ATAGTGAAGCAGGTAGAATAATCCTTACTCAAGATCCAACCATTTGCAATAACACTGCTTCAATAGAAGCGATTCCTAATGAGAGCTATGTATTTGATCATTGGAGCGATGATAATACCGAGAATCCCCGAGAAGTTATTGTGGATGCAGACATTGAACTTACCGCATATTTCAGTCCAGTTGGAGGTACAGATATTGAAGACGCCTATAATGATATTATTCCTCACAAGGTATTACAAGACGGTCAAATCTTCATTCTCCGTGGCGATAAGACCTATACGATTACCGGCGCAGAGGTTAAGTAATCACATATCTTCATAATATCATGCAAGCGTCACGCCGAACAGCGTGGCGCTTACTATTTCTTCGTCTATTTCGTCCACATGAAAGCTCCGTGGGCTTTTATGGCTGCGGAATAATGAGAGGACTATTCGGACACGGTCACAGAGCCGACTAATTAAGCCGAAAGGTGTTTTTTTTCCCTTACCCCGTCTGTCTGCAGGTTCCTTTTCTGTGTCCATTAGGTCGGATACCATCCAACACGGCTCTGCCGTTCTCTTCTTGTCCGTTTCCGGCGTTTGGCATACCTGAAACCGCCTCATTAGCACAAAAAGCATATTTCTTTTGGCTGTATGCTGAAAGAAGCGTACTTTTGCACCAAAATACAAATAAAGCACAACCGATATGATTGGAAGAGTCCTAAAATCCACCATTGAAGCACGAATGTTCCGTGGAAAGACAGGTATTTACAAAGGTTTTGCAGAGGCGCTGCTGATGTTCATCACGGCAGCGCCCCTGCATGCCACAGAGCCTGCGGTTCCTGACTACAAAAGGGCGGAGAACTACAGCGAAGAGACAGTCAGTCTCAACGCCACATTCAAGATGGGTGAGCAGTTTGACATCCACAAAGTGTTCCCTGTCCTGCCCAAACGATTCCACTACGATGACGAGGCGCCCGCGCTGACCGGCGAAATCGTCATCGAACTGGACATAGACCTTTCGCCGGGCTGGAACGAAACGATGCAGTTCAGCGAAGCGGAAATCCACAACGGCTACTGCGTCAGTGAAGGCAACGCATCCCTGACCGCCTTTCATTTCGACACCGTTATGGTGGACGGTTATATGTATTATTCCAAGAAGACCACATACAACCTCATTTTTACGGTGAAAGACAGACTCGTCTTGCCGGGTATGAAAGACGGCACACAGCCCGACCTGTCTTTGCTGAAAGACACGTTCATCAATCTCTATGACAATATCGAGAACAAGATAGGGTTCTATTATGTTTCCGATTGCAACGTGTCAAGCCATTGGGATTCCGGTTTGCAGAAAACGGTCTATGATGATTTCAATATCAGCTGGAACTATTGCGGTACCCCCGGAATCAGTTCAAGCAATCCCGAGGTGGTGTACGTCCAGCCCGACTATTCGCTGTCAGGCTTTATGCCGGGTGTGTCTGTCATCACAGTATCCTGTCCCGCCTGGGAAGGACGGTATCAGGAGACATCCACCACATACGCTGTTACGGTCTGCGGCACGTCCGTCAAAGGGGACATATCCTACGAGGTGCAGCGCCACTCGCTGAAAGTATCCAACGAATACTGGTGGGACGCGCCGCTTGTACTGGCCGACAGAGCCGGAAACGAACAGTACCCATGGGACGGTCTGAAAGCCGACAGTCTGGTAATCAACGACTATATAAGTTATATCGGCAGGGATGTGTTCGCCGGGATGAAAGACATNNACCATCCGCTTCCGATCCACAGAGCATCACCTGGACTCCATGCACTTTCACGCCTTTGCCGAAACCATCCGCCCGTGGATGTTCTCTATGGGAGACCCGCAGAACGGCCCTATCGTCCCGCCTGAGATTGTCGGGGGGTACACAGAAGAGGACATAGACAAGATGAAAGTGCAGTTCGGCGAAAACACAGTGCTTTATGTGCCGGATTCTGTAGCGGAAGACATCTACGGCGACAAGTTCAGATGCATCGACCTGTATAAGGAAGACCCGCTCTGGGGCAGTGTGTTCAGCCTTGTCACCGACCGCACCATGGACACCGCCTTCCTTGGCGGGGATGCCGTATTGCTGGAATGGCTGCCCTTGGAAAACGCGGAAAAATACCTGCTGACCATCCGTGAAGAGGGCGGGGAAGTCCGCGACACCACCGTTACTATCGCCGCCAGAGGCGAGAAAGGCGTTGTGGACTGGGAGAGGACCGACCTGCCGCAATATCTCGCCGCACGCCGCACGCCCGAAGACGATGACGGTGACGGTGGCTTGGTAATAGTTATAGTCATTAAATCCGGCAGCGGCAATACGCATAAATCCAATGTGTCTGTCAAAGTGGAAGGCTTAAAAGCCAACACGGATTATACCGTTACGCGCGAAGTGGTCAGAAACGGCGGCATAGCGGACGGCCCGCTGACGAAACAGGCTTCGTTCCGTATCGAGGGCGGGCAGATGACAACCGGCTGTATTCAAGCCAACACGGCGGCTGCGGGAGTCAGCGGCACAAGGATATACGACATCTTAGGCCGTACTGTGGGCGACCGTGTGGAGACCTTGCCTGACGGCCTGTATATCGTGGACGACGGAACACAACGGACCACCATTCTTATTCGCCGATGAACCGTATCCTTTATCGCATTGACCGCCTGCTCAGCCAGGGGATGGGCAGGCAGATACTGTATATGGCGGTAGTGATATGCCTGCTGGCAGCCCTCTTCTATGGAGTCAGCGCCGCTTTGGGACTGCGTTTCACCGTAGGCCAGATTATCCAGCTCATTCTCGCCCCGGGCGAGTTCGTGGAGTCCGGCGAGCGGCATCTCGCGTTCCAGCTGATAGTGAACCTCATCGGTCTGGTATTGGTCTCCAGTATGCTCATCTCTTTGCTGAGCAATATAGTGGAGAACCGCGCAACGGCGTTCAGCCGTGGACTGCTGAGGTATCGTTTTCACGACCATGTGCTGTTCATCGGCGCGGATGAGATGCTGGCAGACACCATCAGCGGCCAGTGCGACACGAACAGCCGCTATCCGATAGTGGTGCTGACCNNATGCTGGTAGATACGATCACGGGTCAGTGTGCTGAGGACTCGGACCAATCGATCGTGGTGTTGACCGAACAGGACGCGGAGGAGGTGCGCAAACATCTGCTGGCGCAACTGCCGGACAAGTCGCTCCGCCGCCGTCTGATAGTCCTGTACGGTCATCGCACCCGCCGCGAGCAACTGCTTTCCGTATATGTCCAGAATGCGCGGCGCGTGTTCATAATAGGCGAAAACGCGGAGGAGGACCACGACTCAAAGAACATCCTGTGCCTCTCGCTCATCAAGGACATCCTGGCGGAAGGCAGCAGGACGACAGAGTGCTGCTTCCTGTGCAACCACCTCAACACCCTGCACATATTGCGCCTGCAGACCGAACCGCTGCCCGAACACCTGCATCTGACGGTGATGAACACATCGGAGGGCTGGGCCCAGCGGGTACTGGTGAACGGCGAGGGCTATCCGCCTCTCAACCGCCATCTATCCCCGTGTGCAGAGGACAACGAGTATGTCCACCTTGTCATCCTCGGTGTATCACAAATGGCTTATGCACTGGCTTTCACGGCGGCACACACCGCGCATTATCCCAATTTTTTCACACGCCGCCTGCGCACCTGCATCACGATGATTGACGAGCGGATGGACGAACACAGCGACTTCCTCCGAAGCCATTACGCCTCCCTGTTCCAGCTGGCGAGACGGACACATATCAGCTGGACAACGGCCGGCAATCAGAAACGGATGGCAGAGGACACCTATGTCCCCGGACCGGACTACGACTTCCTTGATATAGAATGGCGGTTTGTCTCCGCCCGTCCTGACACTCCTGAAGTGAGGGAACTGCTTGGGCAATGGAGCTGTGACGGGCAGCAGATGCTGACTGTCGCCGTATGCACGGAGGATTCGCGCGCCAATCTCGCCACCGCGCTCTATCTGCCCGACTGTATCACCAGCCGGCATATACCCGTACTCGTATATCAGTCCACCAATGCGGCGCTTGCGGAATGGACCAGGACGTTCACCCGCTACAAGGACATCTACCCGTTCGGTATGCGCGAGGACTGCTACGACAGGACTTTCCGCCAGCGTCTGGAGTGGGCTGAGGCAGCCAACGAGGCATACGAAGACAACGCGGCGCGGCTCAATCCGAAGCGCAGGCGCAGGCACTGGCATGACCTCAAACTGACACTCTGCTTCTCCAACATCTACAGCGCGAACTATTACCACTCGGTTTTGTGCCGCATTGACCCGCAGTACCATGCGCGGCTTGAACACCAGCGGTGGCTGACCGAACGCCTGCTTCTCGGCTACAAGGCGATGGACAAGGCCGAACGCATACGCATAGAGCGTCTGCCGGAAGAGGAGAAACAGAAAGAGATGGACAGGCTCGACCCGTTTTTCCTGCATCCCAATATCCAGCCCTTTGACGAACTGACTGAAGAGTCGGTGCGCAAAGACGAAGTAATGGTACAGCTATGGAACAACCCTACACATACTACGCATTCATAAGCTACCGCTCGTCAGACGAGAGACGGGCCAGATGGCTGCAGGAGAAGATCGAGGGCTACCGCCTGCCGACGACCATTCAGCATGAGAACACGGACCTGCCGAAGTCACGCCTCAGGCCGTGTTTCCGCTATCATACCGACATCCAGCCCAACGAACTGAAAACGGAGCTGCGCAGCAAACTGGAGCAGTCGAAATACCTGCTTGTCATCTGCTCTCCCCGTTCGGCGCAGTCGCCCTGGGTGGGTGCGGAGATTGACACCTTTGTCGGACTCGGCCGCCGCGACCGTATCATTCCGGTCATTGTGGAAGGCATTCCGTACAGCGGCGATCCTGCCACGGAATGTTACAACCCGTCTCTGCTCAGGCATTTCCCGCATTCAGACAATATCAGCGAGGACCGCGAGATACTGGGGGTGAACATCAACGAGGAAGGCGGCGGCAGCGCGTATATGAAACGCGAACGGGCTGTGATGCAGGTCGTCAGCCGTATGCTCAATGTCAGTTTCGACCGCATCTGGCAGCGGCAGAAACGCCGCCTGATACGCAGGGCGGTCCTCTCTGCGCTCGCGGCGATGGCGGTACTGGCATCCCTCATAGCGGTGTGGGCTATCAACCAGCCTTTTGACTGCCGTGTCTCGCTCTATGAGTCCACACCCGCCGTGGATGCCCTGCCGCCGATGCACGATGCGGCGCTGACCATCACACTGCCCGGCGAAGAGCGAACGGACACCATACGCTCGTTTGACGGAGATGTCCTCTTCCGCTTTCTCCCCGCCCGTCTCAAGGACAAAGAGGCGGCGCTGCACATCGAAGCCCCTGACTATCTGCCGCTGGACACAGTGGTCACTCTTACCGGATGCCTTCGCCTGCCTCTGGCGCGCGACCCGCAGGTGTATGGAGACCTCCGCGCCACGGTGCTTGTTGATGACGAGGTCGCTCCCGACAGACTGATAAGGATTAACTCTTTTGAGGTGACAACCGACAAGACAGGGCGTTTCTCTCTTTTCGTGCCGCTTGCGCTGCAGAAAAAGAGCTATATCGTCACCCTGCCCGGCCATCCTTCGCTTTCATCCACCCTTCACGCCCCATGCGGCAAAAATGACATCGTACTGCTATGAGACGGTATTCAAGACTTTGGCTGTCAGCCGCCTGTTTTCAACTCCTGACTTTCAACTTGCAACTCTCAACCGCCCAGACGCAGTCCGGCTTTGTGCGCACCGTGGCCCGTTCCGATACGCCGTCCGAGAGGCTGCAGGGGGTGGTGGTGCGCGTACAGGGCGACTACAACCCCGTGATGACCGACGGACAGGGCGTCTTCCATGTCCTGATGCCTGAATACAAGAACGGGACAGCCTACTCTCTTGCCGGTATCAGCAAGGCGGGCTACGAATTGCGCGAGCCGGAACTGGTGGGACGGCAGCTGCCTTTCTCGTCAGCCGTACCGCTGGAGATTGTCATGGTCAGCCGCCAGCAGCTGCAGCGCGACAAACAGCGTATCGAACAGGCGGCACGGGATAATATAGAGAGATATTATCAAGAGCAGCTGAACCTGCTTAACGAACAACTGACACAGGCAAGAATCAGCAACGGGGAGTATGAGGAGAAACTGGGGCATATAGAGCGGGAGTATGAGCGTTTTGAGCCGCTGATCAGCCAGATGGCGGAGCGTTACGCCCGCACGGACTACCAGGCCTTGTCCTCCGCAGACAGCCTTATCCAGCTGGCTATAGAGCAAGGGGACCTGCGGCAGGCGCAGCGGCGTATTCTCGCCAAAGGCGACCCTGAAGAACGGGAGAGGAAAATGAGGAATATCCGCCGCATGGTGGAGACGCAGCGCGACGAACTGGCGGACGACTACTATCATCTCTATGCCATCCACATCAGCCGCTTTGAGAACGATTCGGCGCTGTACTGGCTGCTCAAGCGGGCGGAACTGGATACCACCAACGCGCAGTGGCAGATTGATGCGGGCAATTTCTATGACAAGATGTCGCGCAGTTACGACAAGGCACTTGTCCTCTACCGCCGTGCGCTGCGCTATGCCATAGCCAACGAAGGACAGGAGTCCCTGCTTGCGGCAAAGGCGCATAACAATGTTGGCTATATGCTTTTTCTGCTCAAACGTTATGATGAGGCTATGCCGGAGATGCAAACAGCCGCCGCATTATATATAAGTAATTACGGATTGCATCATCAACGCACAGCCGCACGCCTGACCAATATCGGGAGTTTGCACTATTACCTCGGACAGACAGATTCCGCACAAGTGTATTTCAGCCATGCTGAAGAGATTTATTCAGTACTTGAAAGCAATCCGGATGCCGACAAGGCACTGTTCAGGTTACATGCCCAACTACTGAACAACCAGGCGGCATTGGATGTTGCTTCCGGCGATTATCATCAGGCATACCTGCGCTTGACGAAAGGCTTGGGGATATTACCGAAGGACGAAGAATATACGCGGCTGCTGCTGCTTCAGTCTGCAGCGGCGGTATGCGTCGATCTGGGTCAGCCGGACGAGGGGCGGCAACACTGGCTGCAGGCGTTGGAGCTGGCGCGCAAGCTATACGGCGCGGAACA
>DBVX01000089.1:0-7729 GCA_002308815.1 Bacteroidales bacterium UBA1253
TGGAGCTTCTGCTCCTCAATGTACTTCTGAAGGGAAGTACCCAGTTCCCTGTTGATGACATCCGCGAGCACGTTCTTACCGTACATCTTGCGAATAAGCCCTTTGGGCACATTGCCCGCGCGGAATCCGGGTATCTGTACTTTCTGCCGCAGTTGTCTGATTTCCTTCTCAACCTGTTCCTGATAGTCTTCGGGTTGCATCACGAGAGTGATTTGTGCTTGGAGGTTCTGCACCTCTGACATTGTGATTTGCATTGCTATATAGTCTTTAAAGTTGTTATTCAGATAAAACTGTCCGCGCTACGGGAATCACGAGAGCATCCCTGCCCCGTCGCCTGTCCGCGCTATATAAAATTCCGCCTGCAGCCCAGTCACCTGCCTGTATGCAGTGGCGACAGTCTGCCGGAAAAGGTCAACCGCTTCGTTCCTAACAAGCGAGACGGTGCATCCTCCGAATCCGCCTCCCGTCATACGGCTTCCTATGACTCCGGGAACGTTCCATGCAGTCTCCGCAAGCGTGTCGAGTTCGATGCCCGTCACCTCATAGTCGTCCCGCAGGGACTGGTGACTCCTGTTCATCAGTTGTCCGAACAGCGCCAGATCGTTGTCCTTCAGGGCAGTGACGGCATCGCGCGTGCGCTGGATTTCCGTCACAACGTGGCGTGCACGGCGCAGTATGACCTCGTCCGTGATGGCGGACTGCAGGTCGTTGAAGTCACTGACACTGAGGTTGGCAAGTTGCCGTATGTGCCTGACGCGACTGATTGCCCGCACCGCTTCCCTACATTCGCTTACCCGGCGGTTGTATGTACCCGCATCAAGCCTGTGGGGGCTGTGGCTGTTGGTCAGGACGATGGACACGTTGTCCAACCGCAAGGGCACGTAGTCAAATTGCAAGGTGTCGCAGTTGAGGAAGACAGCGTTGTCCTGTCTGCCGCATGCGGAGACGAACTGGTCCATGATGCCGCAGTTGACTCCCGCGTAGGTGTGCTCCGCCTGCTGCGCAATGAGTGCCAGCCGCTTCCTATCGAGACGGAGCTGCAACAGGTCGTTGAAAGCATACGCCGTGACCACCTCAATGGAAGCCGAGGAAGACAGACCCGCTCCAAGCGGCACATTGCCGTCAAAGAGAAGGTCGTATCCCGTATCCAGTCCGCCCGCCTGCTCTGCCAGTTGCGCTATGCATCCGAGTGGGTAATTGACCCACGAACGGTCCGGCAGCGGCTTGAAAGGGCTGTCTATGGGCAGTTCGACCTGTCCGGGCATGTTCTCCGAGCGGAACCTGAGCGTCCGTCCTCCGTTGGGCGTGACAGTGAGCCTTGTGCCGAAATCCAGCGCGCAAGGAAAGACGAACCCACCGTTGTAGTCGGTGTGTTCGCCTATGAGGTTGACTCTCCCCGGAGCGAAATAAACGGGCATCAGCGCACTCTTTCACAGTAACTGCCGTCGCGTGTGTCCACGCGCACGATCTCGCCCTCGTTGATGAACAGAGGTACGCGGATTTCCGCACCCGTTTCCAGTTTGGCGGGCTTGAGTGTGTTGGTGGCGGTGTCCCCCTTCAGACCGGGCTCGGTATAGGCAATCGCCAGTTCCACCTTGGTGGGCAGCTCAGCAAAGAGGATGGTGTCGGTGGAGGCATCGGAAACCACGTCGCAGACCATACCTTCCTTCAAGAAGTCCACACCCGTGATAAGGTCGTGGGCGATAGGCACCTGCTCGTAAGTCTCCTGATTCATAAAGATATAGTCCTGTCCGTCCGCATAGAGGTACTGGTAGGGACGGCGTTCCACGCGCACGTCTTCCAGTTTCTCACCGATATTGAAGCGGCGTTCAAGAACGCGACCGTCCACCACGTCCTTGAACTTGACGCGCATGATGGTGTTGCCCTTGCCGGGTTTGACGTGAAGAAATTCGATAACGAAATACAGACGGCCGTCCATACGGATGCATACGCCGTTCTTGATGTCTTGTGAGTTAATCATAAAATATGTGTGTTATTAGTTGGAACTTTCAATTGCAGCGCAAGGTGCTGCGCAAACGAGCATAAAGCGCACAAAAGTACGGTTTTCTTTTGTAACATCCAACAGATACCGTATGTTTTCCTGCATTTTTAAGGCGAATATGACAAAATCTGCCATTTTGGCAGTCTTTTGGCAGTCTTTCAGAATTGGCACGCGGCTTGCATAGTGAGGGGTGAAGCCGGTACGGGACAGCGTTACAGAGAGCGCGAGAGGTACTGACTGAAAAGCCAACCTATAAAACCTTACAGATATGTTACCAATGTTAAGACACGAACAGAACTGGCTGCCGAGCCTGTTCAACGATTTCCTGAACGATGAATGGTCCGTAATGCCCGCCAAAGGGATGACCACCCCGGCAATCAATGTGGAGGAGGACGAGAAAGGCTACCACGTGGAGATAGCCGCAGCGGGAATGACCAAAGAGGACTTCCGCGTCCATGTGAACGACCAGAACGAATTGGTTATCTCCATGGAGAAGAAGGATGAACACAAAGAGGAGAGGAAGCACCGCAAGTTCCTGCGCCACGAGTTCAACTACAGCCGCTTCGAGCAATCGCTCCTGCTTCCGGACGATGTGGACAAGGAGGCGATTTCCGCAAAGATGGAACACGGCGTGCTCAGTCTCGAACTGCCGAAACTTGCCCCGCAAGTGGTAAAGCAACCTACCAAGGTGATTGACATCCAATAAGAGGAGTCATCCGTAAAAGTACAGTAAGAGATGCTGTCCGGCAATGCCGGACAGCATCTCATCTTTCTTTTCCTTTTCGAAGGATAAAAAACCAAAAACTTGCAATATTCCTTTGTGCAGTTATCGGTCTTTCATACCTTTGCGCGGTTATTGGGAAAGTACATCCGTTAAAAACAAATTCTTATGCATACCATCTCACACGAAACGCTCACCATCGAGCGCGTCAAGCAGATTCTTGACAACCACGAACAGTTGCAACTCGGCGAAGAGGCGGTAGCCGCCATCGAGAAATGCCGCAAGTATTTGGACAGCAAGATGGGCGACATAGGCCGTCCCGTCTATGGCGTGACCACCGGTTTCGGTTCGCTGTGCAACATCACCATCCCAGAGGAGGATTTGAGCCAGTTGCAGCACAATCTCGTCATGTCGCACGCCTGTGGCATGGGTGAGGAGGTAAGACCGGAAATCGTAAAAATCATGCTGCTCTTGAAGGCGCAGTCACTCAGTTACGGTCATTCCGGCTCGCAAGTCATCACCGTGCAGCGGCTCGTGGATATGTTCAACCATGACATCCTGCCCGTGGTCTATCAGCAAGGGTCTCTCGGCGCGTCGGGCGACTTGGCTCCGTTGGCGCACCTCTGCCTGCCGCTCATCGGTATGGGCGAGGTCATGTACAAAGGCGAACGCCGTGCGAGTGCCGATGTATGGAAAGAGATGGGCTGGGAGCCGATACGCTTGCAGTCGAAAGAGGGACTCGCCCTGCTCAACGGCACGCAGTTCATGAGCGCGCACGCCGTCTGGTCACTTATCCAAGCCGAGCGTCTGAGCAAGTGGGCGGACATGATTGGTGCCATCTCACTTGAGGCTTTTGACGGACGTATCGAGCCGTTCTACCCGCACAGCCACCGTCTGCGCCGCCAGCCCGGACAACTGCTCACTGCCGATCGCTTCCGCGAACTGCTGGAAGGCAGCGAACTGATTGCGCGCAAGAAAGAGCACGTGCAGGACCCGTACTCGTTCCGCTGCATCCCGCAGGTTCACGGTGCAGCCAAGGACAGCATCGCCTACGTGCGCAGCGCCATTGAGAACGAAATCAACTCCGCCACCGACAACCCCAATGTCTTCCCCGATGAGGATATGATAATCTCAGCCGGCAACTTCCACGGCGAGCCTATCGCCCTGCCGATGGATATGCTCGCCATTGCGCTCAACGAACTGGCAAGCATATCCGAACGCCGTATCTACAAACTCATTTCCGGTCAGCGTGGTCTGCCCTCATTCCTCGTTGCCAAACCCGGACTGAACAGCGGCTTTATGATACCGCAGTACACCGCCGCCTCGATTGTCAGCCAGAGCAAGGGCTTGTGCTGGCCCGCCTCGTGCGACAGCATACCCTCCTCGCAAGGACAGGAAGACCATGTGTCGATGGGTGCCAACGCCGCCACCAAACTCGTCCGCGTGGTGGAGAACACCGAGTCGGTGCTGGGCATCGAACTGATGAACGCCGCGCAGGCGTTGGAGTTCCGTCGTCCCGCCAAGTCGTCCGCCAAGTTAGAGAAGATTGTGGCGGAATACCGCAAACAAGTGCCGTTCATCTATGTGGATCAGTACATGCACCCGCTGATGGTGGCATCCAAAGAGTTCATACGCCGTGAAGACCTGTATTAAGAATATCCGCGAACTGGTAGGTATCGTTCCTGCGGGCGTAAGGCGCAAGCAGGGCGTGGAGATGAACGAGACAGGAACGCTTCGTGACGCTTTTCTGCTCATGGAGGACGGCCGCATTGCCGCTTTCGGAAAGATGGAGGACATGCCCGCCGCCGATGAATACATAGACGCGGAGGGCGGGATGGTGCTTCCATCCTTCTGCGACTCGCACACCCACATCGTCTATGCCGGTTCGCGCGACGGCGAGTTCCTTGACAAGATTAACGGCCTGACCTACGAGCAGATAGCCGCACGCGGAGGAGGCATACTCAACTCCTCCGACCTGCTGCACCGGACAAGTGAGGACGAACTCTATGAGCAGTCGATGGAACGTGTCCGTGAGATGGTCGCCAAGGGAACGGGTGCGTTGGAAATAAAGTCGGGCTACGGACTGAATCCCGAGGACGAGATGAAAATGCTGCGTGTCATCCGGCGTATCAAGAAAAACACGCCTGCATTGGTCAAGTCCACTTTCCTCGGCGCGCACGCCGTCGGACGCGGGTACACCCACGAGGAGTACGTGCGTTCGGTATGTGAGGAGATGATTCCCCGCGTGGCAGCGGAAGGACTGGCGGATTTCGTGGATGTGTTCTGCGACGAGGGCTTCTTCACCGTGGAGGACACCGACCTCATCCTTGAGGCGGGTGCGAAGTACGGTCTACGGTCCAAGATTCACGCCAACGAACTGGCGGTCAGCGGCGGCGTACAGGTCGGCGTGAAGCACCACGCGTTGAGTGTTGACCACTTGGAGCGCACCACCGATGACGAGATTGCCTGTCTTCGTGGTTCGGACACGATGCCCACGATGCTGCCCGGCTCGTCTTTCTTCCTCGGACTGCCCTACGGCAGGGCCAAAGACTATATCCATGCGGGACTGGGCGTTGCGTTGGCTTCGGACTACAACCCGGGTTCCAGCCCCAGCGGCGATATGCGTTTCGTCTGGGCGCTTGCCTGCATACAGATGCGCCTCACGCCCGTGCAGGCTTTCAACGCTCTCACTCTGAATGCCGCCTGTGCAATGGGGGTCAGCGATGAGGTGGGGTCAATAACAGCAGGCAAGCGGGCGAATCTGATTCTGACCCGCCCGCTACAGTCTCTCACGATGATTCCGTATCAGTACCAAACCCCTTGGATACAACGGCATTTTGTGGCGGGAATACAGTATTGATGGAATCCATACAGATTACGGATTCCATTCACCAGTACGAACGAAGTGTCCCAAACGGTGCATAAAAGCCTCGCGGAGGGGGAGGAACTCCTCCTCTGTCAGTTCATAGCCGACCAATTCGGTACGCAGCCAATTGTCGGGATGACCGGCGAAGAGCAGCAGGTCGCAGCAGTGGGTTGCTCCATTCGCGCTGCCACGGGGAGTCCAGTCGAATTCATGGAACTGTGCCTCCACCCCTTGTTTGCGAAGATAGCGGACATACCGGCGCGATGTGTCGGTAAAAACGTAGTTTGTGATAAAACCGTTCAGCCATTTCGGTCCGAACACAGAACCATCGTCTTTTTGTGTGCATACCAGCACCTTCTCGGGGCGTACTTTCAATTGCTTGGGCATTTGCTTCAGTCCGGTGGGAGTGAAAATCATGATTCCTATCGGTTGCGTTTTCTCGTATCTTGTCTGAGCTTTCCGAAGCGTGTCAGCCGAACAGGTCTGCGGATCAATATTTTTCAGATAGCGGCTTGTCATCTCCCGCCAGAAACGCCTGCCTTCTCCTTTACTGCGTGTCATCCCCATCGGTGCGGAAAAGACGGCGGCATAGCGTACCAGCGGTTCGTCCATCTCCGCGAGAAGATACACCACTGATTGCGCGCCTGCCGACTGACCTGACAGCGTTATTTGTTCAGAATTGCCGCCAAACTCGCGGATATGTCTTTTCACCCAACGAAGGGCGTTCATCTGGTCGTGCAGACCCAGATTGGCGCAGCCGATGTCGGGTCGGTAGGCGAAACCGAATACGCCGAGTCGGTAACTGACGGTCACAGTGACTATATTCTCCTGCGCGGCGAGATCATCCAAATCGTTGATGGATGTCTCGCCGCTGCCGCTGTTGTACGACCCGCCGTGGATATGCACCAACACAGGCAGCAGCGAGTCGGCGGGCAGTTGAACATTTCCGCGCTGCCAATGGCGCGGTGTATGGACGGTCAGGCAGAGGCAATGCTCAGATTCTTCCATTTCCTTCAAATCAAAGCGTCCCCACTTGTCCAATGCCTCCTGCGTGAGGTACTGTGGACACATCGGTCCTCGTCGGGCGTGATCCTGTCTGGGTGCAAACGAATCAACCAGCACCGACTCGCAGAACCGCTCTGCTCGGGCGTAAGGGATATTTCGGTAGGAGACAATCGGAACAACCGCAAAAATACGGGACAGAGTACCACCCGCCATTAGCGCGGTCAGCAGAATCAACCGGATTCGTGCAGTCATATCTTTTTCAGAAAATTGATTGTCAGAAGTTAATATTGCTATTTACGATAGTCAGGATATCGTTTTCCGCCTGTTCTGCCTGTTTGACGAGGACTGCGGCTTCGGCTATGAGTTGTTCCGCCACCTCGCGGTTCTTCAGCCCTGCGGCGTTGATGCGCACGTTCATATCCGCGCCTCTGACGGCCGCGCGGGCTGCCAATGCACCTACACCTGCATCGGAAGCACTGGCGGGATTGCCTTTCTCCGCCATAGCCTTCAGCACAGGGAAGGCACGCATAGCGGTCTGCATGGTGCGGAGCGGCACACGGGTGGCATAGAGCGTCGCCTCCTCCATCGCTGCGGCACGGGCGGCTTTCTCTTCCGCTGTACCCTTCGGCATGGCGAAGACAGCCATAATCTTGTTGAACGCGGCGGTGTCCTCATCGACAAGCGCGAGCAGTTCGTTCATCACCTGCTGACCCTCTTCCGCCACCTTGGAGAACTCCTCCCAGCGATCGTCCCAACCACGCTTGTGCGCACTCAGGTTCGCCACCATAGTTCCCAACGCGGCACCGAGCGCACCCATATAGGCGGAGATACTACCGCCGCCCGGAGCAGCCGATTCACTTGCTGTCTCAATGGCGAAACCCTTGCAGGTCATACGGATAAGACGCTCCTTCTCGACTTGTTCTTTTTCGTCAATCATCATATACTCAATCACTTTCTCCTTTGGATTGAAGGGTTTGAGTTCTTCCAATCCCATTGACTTGACCGCCATGCGGATGATTTCGTCCTCGGTGATACCGAGCGATCGTTGCTGGCGGGCGAGGTAGAACTTACCGGCATCCACAAGCGCGCTCTTGGGCACCAGACCGACAATCTCGGCACCCGTCACGCGCATACC
>DBVX01000089.1:7758-9664 GCA_002308815.1 Bacteroidales bacterium UBA1253
ATGTCGGTGATGTTCATGCTCACCTGCGCGATACCGTATTCGTCGATGAACCAGCCGATAGCCTTACAGCCTTTGAGCGTGCCGGGCTGCCACATTTCCTCACCGTTGGCATCACGCAGCACCTTGCCTGTCAGGTTGCCGCCCTCGCGCATCTTGCGTCCTTTCTCACGGACATCAAAAGCGACCGCCATAGCACGGCGGGTGGAGGTGGTATTGAGATTGAAGTTGACGGCAATGAGGAAGTTGCGTGCGCCGACATTGGTGACACCGGCTGTTGCAACACGGTCGGTATAGGTGTCTGGACCGAAGTCTGGACGCAATGCCGGGTCGGTCATCTTCTTGGGCAACGCCTCATACTCACCCTCGCGGCATACGGCGAGGTTCTTGCGCTCGGGTCGGAAAGCCGCAGCCTCATAGCAGTAGCAGGCAATCTGCAACTCCTCCCACATCCGCTTGGCGAGGGTGCGAGCGAGTTCCGCGCACTCCTCCAACGTGATATTGGCAACAGGGATAAGCGGGCATACATCGGTGGCACCGCTGCGCGGGTGCGCTCCGTGGTGCTGGCGCATGTCAATGAGTTCGGCTGCTTTCTCCGCGCCTTTCAGGGCGGCTTCCATCACCACCTTCGGCTCGCCGACAAAGGTTACCACGGTGCGGTTGGTCGCCTCGCCGGGGTCCACATCCAGCACGCGCACTTTCAGTCCGTCCACTTCGGCTGCCACAATCTGGTCAATCACTTGACGGTTTCTGCCCTCCGAAAAATTGGGCACACATTCAATAAGTTGTTTCATTGTTGAAGTATGATTATGTTCTTATTTGCTATAGTTTTCGGCGGCAAAGATAAACCATATTTCTTGCACAAGCAACAACTCGGGCAGTTTGTGACCATCGGGTTAGTTCTATTCCCGCCATATCAACGCCTAACGTACCGCAAGAACGGCAAATCCACCCTACGACGATGTAAGTGGTCAGCACTTTCGCTCGAACAGAACAAAAAACAAGATGTTACTATAAAAACATCCTGATGGTCTATTACCTGACCGGCAAACTCAAAATCTGCTACCCATACGAAATGGCATAGTGCCTAAAAAAATGAAATTTTGATGCGGTTGCCCTGTGTTTTTTTGAAAAACTATTTGTTTGTTATGAAAAAGCCGTATCTTTGCGCCTGAAAAAGGAGAGACGTTCGCTTTCCTGCATTAAACGTTTAATTAAAAAATTCGAACTATGAACAAAGGTGAACTCATTGCTGCTGTTGCAGCAAAAGCGGAGATGACGAAAGTCGATGCCGCAAAGGCCGTTGATGCCGCTATGGAAGTCGTTATCGAGGCTCTGAAGAAAGGCGATAACGTGCAGTTGATTGGTTTCGGTACATTTGCTGTTGCAAAACGCGCCGCCCGTAAGGGTGTCAATCCTGCTACAGGAAAGGCTATTGAAATCGCTGCCAAGAACGTAGTCAAGTTCAAAGCCGGTGCAAAAATGGCTCTTTGAAGAACCGATGTAATAACATTTAGGAGACTGTTTGATTCGCTTGTCAGACAGTCTTTTTTTGTGCAGCATGAACTGTCTGGCAGTCTGATCTGTCCCTTCTAACTAACGTGAGTTCGAAATAATTATTCAAAAGAGGCAGAGTTGAGGGACACTGGTAAAACTATGTGTTTATAAAAGTTGATTAGAGGTATAAATTAGGGACACTTGGAAAATCCAATTCAGTTTGCCCCCCAAAACCAAAAGTTGATTGACCCCTAAAACCAAAATAAAAATGACCCCCTAAAATCTGGTCGGTGGGGGTCAATCTTATTTTGGAAACATATTTTTCGACATCCTATATTGTTTCCATTTTTTTGATTGCACAATTACGTCTATTTTACCATTCCCGCTTTCATTTTTCTAACACTCTCACCCG
>DBVX01000089.1:9699-18269 GCA_002308815.1 Bacteroidales bacterium UBA1253
TCCGCTGCCGTTGGGTCGCCGATGGCGGAGTTCATTATGAAGCATCTTGCCACACAGGCTGGACGCTCCGGCGAGTTTGAGATCGACTCCGCTGCCGTCTCCACCGAAGAGATTGGCAACGATATGTATCCGCCTGCCAAACGCAAACTGCGGGAGAAAGGCATCCCTTTCACACCTCGCGCCGCACGGCAGGTAACGGCAAACGACTATCGCTATCATGACCATCTGATTTGCATGGACCAAAGCAATCTGCGTCTGCTCAACCGTATCACAGGTGAGGACACACAGGGCAATGTGTCGCTTCTGATGGCGTGGGCGGGAAAGAACAAGGATGTGGCAGATCCGTGGTACACAGGCGATTTCGAAGCAACTTACCTCGGTATTGTGGAGGGTTGCACGTCTTTGTTACAACAATTATAAACACTATGGCAGCATCACAGTTCAACCGTTATATCTGGTTAGTGGACACCATCCGCAGTGCCGGACGCATATCCCGTCAGGACATTGACCGCCGCTGGGCTGACTCCTCGCTCAACGACCGCAAAGAGACATGCATCCCCGAACGCACGTTCCACCGCTACAAGGATGCCATACAAGAGCTTTTTGACATCGAGATCTGTTGCGACCGCGCTGCAGGAGGACTCTATTACATTGCCGATGACGGCAACGAGAGCCGCACCAAACAATGGCTGCGTCTTCTCATGGTTCGTTGCTCCGACCTTCGATTTCTTTATGGAACTGCGTACGCACGGCAGCAATCTGGAGGTGCTTTCACCCGTCTGGCTGCGGGAGGAATTCCGTGAAGATGCGGAAAAAACGGTCATGCTCTACAAAAAAGTGTAGTATTTTCGCTATTTTTCTTCATTTTTCCATACATACTGACAGGTTTTGGCAGTTTGAGACGGTAATTTTGCGGCGTGAAACAAAAACAACAGATGTTTAACCGCTAAAAATTTACCACTATGTTACTCAAAAAGAACAAAGCAGAGTTTCTCAACTGCAATCTGGCAGGTTTCGGTCACACCGAAGGTTATCTTGTTTTGGACGAGCTGCGTCCGGGCGACAAACTGATTATGATTCGCGAGGATGAGAACAGGCATGACAGCGATGCCATTGCGCTGTTCTATGTCCCCAAGCACAAACTGCCGCAAGGCACACAGACTTATTTTCTGGCTTTTGACGGAAAGAATCACTCTGTAATGGAAGAAGAGTGGTTGGTTGATGTTGAAGCTGACCTCGCCGCCCCGAGTAAAAAGAAAAAGGCTGTCAAGGAGGATGAAGTGATGGCGTTGCATGTCGGATATATCCCTGCCAACAGCAACCACCAGCTTGCCATGATGCTGGATATGGGCTATGAAGCCATCTATGAGTGTGTCATCACGTCCATTGACAAGGAAGCACACCCCAACCAGCAGGTTCAGATAAGGGTGAATGTATTGGAAAATAATCTGTAATAAATCGTTGAATAATTGGTAGCAAATCTTGTCCTGACCGACGGCCAAGCCACCCGCCTTGACACTCTCTGGCAGGAGTTCCTCAAACGGATCAATGCCGAGTTTGAGAAATCCGAAGAACGGGAAGACTGCATATATTTGGGAAAGAATGAATCTTAACAATCGGCAACTTTCCGCGTCCCGGAATAACAGACCAAACACTATACGGATACTATACCCATACTTATAGGATAAGCAACCTTTGGCAATAGAGTGGAATCTTAAAAATAGTAGTGTTTTGCAGAAATGCGGCAAACGGTGTAACTTTGCGGGGTGAAATGAAATAACAAACTATGAATAGCACAGAACAGGCAAAAGCCGCCAAAGACTTCGCGCAGGAGTGGCAGGGCAAAGGCTATGAGAAAGGTGACACACAACGCTTCTGGCTCGAACTGCTCCAAAAAGTGTTCGGAGTGAGCGACCCGTACAGCTTCATACGCTTCGAGGAGCAGGTGATGGTGGACAGCACCAACTTTATGGACGGTCATATAGATGCCACCAAAGTGCTCATCGAGCAGAAGAGTATTGACAAAGACTTAGGAAAAGGCATCAGGCAAGCTAATGGTCTATGGCTTACCCCGTTCCAACAAGCGAGTAAATATATTGTCGGTCTGCCTGTTAGTAAACACCCTCGTTGGGTGGTGACTTGCAATTTCGCGGAATTCTGGGTGTATGACATGGAGCAACCGAATGGTGAACCGCAGATTATCCTCCTTGCCAATCTTGGCAAGGAATACTATCGCCTGCAATTTTTGGTAGATGAAGGGAATGAGCATCTAAAACGAGAGCAAGAGGTATCAGTAAAAGCAGGTGAATTGGTGGGTGTTATCTACGATAAGCTACTGGAGCAATACATAGATAAGAAGAATCCGGAAACGCTCAAAAGTTTGAATATTTTGTGCGTGCGCTTGGTGTTCTGCCTCTATGCCGAGGACGCAGGCCTGTTCAACAGCAAAACCTCTTTCCATGACTACCTCGCGCAGTACCAAGCCAAGGACATCCGCCGTGCGCTGATAGACCTTTTCCAAGTTCTCGACACGCCTTTAGAGGCGCGCGACCCCTACATGGACGATGCCCTCAAAGCCTTCCCGTATGTCAATGGCGGTCTGTTCAGCGATGAGCATGTTATTATTCCGCAATTTACCGACGAACTCAAAGAACTCATCCTTTCCAATGCCTCGGACGATTTCGACTGGAGCGAAATATCGCCGACTATCTTCGGTGCGGTGTTTGAAAGCACGTTGAACCCCGAGACGCGTCGCAGCGGCGGCATGCACTATACATCCATTGAGAACATCCACAAGGTCATTGACCCGCTTTTCCTTGATGATCTTAACGCTGAGTTTAATAACATTGTGGCGTTCGGGGAAAGTTCGCCTCGGTCGCTGACCGTGCGCAAGCAAGCACTTGCCGCTTTCCAAGATAAATTGGCTTCTCTCACGTTCTTCGACCCTGCTTGTGGTAGTGGAAACTTCCTCACGGAAACATTCTTGTCGCTCCGTCGGTTGGAAAACAAGGTCATTCAAGCCATGTTCGGCGGCGAGAACGTGCTCACGTTCGACATTCTCATTAAGGTCAATATATCGCAATTCTACGGCATCGAGATTAACGATTTCGCTTGTACGGTAGCCAAAACGGCATTGTGGATAGCCGAGAGCCAGACGCTCAAAGAGACATCCGCTATCGCCGGTCGTGCCATCGACTTTTTGCCCCTCAAAACGAACGCCTATATCCACGAGGGCAACGCCCTGCGCATGGATTGGAGTGAGGTCATCGCGCCCGAAAAACTCAACTACATTATGGGAAACCCGCCGTTTGTGGGGCATCAAAATCGCACAGCAAGCCAAATGGAAGACATGGATCTTGCTTTTGAAGGATTTGACACCTACGGCAAATTGGATTACGTAGCGGCATGGTACAAAAAAGCCGCAGATATGATGCAAGGAACAAACATTCACGCTGCTTTTGTTAGTACGAATAGTATTTGTCAAGGCGAGAGCGTGGCAACGATGTGGAAGCCCCTCTTTGAGAAACGAAATCTGACCATTACATTTGCTTACCAAACTTTCAAATGGAAAAGCGAAAGTTTCGGTATGGCAGCAGTGCATTGTGTCATAATCGGTTTCTGCTGTTGTCCATATACTCAGACTCGCAAACTCTTTGCCGGAACAAATATTCCTACTTTTGTAGATAACATCAACGGCTATTTGATTGCAGCTCCGAATGTGTTTGTTCAAGGACGTACAGGCATGTTAACTGCGGGACTTCCAGGAATGACCAAAGGCAGCCAACCTACGGACGGCGGAAATCTGTTCCTCACGAAAGAAGAGAAGGATGAACTCATCGCCAAATATCCCCAAACAGCAGCGTATATTAAGCGCTTTGTGGGAGCGGAAGAGTTTATCAACAATAAGGAACGCTATTGTTTATGGTTGAAAGGTGTCTCTCCACACGACTATGTCAATGTGCCGCCTGTTATGGAGCGGTTACAAAAAGTTCGTGAAATGCGCGCGGCAAGTCCTACTGCGTCTGTAAAGCGTGACGCAGATATTCCTATGCTATTTACGCAAATTCGTCAACCGGAAGGAAATTATTTAATAATTCCTCGTCATAGTGGCGAATCGCGCCGATATATACCTATCGGCTATATGACGCCAGATGTCATTTGTGGAGATGCAAACCAAATGATACCTGATGCGTCTTTGTACTTGTTTGGTATTTTAATCAGTAATGTTCACATGGCTTGGATGCGCGTTGTATGTGGTCGATTAGAAATGCGTTACCGATATTCTCCGGCTGTCTATAACAATTTTCCGTTCCCGACACCTACCGATGCGCAGAAAGCCAAGATTGAACAAACGGCACAGGCCATTTTGGATGCACGTGCTTTATATCCGGAATGTAGTTTGGCTGAATTATACAACGAAAATGGTATGCAAGCCGAACTCCGCAAAGCGCACCAAGAGAATGACCGTGCCGTAATGGCTGCCTATGGCTTCAAGCCCGGACAAACAACCGAGTCCGAGTGCGTGGCAGAACTATTCAAGATGTATCAGGAATTGACGAACAAATAACGAAATCTTCGACATATTGAAATACCGATATCTCAAAAATCATAACAGATTACTATG
The DNA here is from genome assembly GCA_002308815.1 of Bacteroidales bacterium UBA1253. Classification (GTDB taxonomy): domain Bacteria; phylum Bacteroidota; class Bacteroidia; order Bacteroidales; family Paludibacteraceae; genus Colicola. The sequence goes on from DBVX01000089.1 coordinate 14,324, forward strand.
CCTAACGAATCAATCATAAAAGCCTTTGATGGCAAGAATATCCGCATTGTGTGGGATGAGAAAGAGGAAAAGTACTATTTCTCCGTAGTGGATGTAGTACAAGTATTAACCGACAGTGCTGGCTATCAGACAGCACGAACATATTGGAAGGTCTTGAAAAACAGACTTACCAAAGAAGGAAATGAAACGGTTACAAATTGTAACCAGTTGAAACTGCCTGCTGCTGATGGTAAGAAAAGAATGACCGATGTTGCTGATTTAGAGGGTATCTTCCGCATCATTCAGTCCATACCGAGCAAGAAAGCCGAGCCTGTGAAGCGTTGGCTTGCCGAGGTGGGGGCGCAGCGCATTGACCAGATGATTGACCCCGAACAGACTTTCCAGATGGCGGTGGAGGACTACCGCAGGCAGGCGGCGTGATGCCGTTGAAAGCCTCTGACTACATCCGTCCTATTGAGGACACCGAAGCCAAGGAACTGCCTAATGACGAAACAGCCGATAACAGAAAGAGTTCCGCTCCGCGTAGGAGATGATATTTTTCGCCGCCATAGCCGGATACCACGACATAAAGAAAAAGGAAAGCAGTCCGCCACCTGTGTTCTACGAAGAGAAAAAGATAGTGGATGCGGATAATATCATAATGACCGGATCACCGCCGTGCCTCGCTTATTGGGCAATGGCAGCGCGGGCGGTTCGGGGACAAGACGCACGTCACCATACACACCGAACCGCTTCATAGACATTGAATCGGCCGCCCAATCAAGTAGTGTTAGCCGCAAAAAAAATGCGCATATCTGCATAATTCGCAGATAGATTATTCATGTTCCCAATAAAAGCAGTACCTTTGCATTTGTAAAAAGCAGAAAAGGGGAATATTAGCTACAAAGTTCATATTGACAATGAATACCTGAAGAGGATACAAAAACTGTATTATAAGCAAGACCTGCGAAACTGTAAGAGCAGGAAATAATCAACACAACGAACTATGTTGAATTTTTTCAAAATTTAGTGTAAAAGTATCATTTTATGTCTCGTCGGGGGTGTTCCGACACCCCCTTGCCGACGGCGCTCCCTGCGGGGAGTATTAAATAAAGGTTCTGCAAGCCTCAAAATTGCAAAAGATTAAGCGATATTTGACACGATAGTAGAGTTTGGATTAGGCGAGACATATCCGTCGATATAAGGTTTTCCGCTTTTGACAACGGCAAAAGCCTGTCGGATAACCTTGTTAGCGACAGCAAAATTCGGCTGTGCGATACCCGCCTTTGGGCTGCGGATAAGCTACCGTGAAAGTCTGTTTGCTGACATCAATACCAATGTAAATCATAGTGATAAAAACAATTAAATAATTTATGAGGAGTTCTGAGCATCAATACATCTTGGAACATCCATTGCAAATGCGGGGTCTTGTTACTTGGTGAACAGCCCATCGAACTATCCTGTTTTGAGATGTAAGAGTATGGGGGCGGAACATAATTGACGGTCTTTACGACCAATGAAAAATCTGCCTTATTCCATACTCTGATGCGAACAACGATGCAAAGTTAAACCCTTAAAATTAATTATACAATGAAAAAGTTATTATTTATTTTGACAGTAACAATGCTGGCAGGGTGCAATATGCAATGTCTGCAGGAACAGGTGTGTGAAATGGACTATCCGCAAGCTGAGTGGGACAAGGCCGGAGTCATTCTGATGCATACGCCCGGACAGGAGCTGTTCGATGGTGTTATCCATCCCTCGGCAGGCTTGTTTGAGCACTATTTCGATGTGGACAAGGCAGCAGATGAGCATCGCGGTTATATCCGCTTGTTGGAAGCCAACGGCATCCGTGTGCATACGGTAACTGACATACTCAACGAAGTGTCGCTGGACACCTTACGTATGCTGGCAGACAAGGAACTGATATACGATGTCAGTGCTATGCCGGATGCCGACCGTGATGCTTCAGAAGCCTACAGGCAGGAAGTACTGGCGCAGATGAGCCGTGCGGACTTGATACGCTGTATATTGCTCCGACCTGTCGTGCGGTTGTTCCCGACCGACAACAATACCGGCGTGTCTGCGGAGTATATCCACGACCCGCTGATGAACCTCTATTTCACACGCGACCAGAGTATCACCACTCCTTGCGGACATATCATCTGCCGCATGAACTCCCCTCAACGGGCTGCGGAGACGGATGTAATTGAGTTATGTTACCGTCACATGGGTGTTGCTCCTATTCTGCGCATAGAAGGAGAAGGACGATTGGAAGGCGGCGATTATATCCCTGCAGGAACGATAGCACTGATAGGCTGCGGCATGCGTACCAACGAAGAAGGCATCCGTCAGATTATGGAGGCGGACGCGTTTGGTCACGACACGATTGTAGTGGTGCATGACCATAAACGCTGGCAGATGCAGATGCACCTCGACACGCATTTCAACATCATTGACCGCGACCTGTGTACCATGGTCAGCAGCCGATTGAACGCCAAGCCCGGTGAGCCTGAGTTTAATACATGCAACATCTATGTGCGCGAACCCGGCACCAAACCATACAGCCTGATGCTGAAAGATGTGTCGTTTGTGGAATTTATGCGTGGTCGAGGTTTTGAAATCATCCCTATCGACTACGACGATGAGATGCACTATGCCAACAACTACCTAACTATCACACCGCGACATATCATGGCGGTCGCAGGGCAGAGCGAGGCATATCAGCAGCGTCTGGCTGATGCCGGTGTGACCGTGGAATGGGTGCCATTAGAGAGCCTGATTGACGGTTACGGCGCAGCCCATTGCATGACGCAGGTGCTCCAACGTGCATCCGCGCAGAGGTAAACGAATAGGCGGACAATCAAAACGAAATGCTATGGAACTTTCTGAACTATCTTGGAGCATACGCGGCACCCTCGGTCGCAAGCTCCTCGAGAAGGCACAGCAGTACGACGATGTGGTGGATTTCACCCACGGTGATCCGGATATACCTACTCCGGACGGCATCTGAGAGGCGGCGGACATGGCAATCCAGACGGGACTCCCGCTGACGAGTTTGAGATTGACTCGGCCGCCGTGTCCTCCGAGGAGACAGGCAACGACATGTACCCGCACGCCAAACGAAAACTGCAGGAGAATGGCATTCCGTTCACACCTCGCGCAGCCCGTCAGATAACTACAAGCGACTACCACCATTATGACCATCTGATTTGTATGGACCATAGTAACCTCCGACTGCTGCAATATATCATAGGCGAAGACACACAGGACAAGGTGCCGTTGCTGATGGCGTGGGCGGGGAGGGATAAGAATGTGGCAGATCCGTGGTACACAGGAGATTTTGAAGCGACTTACCACGATTTGATAGAGGGTTGCACGGCTTTATTACAACAATTATAAACACCATAACATTATGTTACAGATTGGCGACAAGATGCCGGCGTTTACCGTCACAGACGAGACCGGCAAGACCATCACCGAGCGCGATATGCTCGGACGGAAAACAGTCATTTACTTCTACCCGAAGGACTCCACTCCCGGCTGCACGGCGGAAGCCTGCAATATCCGCGACAATTACCATAGTTTCCTTGCACGCGGTTATCAGGTGTTCGGCGTAAGCAAGGACTCGCAGGCATCGCATATCCGTTTCAAAGAGAAATACGACCTGCCATTCCCGCTGCTGAGCGACCCGACCACCGAGATGCTTCAGACTTTCGGAGCATGGGGAGAGAAAAAACTCTATGGCAAGACCAGCATGGGAACGCTCCGCAAGACCTTCGTCTTCAACGAAGAGGGCATCATTGAGCGCATCATCGAGAAGGTGGATACCAAGAACCACGCGGAGCAGATACTGTAAATGGATGAAAGTTCCTGTGTCAAAGTCATGAACGGGTCGCATCTTCGCCACGCAGCGCGGGTACGGCGACTGGAAGGAATGGTGGGAGTTCCCGGGCGGAAAGATGGA
>DBVX01000089.1:18289-36493 GCA_002308815.1 Bacteroidales bacterium UBA1253
TGAAACGCGAGATACGCGAGGAGTTGGATGCGGATATACATGTCGGAGGACTGCTGAAGACGATTGAATATGACTATCCCGCCTTCCATCTGACAATGCACTGCTTCCGCTGCACCTTGCAAGGAACGGTTACATTAAAAGAACACGACGCGGCACGCTGGCTTCCCGCGTCAGAATTAACTACCGTCAAATGGCTTCCCGCAGATGAAGAAATAATAAGTGAACTGCAAACATAACCAACAAACATAAACCAAAACCACTATGAAACGAATCGGAATTATCCTGTTATGCCTGTGCGCGCTGACGGCGGCACGGGCGGAGAAACTGAGTGTCGAAGTCAACCGCATCTGGGAGGGCGATTACTGCGCCTTCACATCGCTAGTGAAGTACAAGGGAATGTACTACTGCACTTTCCGTGAGGCGACCGCCCACCATTTCAAAGCCGAAGACTGGACCACAGCGGGACGCATCCGCGTGATCGCCTCCAAGAACGGAAAGAAATGGCACTCGGTGGCGGAGTTCCGTGAGGAGGGCATCGACCTGCGCGACCCCAAGCTGCACCTGATGCCGGACGGACGGATGATGCTGCTGTTCGGCGGCGCATCCGTGGATGAACAAGGCAAGCGTCACCTGACCCCCAAAGTGTGCTTCACGGAAGACGGCAGGACGTACAGCGACATACAGCCCATCGTGCTGGATCCGCGCGTGAACGAGAACAATGAATGGCTGTGGCGCGTGACATGGCACGAAGGAATTGGCTACGGCGTAATCTACGGCAGTNNCGGCAGCCACTTCGCCCTGATGAAGACAACGGACGGCGTTCACTATGATCTGGTCACCAATCTCGGACTGGAGCATTTCCCCAACGAGACGACCGTCCGTTTCCTGTCAGACGGGACGATGACGATGATGGTCCGCACGGAGGAAGGCGAGAAGCACGGTATGTGGGGCGTGAGCCGTCCGCCATACACCGAATGGGAATGGACGGAGATGAACATCATCTTGGGCGGACCGAACTATCTGGTGCTGAACGATAGCACATTAGCGGTAGGCACACGCTCGCTGTACGGTTCCGAAAAGATGATGATGCTCAAGGGCAAACCTGACGGCAAGTTCGAGGAGGTGTGCCTGCTGCCCTCCGGCGGAGACGACAACAGTTACCCCGGAATGCTGGTGGTCGGTGACGAGATATGGGTAACCTACTACTCGCGCCACGCCACGCCGAAAGCGTCCATCTATCTCGCCAAAGTCCCCCTCAAATGGTTCCTCACTCCGCGCACAAACAAGTATTACGAGAAAAAATGGTAAAAAGGTTTGTACATCCGCCCCGTTGGCAGTACCTTTGCGACTTTCCCACATGAAAGAGCAATTCATATTATGAAATACGAGAGCCATATCACCCAATCCGCCAACAGTGCGGAAAGCATCTACCGTGTGCTGGGCAACATGAAGAACCTTGAGAGGGTACGCGACAGGATTCCGCAGGACAAGATACAGGAGATGGAGATTGAGGCGGATCACATCCGGGTCAAAGTGAACGGACTGGGACAGAAGATAGGCATCTTCATCGCCGACAAGGAGGAGAACAAGGTGGTCAAGTACGGCGTGGAGAACAGCCCGGTACCCGTGACGATGTGGATACAGATGAAGGAGGTCGCGCCACAGGACACCCGCATCAAACTGACCGTGGAAGCCGACATCCCCTTTATGTTCCGCATGATGATTGAGAAGAAACTGCAGAGCGGGCTGGATCAGGCTGCCGACATGCTGGCGCAGTTCCCATACGAGGAATGGGAGAAAGGAGACGTTGTATGAGAACGCATATCCATCGTGAAGGCAGGCGGATGCTGCTCATCACCTACGCCATTCTGATTGCCATCAATACGGTGGTGTTCCTCTATACCGCTGTTTGGATTTTCGCCATTATTCTGCTTCTCTCGCTGCTGATCTGCATTTTCATAACCTTTTTCTTCCGCAATCCGATGCGTGTCATCGAGGTGGATGACCCCAACTTCCTGATTGCTCCGGCGGACGGACGGGTGGTGGTGATTGAGCCGGTTATGGAGAACGAGTACTTCCACGACGAGCGGCTTCAGGTAAGCATCTTCATGTCGCCTTTCAACGTGCATGCCAACTGGTATCCCGTAGAAGGCAAGGTGCTTGTGAGCACACACCAGAAAGGCCGTCACAAAGGGGCATGGCTGCCCAAGTCATCCACGGAGAACGAACGCAGTCTGGTGGTGCTGGAGCATTCGAGCGGCGTGCAGATAGCGGTCAGACAGGTGGCGGGTGCTATGGCACGGCGGATAGTCACCTATGCCAAACCCGGAATGGAGGTGAAGCGCAACCAGCACATGGGTTTTATCAAACTTGGCTCACGCGTGGATATGTACCTGCCCGTTGACACGGAGATGGAAGTGGAGGTGGGAGACTTGGTTCACGGCAACGAGACCATTATGGGAAGACTTCCCGATTAAGATGTTTCAAACGAACAACAACTGATTACCATGAATAAATTTGAACAGCTGTTTGCCGCCTATCCTTTTTCGATGAGCGATGAACAGGTTAAACAAGCCACATCGGAATTGCTGCAAGCCCATAAGGAAGAGAATAACAACCGGCAAGTATGGGAGCAGTGCCTCAACCTGATTGACCTCACCACTCTCAATGTGGATGACACGATGGAAAAAGTCGCCCGTATGACCGAATGTGTGAACGCTTTCCCGCAGCATTTCCCCGGACTGGGCAACGTTGCCGCCATCTGTGTCTATCCGGCTATGGTTGAAACAGTCCGCAAGAACCTGACCGCCAACATCGGCATAGCCGCCGTAGCCGGTGGTTTTCCCGCCTCACAGACTTTCCCGGAGGTCAAGGTGGCGGAAGCCGCGTTAGCGGTAAAAGACGGCGCGACGGAGATAGACATCGTTCTGTCCGTGGGCAAGTTCCTTGAAGAAAAATACGATGACGTAACCGACGAAATCAGCGAAATCAAAGCCGCCATCGGTGACGCGCACCTGAAAGTGATACTGGAAACCGGCGCGCTGCAATCCGCCGTGAACATCCATCGCGCTGCTGTTCTGGCGATGGCTGCGGGAGCGGATTTCATCAAGACCTCCACCGGCAAAATCGCCGTCAACGCCACGCCGGAGGCAAGTTACGTGATGTGCCGTGCCATACGTGCATGGAAGGAGAAAACGGGTCAGAAGGTGTGCTTTAAGCCTGCGGGCGGAGTAAGCACCACTGATGAGGCGGTCGCCCACTACACCATAGTCAAGGAGGTGCTGGGACTGGACTGGCTCAACAACCGCAGTTTCCGCTTCGGAGCGAGCCGTCTTGCCAACAACCTGCTGACCTCCATACAGGGGGAAACGGTCAAGTATTTCTGATTTCAGCGACAAAGCATCCCTAACGATATGTACAAGATTGTCCGCAAACGTTTTTTCTCGCCACAAGTGGTACAGATAGAGGTGGAAGCCCCCCGTATAGCCCGTGTCCGAAAAGCGGGACATTTCGTTATCGTCCGGGTGGATGACCGTTCGGAACGTATGCCGCTGACCATATCGGATGCCAATACGGAGAAAGGGACGATAACGCTGGTGGCGCAGAACGTGGGCGTGAGCAGTGCCAAGCTCTGCCAAAAGGAGGTTGGAGACAGTCTGCACGATGTGGTGGGACCTCTTGGCAAAGCCACCGACATACGGCATTTCGGCACGGTCGTCTGCGCTTGCGGAGGTGTGGGAGCGGCTCCGATGCTCCCTATCGCGCAGGCATTGAAACAAGCGGGCAACCGCGTCATTACGGTGCTTGCCGCGCGGACGGCGGAACTGATCATCCTCAAGGACGAACTGGAAGAATGCTCCGACGAGGTGATTGTGATGACCGATGACGGTTCGATGGGTCAGAAAGGCGTTGTCACCGTGGGTGTCGAACAGGTGGCACAACGCGAAAAAGTTGATAAATGCGTCACTATCGGTCCCGCCATAATGATGAAGTTTGTGGCACTGACTACCGCCCGGTACGGAATCCCCACCGAAGCGAGTCTGAACACCATTATGGTCGATGGCACAGGTATGTGCGGAGCCTGCCGCGTGACGGTGGGCGGGAAGACACGCTTCGTCTGCGTGGACGGTCCGGAGTTTGACGCGCATCAGGTGGATTTTGACGAGTTGTTGGGCCGCCTGCGCTCGTACAAACCCGAAGAAGCCGCAGCCTACGAACAATACAAACAGTCCATTCAACCGATGACAGCCAAGGAGCGTGCCGCTCTTCCGAGGGTCAAGATGCCCGAACTGCCAGCCGAGGCACGTGTTCGTTCGCTTCGTCAGGAGGTCAATCAGGGACTGACTTACGAGCAGGCGGTAACAGAGGCGCACCGATGCCTCAACTGCAAGAACCCGACCTGCGTGGAAGGATGTCCCGTGCATATAGAGATTCCGCGTTTCATCAAGCATCTGGAACAGGGCGAAGTGAACAAGGCGGCAACGGTAATCCGTGAGGCAAGTTCGCTGCCTGCGGTATGCGGACGTGTCTGCCCGCAGGAAAAGCAGTGCGAGGCGCATTGCATCCACCTCAAGATGGGGCACGAGGCAGTGGCGATAGGCTATCTGGAACGCTTTGCCGCAGACAACGCTACAGACAACATTATAGAAACAACACACTCTACGGACAAAACGAACCGCATCAAGATAGCGATAGCGGGCAGCGGTCCGGCGGGATTGAGCTGCGCAGGTGACCTCGCCAAATGGGGTTACGATGTCACCGTGTTCGAAGCGTTGCACGAAATAGGCGGAGTGCTCCGGTACGGAATCCCCGAATTTCGTCTACCCAACCGCATTGTGGACAAAGAGACAGACGCTTTGGGGCGGATGGGTGTCCGGTTTGAGACGGACACGATTATCGGCAAGACTCTGACCGTGCAGGATTTGTACGATATGGGCTACGAAGCCGTCTTTGTGGGTTCGGGAGCCGGTCTGCCGCGTTTTATGGGCATAGAGGGCGAAAACCTGAACGGCGTGCTTTCTTGCAACGAGTACCTGACGCGCGTCAATCTGATGGACGCTTCGTCTGCGGACAGCGACACGCCTTTGCTATACGGAAGACATATCATTGTCGTAGGCGGCGGCAACACGGCAATGGACGCGGTGCGCACCGCCAAACGTCTTGGAGCGGAGCGTGCGACAATAGTCTATCGCCGCAGCGAGGAGGAAATGCCCGCACGCATTGAGGAGGTGCGGCACGCCAAAGAGGAGGGCATAGAGTTCCTTACGCTCCATAACCCCATCGCCTACCACGCGGACGAGCAGGGACGGGTCAAAGAAGCCGTACTACAGGTGATGACGCTCGGCGAGCCGGACGAATCAGGCAGACGAAGCCCCGTTCCCATAGAGGGTAAGACTGTTACCATAGAAACCGATTTGGTAATCGTGGCAGTCGGGGTGTCACCCAATCCAATCATCCCGCAATCGGTGGAAGGTCTGGCTGTCAGCAGAAAAGGGACTATTGAAGTGAACGAGGACACCTTGCAGTCGTCCATCCCTACCCTGTTTGCGGGCGGCGACATAACACGCGGAGGAGCCACGGTGATTCTCGCCATGTCCGACGGAAGAAAAGCGGCGAAAGCCATTCACGAATACATCCAAAACATTCCTAAAAAGAAAGCATAAAACACACCGGTTATGACGAAAGATTTGTATATTGTCCTTATCTACTTCATTTTCATCAATGCGGTGACGCTCATTATGTTCTATGTGGACAAGCAGGAGCACAAACGCCACCATCACGCGCACGGCATCAGTTCTCACACGTTCCTTACTTTTGCCATTCTGGGCGGCAGCATAGGGGAGATATTAGGGATGATTATCTTCCATCACAAACGGCATCACAAGGAGTTCAAGGTGCTTCTTCCCATCATTCTGGCAGCGCAAATCATCATCGCTCTTCTGGTATTGAAGATGTATTTCTCCACCGAAGTGGTGGACAACGGCACGCTTCCGCCCGCCTGACAAGGGGTTAAAAGTCCGTCCAATTGTTCTTGTCCAGCACGCGATAGTTGATGGCTTCCCATATATGAGCCGGTTCAATCCTGTCGCTTCCTTCGAGATCGGCTATGGTACGGGCCACTTTCAGAATACGGTCGTAGGCGCGAGCCGACAGGCCGTTTTTTGTTATAGCCTGTTCAAGCATGGCAGAACCCTGCGCATCCGTCTGACAGAACTGACGCACCATTCTGGTCGTCATCTGCGCGTTGCAATATACAGGCGTTCCTTGGAAACGGGTCTGCTGTATTTGCCGGGCTTTCATCACCCTCTCCCTTACTGTGGCACTTGACTCGCCGGGTTCCTGACTGTGAAGTGTCTCAAACGGGACAGCCTGCACATAGCACTGAATGTCAATGCGGTCAAGCAACGGTCCGCTGATGCGGCTCTTGTACCGCTGGATTTGTGCGGGCGTGCATGTGCAGGTATGCTGCGAGTCGCCGTAATGTCCGCAAGGACAGGGGTTCATCGCCGCCACGAGCATAAAGGATGCGGGATAATCGACGGTCCGTTTCTGCCGCGCGACGACTATATGTCTGTCCTCCAGCGGCTGGCGCAGCACCTCCAGTGTTGCCCGCTTATATTCGGGCACCTCGTCAAGGAAGAGGACTCCGTTATGTGCCAAACTGATTTCCCCCGGTCGGGGGTTGTTGCCTCCGCCGATAAGTGCCACATCGGTTACCGTATGGTGGGGAGAACGGAATGGACGGGTGGAAACCAAAGCCTGATTGGGCGGCAGCAGGCCCGCCACCGAATGGATGGCAGTTGTTTCCAACGCCTCATCCAAGGTCAAAGGAGGCAGAATGGTCGGCAGACGTTTGGCGAGCATCGACTTACCCGACCCGGGAGGACCTATCATCAGCATATTGTGTCCACCAGCCGCAGCCACCTCCATAGCCCGCCGCATCTCATACTGCCCGCGAATATCCGCCATATCCTGATCGGCAGCGTAGCCTGTACGGAGGAATTCCTCCTTCGCATTGACCTTTATCGGGGCTATGGTTTGCTCGCCGCGCAGGAAGCGTACCACTTCCATCAACGTTACAGCCGGTATAACCTCCAGTCCGTCCACTACAGCAGCCTCGCGCGCGTTTCCGGCCGGGACAATCAATCCGCGAAAACCGTTTTCCCGCGCACAGAGAGCCACTGGCAGCACACCGTGAACGGGCTGTAGCGTACCATCCAGACTGAGTTCGCCAAGAAGCAGGTAACGCTCCAGAAGGGTTGTCTTCAGATGCTCGCCCACACACAGGATGCCGATGGCCAACGGCAGGTCAAAACCCGTTCCCTCCTTACGCAGATCTGCGGGTGCCATATTCACCGTCAGCTGCTTGACCGGCAAGGTGAATCCGTTCACCTGCAGAGCCGATCGGATACGGTCGCGGCTCTCTTTCACAGCCGTATCGGGCAGACCGACCAGCACGAAATCTATTCCGGGTACAGCGTGCATCTCAATGGTAACAACCTCGGCGCGGATTCCCTGTACTGCTGCTGAAAAACATTTTATTAACATCTTGTCTGATTGATTATTCTCACTTTTTTGTCCTACTATCCTCCTGATTCTTCCGCTCGCGCTCCTGCTTCCGTATGCGACGTGCGGCGGCCTTGCGTCCGGCATCCCCCCAGTTGAAGTCATGCCGGTAAATCAGCCCTACCCCCTGCACTGTATTCGCCTGCTTGAGCGAGTACTTGTCCACCGTATGAGTGAATCCTTTGACGCGCAGTTTGCCGTCATCGGTCAGTTCATACTCTATGTCCACATCGCCGAAGAACGGACGGTTGCTCAAGTCGTTATAGCGATAACCTACATTTCCGTTGATACTCAAACGGTTGATAGGACGAATCTGAAATTGTGTCTCATATTCCTGACTGGCGGATTCCCCTTCACCGTCTGTTCGGAAATTGAAACCTATGGAAACCATATCCGTCACACGAGACAGCCACGAGTTGATCTGCCCTGTCACAGTGGATGAGAGAAGCGAATATGTATCATTGATGCCGGATGTAGCCGTTTGCATATATTCAGGCGTGAAGAAACGATTGAAGACCAGCAGATAGATGACCTGCCGCATCAGCATCTCATCGCTGTTTATGACCGACTTGACCTGCGATGACACCGTTTCGTCGGAATGCGGAAGTTCGATGCCAAAACGGAGGGTGGGATTGGTCAGACGATCAGTGAGATAAACAAGGCATTCCACCGGTACGGACGGGCGGTTGGTGGCCAGTTGGGAAACATCGCTGCCAAAGAGGTCTCGCAGAGAGGCGGTAACAGCGTAACGGGCCGCAACATCCAGCATAGGAGCCACCGGTTCACCGCTCCAAATAATGGTTGAGCCATCGGCTATGCGGAAATCGCGGCGGATAATATTGGCGGCTGTATAGGAGAACAATCCCTGCCGGATGGTATAGGCTCCGTAAAGCTGCACATCCGACCGTTCAGCATCCCATCTAAGACGCAGGTTCCCATTCCCTTTTCCGGCAATGCCATCGCCCGTACGGGAATCAAAAAGCAGATGCACAGTGGCGGCTGGTGTCACATCCAGATTGAGATTCATCAGAAACGGGTTGGTCAGCCGCGCAGACTCTTCGGAAAGCACGGGTCGGGACTCGGTCGCTTCGGGTTGGGAAAACTCAATAAAACTGTTGTCGGCTGCCTCGGAAGCGACTCCTGTATTGAAATAGAAGTCGGATTTGCCGCGTGTCGCAGCATTGGCATCCAGAAATGTCCCTTTCACATCATCTCCGTATATGTGTACATCGCCAGTGGCATACACCTTGCCATAGACCCGCTGCTGCGGCTGGTAAGGCAGGTCAAGTACCATCATATTGCGCGCATTGATACGCAGATCATACGCGAAATCTCTTTCAAACATACAGTGCGTGACCTTTCCGTCAAGAGTTCCCCAATTTCCTTCGTCATCACGCGCACGGATATGCGGGAAAGCGATATAGGCAGTGTCAAGAATTACAGAGTCTGTGAATGTGTATCGCACATTGGTGGCTGGTACGGTAAGATGAGCGTTTCTTCCCAGCAGACGGGCACGAACCCACGTTTCATAATGGCGGCCGTAAACCCCCAACCAACCATAGCCCCTGCCGCCTATGTCGGACAGGATACGGCTGGTCCAATGGTTGATCAGGTGAAGATCGGCGGAGTCAAGTTTCATATCCAGTTCCCAATACTTTTCTTCGGGGATGACTTTTCCCTTCAAATCCACTATGGTGCGGTTGTCCTGTCTCGCCAAGCCGCCTATCAGTATCTGCTTATTGTCGCGATCCAGAGAAGCCGTGGCATCAACAGATCCCAACAACGTGCTGTTGAGATACCCGTCCGGCATGTGCACTTTTGCTTCAAGCATCGGTCCGGATAGCAGCGAATACAGCGTCACCCACCCCGTCATTTCACCATCGGCGGTAATAGCCCTTTCGAGGTCGAAATTGCGCATAACATACCCTAAACGGACTTTATTCATGTCTATCCGTACAGAATCGGTCATACGAGGGGAGGCAATGCCGTTGGCACGGATGAACTGCGAAGGACTGGAAAGAGCGAAACCGGTGACAGTAACGCTTGTATCCACTGCGGCATATTCCACACGCGCTTCATCAAGTGTCCACAACGTGTCCCTGAAGAGGAAAGACGAAGGTAAAATGTGAACACTGGCAAAAGGATGTCCGGCATAGCGGTCAAGACGCGCCAAAGCCTGTACCTCAGATGCCGGACGGGCGGCATCTGTTTCTGAGAAACGACAAGTCAGGAACAGCGAGTCACGACAGGCATCCAACAAGATACTTGTTTCCGTGTCCTCCACTCTGAGCCGTGACGAATCATTTAGCAAAGGATGTTCAACAAGCGACAGCGCAAGTGTGGCTTTGTCCTTCTGCTGTGCCATAGAGAGCGTAATATCTCTGATTTCCAGTTGGCGGCTGGCAAGTGTCGGCACCAGCATCTGCAACCCTTGCTTGCTTTCCGACTCATGAATAAATCCCTTGAATGTCTGCTTGTCCGGCAGACGGATATCCTTTTGGGTCAATATACGGACTATACTGTCTGCATGATGGATATTGCAGTAGAAATCGAGGTCGTTAGGCTTATGCTTTGCGGGCGGTTTTTGCATCAGACACGGAAATAGCGAATAAGCGTACTGATACAGGGTCTGAGGAAGAGTGGTCCAACGAAACTTCCCCTTGATGCCGGCATTTACAAAATCCGAGACGCATTGCAGACTGTTCTCTTTCCCGTTTCCAGTCAGCTGGACAGTCATCTCCTGCATGGCACATTGACTGCCGTTATTGGCAAGAAGGAACGACTCGACAGAAAGCCGTCCGTTGAGGTTGTCCGCCCAGGTCTTTTTATCCCCTTTTGCAACCAAGTCCAAGTCCGCATGCAACCGCAGATCCTGATTCTTCACATCAGGCAGCAGATGCAGACAGCCCAGACGAAGGTGGTTGATTTGTAACTGTGCATTGACTGCCGGATTATCCGCCTTCAGACGCAGACTGCCGGAAAGCGACACATCCATATTCGGGTCATCGGAAGTAAGAACGCCACAAACCGTATTGTCTGACAAGGAGGCTTGCAACCGCAAATCCCGGTATGTATAATCCTTAAAGACAAAACTTCTCACATCAACAGTCCCTTGCGCCTCCACGGGCTTTCCTTTTTGGTAACGCACGTCCACGTTACCTTGCATTGAAAGGTCTCCGAGCGGCACACTTGGCACCAGTTGGTGAAGACGGAGATGCTCTGTCCCTACCTGACCAACGAGCCTAATATCGGAGAAAGCGGTGTCAGTACGAAGTTGCGCGTGGGTGAAAACCGACCCTATATCCGTACTAAAAGCACCATTGAGCGAAAGATTATCCAATCGCCCTCCTATATTCCCGCGATAATGAATATCCCCGAAATACGACATCTCATCAGGCAACTGAACGGGACGGTGCAGAAAATCGGTCAACAAATCCTGTAACAAGATGCGGTTGCAATACAGATCATCGCAATCAATTTCCGTCATAAGCCGATCACGCTGAAGCGGATGCCGGATTCTAAACCTTCCTGCAAGCATCGGATACCCCCTGTAAGAGAAATTCAATCCGTCCGCTATCAGCGAGTCTGTCGAGCCGCGGAAAACCCCTTCCGCCACGGCATCCACATCCTGCAGACAGACACGGACGGACAGACGATCCACAACAGCCTGCACGCTGTCCGCCGAATAGACAGGCAGACGGAGCTGCAAATCCAATGGAAATACCTGCACATCATAGCCGGCAGGCACGAAATTGTAACGGATACGGGCCTGACTGACAGCGACACTTCTCACTCGCAGCGGCATATCAAAGGGCTGTTCCTGAGATGCGGGAGAGAAGGCATCTACGAGGAAACCGTAGTTGGCTCCGCACGTGTCCTCCCACAGCGACACATAGGGATTCTCTATACTGACAGACGTGAAATCCAGTTCGTTTTTCCGCAGTGCCACAGGATTGAAACGGATGTCCAGCCGGGGTATCCACACCAGCGTGTCCCCCTGCCGGTCGCTCATATAAACCTCCTCCAACAGCAGACGGTTCAGAAAGCGGAACCGGAAACGGCGTATCTGTATGTCCGCATCCAGCCGTTCTGACAACTGACCGGTAATCAGCCTTATTACTGCCGTCTGCACTCTTTCGCTGCGCAGCAAAACAGCCACCGTCCCTGCCAGCAGCCCGACAGAGAGCAGAATCACTCCCGCTATGCGCAACGCTCTTCTCATCCTTTTACAAATATATCTTCCGGATATTCCACTTTCACCAGATACAACCCTTCTGCGGGGGCGGACTGACCGGCGGCACACCTGTTTCTTGCAGCCACTACTTCGGCAAACTGACCGGCTGTCATTCTTCCTCGCCCCACCTCAAAGAGCGTGCCGACCACGGCACGTACCATATTCCGCAGAAAACGGTCAGCCTCTATCGTAAAAACGGCTTCCTCTCCACCTGTCTGCTCCCACTTGGCATGCCGGACGGTGCAAAATGTGGTTTTGACATCCGTATGCACCTTGCAGAAAGACGCGAAGTCGTGTCTGCCAATCAGCAGCCGTGCCGCCTCATTCATCCGCCCGAAATCCAATCCGGCAGCTACCCGCGCTACACGACCGTACAGGAAAGGATTCTTACAGGCAGCCAAATAATACTCGTATGTGCGCGACAGCGCACTATACCGCGCATGAGCATCCTCCCGGACGGGTACAATCCCATGCACGGCTATCGAATGCGGGAGCAGACTGTTAAGCCGCGCCGCCAGATTTGGCAAACCGGGAAGCGGACGTATCGTCCCTTCATCGCCTGCATCCCAATCCCAGTGTGCCCACATCTCCTGAGCATGCACACCCGCGTCTGTCCGTCCCGCGAAAGTCAGAGTGACAGGTGCGCGCAGGAGAGTGGCCATCGCCCTCTCCATCACCTCCTGTACCGTCACGCCGTTTGGTTGATACTGCGAACCGTGGAAATCAGTGCCGACGTACGAAAAACGAATGAAGTAACGCATTGATTTCCTCCGATAAACTACATTTATACGCAATCAGACAGAATCCCCCTATCAGCACCACGCTACGCAAAATACTGCCTAACCACACACTACCATCCGGCAGAAAACACATCCACAGGTAGTTAAGTACAAGCACTCCGCCCAAGAGAGCCAGCGTCCCAATTTCCGTACCGCAGAAAGGTGACAGACGCATCCTGCGGAATACCACTCCAACCACCAGCACACTGTACAACATATAGGATAACAGGTTGCTCAAAGCCGAACCGTTCATCCCATATCTCGGTATCAGCCAATTGTTAAGCACTATGGCTGATACGGTCAGCACCAGCGAGAAGAGCAGTGTGAAGCCGTAATACCTCCCGTACGTCAGTGCCGTGACCGACACCTGCACCGTAGCCAGCAGCAGTTGTGAGAGACCCAGAATGAAAACAGTCCGGCGTGCCAAAGCATACGTTTCCCCGTTGGGAAGGATATGGAAGATAAGGTCTATATTGACCCACAAAAGCAGAAAAATGAGGCTTCCGACCAGCAGCATCGAATTGGTAACCTGCCGCATCAACCGCTGCGCGCCGGCGTTATCCCTCTCCTTGAGCGCGGATGCCAGTTGGGGCGAGGCAATGGCTGTAAGCGAGCGGTAGGGTATGGACACCATCACCGCCATATAGGTGGCGATGGCGAAGATTCCTGTATAGTCCAACCCCATCTTGGCGGTCACGAAGAAAGATGACAGCATAGGCGCGAAAACGGATGCAAGAGCGGACAGCACCAGAAAAGCCATATAGCGAAAATACGAGACAATCAGCGGCCTGTTGGCACGCAGAAAAGGAATGTCCGGACCGAAACGTATATGCCCGATATGGCACACGTACACGACGTTAATCAGACTGGCAAGCGCATAAGTGACACACAGAGCCACAACAAAGCCGTCCATTGACAGCAGACGGAAGGCATACATCAGATATGACACCAGCAGTCCAAGACGCACTCCCACCTCACGGACGGCACGGGG
Organism: Bacteroidales bacterium UBA1253; assembly: GCA_002308815.1. Classification (GTDB taxonomy): domain Bacteria; phylum Bacteroidota; class Bacteroidia; order Bacteroidales; family Paludibacteraceae; genus Colicola. The sequence continues at coordinate 31,860 of DBVX01000089.1, forward strand.
TACCACAATGCGCATCAGCACGTTGGCGTTGCTCTCGAACACCGTCTCATAAAGCATGAAAAACGCCAGCGGCAAAACGAAATACCAGTAATCGACAAAGAGAGGAGATTTTTCGCCGAACCAATGTTCCACCGGCATCCGGCACAGCCGGAATACCAGCGCGAAGAGGAGGAAACCCGCCAGTGGAATCACCAGTGTCCAGAAAAAGAAGCCATGGTGGTGGTTGTTAGCCTTGTCCTTGAAGTAAGGAAAGAAGCGGATGATGGCAGACGAACTACCCAATTGAGCCAGACCGACCAGCAGCGTGGCGGAATCGATGAGGACACGCGCCAGACCAATCTCCTCGGCTGTAAGGAAACGCGTGAGCACAAAAAAAGTCGTTACGAAACCTATCGCCACGCCTATATATGTGGCGATAGTGCCTCGCAACGACTGTCGTGCTATAATTCCCATTGCCGCTACATCATAGTATGCGTCTGATCTGTTACTTCTCTATCTCCAGCAACTCCACATCAAAGATAAGCGTGCTGTAAGGCGGAATATTTCCGGTGGCACGGCTACCGTAACCCAACTCCTGCGGGATATAGAAACGGAACTTCGACCCTACGGGCATCAATTGCAAACCTTCTGTCCAACCACTGATTACCTGATTCAGACCAAAAGATGTCGGCTCGCCACGATCCACGCTGCTGTCAAACACAGTACCGTCAATCAGTGTGCCGTGGTAGTGCACCTTAACGCGGTCGGTCGCCTCCGGCTTCTTCCCTTTGCCCATCGTCAGAACCTCATACTGGAGACCGCTTTCCGTAACCTGCACGCCTTCCTTCAGTTTGTTGGCTTCGAGGAAACGCTCGCCCTCCCCTTTGGTGTCGCCGTACTTGAGGAAATTGATAGTTGTCTGGATGAACTCGCCGGCAGTCTGCTGGTCAAACTGGGTGTCGTGCCCCTTCATACCGTTGATGAACCCCTGCTTGATAAGCGGGAAACGGGTTTCCAGTTTGGGTTCGCCTACCAGCCCCGTGGATTCCTGCTCCTTGATGGTCTTACCGATCTGCTCACCCATATTCACCATCTGGAGATTGATAACATTCATCTTGAGGGCTTTGTTCACCTGTCTGACAAACTCTTTCTGCTCCTCGCCTGTGGAATCAGATGCCAGCACGTACATCTTGATCTCGCTGCCGTTCATCAGACCAAACGCATAGTTGATGCTGTCCGTGAAGTCCTTCAGCGCTACGGCTTTCACCTTGTCGGGGCATTTGCCCTTGATGGCTTTGCCCGCCTCAACGGAATCATTCGCCATCATTGATGCCTGATACTGCGACTGGAAGTACTCCTTGGCGGCATCGCTGTTCATTACGGCGGTGTCTCCGTTCATACCGTTCACCATACCCTGCAGCAACACTCTCTCGTTGAGCTGCCACTTTTTGTTCTCCGCCAGACCGCTTTTCTCAAACGACTTAACCGCCATTCCGATGTTCTTTCCCACGGAAGCCGCTTCGCTCAGTTCCTCCACCTTGCCGTCGTATCCGCGTTGGAGCGCATCAATGAACTCGGCAATCGCCGCATCGCTGCTGTCCTGCTGAAGCTGCTGCATCTTCAGCATCGCTCCATTCACATAACCCAGCGCATAATTAACAGAGTCCTGCACATCGTTAAGTACCACGTCCTGCGCCTTGTACGAACTTCCGCAGCTAACCATAACCAGTGCGGCTGCGAACAAATAAATAGTCTTTTTCATTGTTTTTTGATAGTTATATTTGATTGTTTTCGAGTATGTTTTCTTCCGAACAAGTGGAAATGCCATCTCCGTCCTATTCAATACCAAGCAGCTCTACCGTAAAGACCAGCGCGGCATAAGGGGGGATGCTTCCGCCTGCGCCCTGCTCGCCGTAGCCGAGTTGATAAGGGATATAGAGTTTGTATTTCGAACCGACGGACATAAGTTGCAGTCCTTCCGTCCAACCTTTTATGACTTGATTAAGACCGAATTTAATGGGTTTGCCACGACGGTAACTGCTGTCGAACACCGTGCCGTCAATCAGCGTACCCTCGTAGTGTACCTTCACGGTGTCGGTGGCTTTCGGCTTCTGACCGATTGTGGCTTCCAGCACCTCGTACTGCAGTCCGCTGGCGGTTGTCGTGACCTCCGCGCGCTTGCCGTTCTCCGCAAGGAACTTCTCGCCGTCCGCCTTCGCGTTCCTACCCGCATTGAGAGTCTGCTCCACACCACGGCGGAACGCATCATAATCCAGTTCCTGTATGCCATACTGCTGCATCACACCGGCAACCTGAACACCCAATTGGAAACTTACTTCGTTCATATTGACACAATTAATAATATAAAACGCGCAAAGGTAATGTAAAAGACAGAATAATACACGCAAAGTGCAAAAAAACTATTTTTTACCGCAGCAACTGGTTCATACGGGCAATATACTTGCCGATAATGTCAAACTCTATATTGACAATTGTGCCGGGTTTGATGTACTGGAAATTGGTCACCTGATAGGTATAGGGGATGATGCAGACGCTGACATAGCCTTTGCCGTCCCTTACGTCCGGTTCACAGACCGTCAGACTAACGCCATTGATGCTCACTGACCCCTTGTCCACACAGAAATAGCCACGGCGTATCATCTCCTCGCTGCTGTCGTAGCGGAAACGGTAGTACCAACTGCCGTCCGTCTCGCGTGCCTCTATGCACTCCGCCGTTTGATCCACGTGACCCTGCACGATATGCCCGTCCAGCAGTTTGTCCAACGACATGGCACGCTCCACATTCACCCAATCGCCTTCTTTAAGCAGATCCAGATTGGTCAGCCGCAGCGTCTCCTGCATTGCCGTGACCGTGTAAAGATCTCCATCATTGCGCACCACGGTCAGGCACACGCCGTTGTGCGATACGGACTGGTCAATTTCCAGACGCTCCGCAGCAGACCGACTTGCTGTCTGAATGAAGGGATTGCGAAACGTAAAATGTTTGTTTTCCTGCTCTTTCTCAATGCGCACTACCTGCGCCATGGCTTCCACTATTCCGCTGAACATAGTTGTTATGATTTATAAATTCGCGACAAAAGTACGGAAATTCCTCCACTCACACAAACCGAAAAAAAAATCCCCCGCAAGGGACTCCTGCGGGGGATTGAAAAAACAGTTCCTCAACGGTTATTCGCCAATGTACAGAACTTTCTGTCCTTTGCGGATGTATATCTGCTGCGGCTGCGGGTCACGTACCTCGCGACCGAGTACATCGTAGTACCTGCCGTCGCCATCCGCCTCAACTTCATCAACAGCTGTCACCTCCTCGCAAGCCTGTCCGCGCAGAGTGAAATACCTTGGGGCGACACCCGCTGAAGCGGGGATGGTGAGATAAGCCTTGCCGGCTTTGCACGTGAACGCTCCGACACCGTTAACCGTTCCCTTGGGCCAGTACAGACCGCCCTTGTTAGTGCCTTCCAAACGTGTCAAGATGTAATGCACATTACCATCGTTGGGTACCACTTCTTCCGTCAACCTGCCGCTGAGCATATTCTCCGGATAAGTTGCCGTGGTGGTCGTCTCATACAACGTATAGGTCGTGTTGGGATTGCCCTCAAAGAACACACCCGTATAAGCCGGAATGACATTCAGCATCTTGTAAGTGAGATTCCTGCCACTGATGCCTGTATAGATGTAGGCCTTCAGACCGGAAGGAACAATGTACGCCTTGTCCGCATAGAGTGACAGGAATCCGTACTCGGACATCGTGACCGTAATGGATGCTGCGGGTACATACGTATAAGTTTGCGTCTTAAAGACAGAATTGGTGAACGTCGCCGTATAGGTGGTGACTCCGCCTTCCGTTGTCACAGTCGCCGTACTAACCTCCACAATGTTGTGCGAAGCGTCGTTGCCGCACTCCCGCGTGGCCGTACAGGTTGTATGGTCGGCACTCCACGTATAGACAGGCTCTTTCCAGTCGTGACCAAGAGCGGGGATTTCCGTTGTGGTCGTCTGCGGGGCAAAAGCCGTATTGGTAAAGACCGCAGTATAAATATTCACACCTGCTTCGGTGCATGTGGGTGCGGTGGTACTCGTCAGCGTAGCGGTTACTGTTTCAGTTTCTATATGTGTGTGGTCAAGTTCACATACGCGCTCTGCCGTGCAGTTGAGACCATTCCACGAATAAGCAGGGGCACCCCATTTGTGTACGTGTTCGGGAATCGGTTCGAACACCGCCACCAAGGTTACATCTTCAGTTCCCATCGTGAACGTGTACGATTCGTCTGTCCCGACAGAATTCTCCCCTATCTTCCATTCCACGAAGTCGTAACCTGCGGCTTTTTGAGCGGTCAAGTCGATTGTTGCTCCTTCAGCCATAGTTACGGGAGCTGTAATCTCGTCTGCTCCGGTTTTATATACCTTGCCGCTGTTGGCGGGATCAACAACCACTGTCAGGGTGTGGGTCACAGGAACGACAGCATTCTCCTCAAACTTAGCCGTTACCGTCATATCCGCATTCACGGTGATGGTACGTCCGGCATCGGCGGTTTCGTCATCCCACTTTACGAAGTTCCATCCGTTGTCGGCAACAGCAGTAAGTGTGATGGTTTCCTCGCCGTTAGTTGTATAGGTGTCACCATCGTAGTAGG
>DBVX01000089.1:36506-44530 GCA_002308815.1 Bacteroidales bacterium UBA1253
GTACCTGCTATATCCACGTAGCCGTTGCCATTGACTTCAATGGTAACATAATAATGCACTTCTGCGGTAATCGGACTGAATTTTGCCGTCAGCGTGGTGGCGGCAGTTCCCATTACGAAGTGCCACTCTCCTTCCACATCGGCGGCTTCGATGGTGCTTCCAGTACCTTCGGTGATTTCCCAGCCAGCAAACTCGTATCCTTCGGCAATCCATAAGGTCAGTGTCTTGGTGTCACCTTCCGCCATCTCGCCGCTGGTAATCTCATTGTTATTCTCAAGTACCATACCGCCTGCGGTAGGAACGGCTTTCACAGTCAACAGATATGTTTCCTGCGTCACATCCCTTACCAGACGGACAGAACGACCGTCCTGATTTCCGGCAGATACCTGCGGACGGAAAGAGGAATGGTTGAAATCAAGTATCAAAGAATTGTTGCTATTACTGTCATCCTTAAAGGAGGACCAATAGTATCCCACAGAACCAACTTCCGCCGGAAGTTTTTTAGTACGCATACCTGCGGCAGGAAGGAATACTGCACCTGCAGCTTCCATACGTTGCCATGTCTGATTGGTTGAGTAATACGTGTTGTGACCGTACACAGACTCGGTCTTATTGCTGATGTATGCCCAATAGGACACTCTTTCATTTTCTTGTGTGTCGGGATTATCTTCCACCTCTACCACTTCGGTTGCAGTCATCTTCTCGGAAGCTGGAACAAAGTTGCAGCCGGAAGGCAATGTCCAGTCATCAGGCAGCACAATCAGTCCGTTCACATTGTCAACCTTGGCGAATCCGAACAAGCTGTTTGCATTTTCACGTCCGAAGAAAAGGTAACTCCATTCATCAGCCGTCATCGTGCGCCACATGTCTGCCACGTTGCCGCCATTGGTAATGGGAAACCTTCCCCAGTCCATAAAGTCCTCATCAAAGCCCATCGGGGAATTTCTGCGGGTCGGAGAGTCAAAATCTTCCGCCTCACCACAATTAGAATCGAAAGCATTATAACCTATCTCATAAGCTTCCTTGCCATAAACAAACATGTCTATCCACCCTTCATAAAGGCAATGCAACTTGCTGTTGTCCGAACCTATGATGTCTGTCTGCTTGGGAGCAAAACGCCATAATCCGGGTTGGTCGTCATCATCTTTTTTAGGCACGCCCTGCAGGTTGCCCTGTGAGAAATACACTTTCCCGCCATCTGCGTTCACCGTGAAGGCACGCTCTTGGAAGTTCGCATTGACATCCCCATCCTGCTGCGGGGCATTATAACTCTGCACCAGCCGAACCGACTGACCGGAAGCACGAGGCTCATTCACCTGCGGTGCCACCAGCGACTCGGTGAAACCAAGACTGAAAGCAGTGGCATCATCCTCCGAATCAGCCGACCAGTAAAAGCCATAATCGCCGATATTGTTGCAATCCGTTCCGGCGCGCGAACCCGCAGCGGGAAGGAATACGGCACCGTTGTTCTCCATCGCCTGCCACTGCACCGCATTGAAGTCGTTCTGCGTGTAGTTGTTTACATCAGGACCGGCGTTAGGGAAACTGTACGTCGTACCGCTCTCATCCTCTTGCAAACCAGCCTGCTTGGCATCCACGAAATTGTCAATAGAAGAGGGCAACTCCCACACATCGGGCAGCACAATCAAACCCTGCACGCCGTTCACCTTGCCCAAGCCGAAACGCTCGGCGTGATTCGCGCGGACGAAGAAGAGGTGATACCATTCCTCACTCGTGAGCGTGCGCCACAGACCCTCCTGATTGCCGCCGTTGGCAATGGCATGACTGCCCCAGTCAGTAAAGTCCTCATAATCCATAGGAGCGTTGCGGCGACCGATTGTCTGGAAGGGTTCACTGCCGTCAGGGTCATTGCCCGCCATGTCGAACGTAGCCTCGCAGGCTGTGCAGGAATACGCGACGGGATTAGCACCCGTCCCCCAACCGAAGAGGTCGATATAACCGCCGTAAGTGGCCTTGTCAATGCCGGAGTTATCCTCACCCACCATGTCGTACTGATGGTCGGCGAAACGCCACTCGCCATTGCTTTTCTTGTAGCGAAGGTTGCCATGCGAAAAGACAACCTGAGTCCCCTCGCCTACGGTGAACACACCTTGCACAGCACCCTCCGGATACTCGGCACGCACAGTGTTCAGTCCGACACCGCACAAGAGAGCGGCAAGAATCGGGAAAAACTGTTTTTTCATACAATTAGATTTAGTTGATTGATAATTATTTATTTGTTTGCTTTATTCTGTCATAGGACATTTCAGTCCGCCAATGCGCCCTGCGCCGTGTAGCGTCTGCCGTCCCGTTCGATGTACAGCACGCCGTTCTCAATATACTTGCGTACCGCCTCCGTCTCCTTCAGCTCGCCGTTAATCACCTCCAGTTCGCTCACCTGCTCACCATCGGCATCCTCCACCACAATACGCACGCGCGGAACATTGATGTCCACCGAACTGCGGAAGATGCCACGGTAAGCGAGCAACCGGGTTCCCTCATTCGCATTCGGGTAGTAAATCTTGTTGTCTTTGAGACCCATATAGCGGTTGCCTGTTTCGGAGCCGATCAGCAGACCTGTACGCAGTGTTCCGACGAGATAGACATTACCCTGTGTGTTATAGCCCTCCAGATGCTCAATGTTGAATCCGGAGTTGATGTCGGATTCAGTGTTGATGACCACATTGGGGAAGATGAACTGTTCCTTATTCGCCAGTGCGGCGTTGGCGTTCACTATATATCCCTTGCCCGCAACGAGTGATTTCGCCTGCGCGAAATAGAGGGTCAGACCCGTTTGCTCATCCCCCTTCGTGTACTTGAACTCATACACGCGCGAACTCATCTTCTGCGAGCTGAGCAACGCCGTATTGACGTTGAACGGCAGACAGAGCGTGGCCCATTTGCTTTGTGTGAACTGACGGTAGTAAGTCACGGTGTTAGCCTTGCGACCGTTGTACTTGTCGGAGAAACTGTTGTACCATGCGGCATCCTTGTCCTCGTAAAGAATGATGTGCAGTTCGTCATCCTGCGGGTCTTCGGGTTCTTCCGTCTGCACTTCCTCCCATAAGGCGTAGAGGGTGATGTCGCTATTGTAGGCGGTTGCACCGAGTTTGGTAACTTCCGAGCCCGTACAATCCACCGTCAAATACCAACCGAGGAAGTTGTAGCCCTCCTTCGTGGCTGTCTTCAGCACGGTAGCCGTGCCGTAGGTGTGCTTCGTCGGATAACCCGCAGCATGCACACCGCTGAAAGGCTGATCGCCCTTGTCCTTGTAGTAGATATTGTACTCCCGTACAGCCTGCTTGAAAGTGGCGGTGTAGGTCATGTTGCCGTTCACGGTGAACGTACGGACAGCCTCCGTATTGCCGTCCTCCGTCCAGCGGTCAAACTCGTAACCCTCGTTCGCCACAGCCGTTACCGTTACGTTCTGACCCTCTTGGCAGAGATAGACGTACTGGTAACCCTCCACATTGACCGTTAAGGTGCAAACTGTAAACTGCGGCACATAGATGGCACGGACGGGCATACCGAGATACGTTTCGTTGCCATAGCAGTCATTCATATCCATTGTTTGCACATAGTACTCATTGTATCCCGTCCTAACTAACGCAAATGCATTATACTCCTCCTTACCGTAACCGGCACTCGCCGAACACGAATTCGCACCATGCTGACCAAACTGCCGTGACCAGTAATATTGATTGGAACCATCATATTGTTTGGATCCCATATATCCGCCCGCAGGCAAGATAATATACACTGAGTTGTCATCCTTGTTGGTAAAGGTGTTGTTGTCCGTTATTACCGAGTTGGTCTTCAGTTGGTAGAAGTCCTCCTCGTCGGGCATACGCCATGCACTGCCGATATTCACCGTCGCCGCATCCTGCGCAGGAGTCAGACGGTCGTACGTTTGATAATAAGTAACATCCAGATTATTGGGGTGTTCGTTACCGAAACTTGTTCCCGCCACGGGGTCGCCCCAGCGGAAATAATCGCCTATCGCGTATTCGGAGTTTGCGCCCACGTTGCGATCAGCCCATGCCACTCCGTAACCGAGGTCCACCGGCGTGTACCACAGACCGTCCTTGCCCTTCTTCGCACTCAGGTCGTAGAGTATCTTCATCGTGCTCTTTGTCACCGACTGATAGACGGTGACATTCGCGTCCGGCGACATCTCCGGTGTTTCCGGTTCTTCAGGCGTTTCTGTCTCTGTGAAAATCGCCGTATAGGTCATATCGCCGGTCATCGTGAACGTGCGGACGGCATCAGTCAGACCGTCCTCCTCCCAACGAACGAACTCCGAACCCTCTTCCGTGGCGATAGCTGTTACAGTCACTTTCTGACCTGTCTGGCAGATGTAGCGGTACTCATAGTTGCCCACACGGATGGTGAGGGTATAGGTTGTGAACGGCGGCGTATAGATGGCACGCACGGGAGCGGCAAGATGAATATACCCCACCGTCATCTCCATTGTACCGTTGAAGAAATTGGTCGCCATGCCGATATTCGTCTTACCAAGTTGCCCGCCATTGAGTTCAAGCACCTCATTTGTCCAATAGAAAGCCGATGTGGAGGCATTCAGCCACGGACCCACCTGAGAATATCCGTCATAGTAATCATAATAGCCTGTGGGCGGTGTGTTGATATAGACACTCTCATCATCAGGATTCGTCAGACGGTTGTTGCCATTGGTTGCGTTAGTGGTCAAAGTCTCCCATTCGTCGTAAGTCGGTGTGTGCCAGTCCTTGCCCATCTTCACGGTAGCCACATCGTCTGCGGCAGGCAGCGTAAAGCCTACATATACATTGCCCGAATAGCCTGTCTTATTGTATGCCAACGGACCCGGCTCTGTCTTGCTCCAGTTATAGTAGTCGCCTTTGTCGCTTACGGAGGCGGCTCCCACATTGCGGTCGGCCCATGCTATTCCGTAGCCCATATCGGTGGGTTTGTACCACAGCCCGTCCTTGCCCTGACGCAGGTCAAGATTGTAGAGAATCTTCGTGGTCGTCTTGCTGACATTCTGATAAACGCTCACGCTCTCGTCCTGCGACACAATCGGCGTATCGGGGTCATCGCCTCCTTCGCCACCTCCTTCGCCGCCGTTACCGTCACCCGTGAAGACTGCCACGATGCTTGCCGCTTGGTCGGTGACAGTGTATTCGATATTGTTGCCCTCCACGCGGTTGCCGTTGATAAGCCAGTGACTGAACTCATAGCCCGTCTTGGCGGCATTAAGAGTGAGTGTGTTGCCCGTGAAGAACTTGTATTCACCCTGCGGGAAAGAAGAAGTCATCGTGGAAGCGTCCTTGAGCCGCATCGTAGCCGCATCGCTCAACTGCGCACCGCCCTCCGTCTGCGCAGCAAGAGTAACATCAGCGGTGGTGATGGTATAAGAGTTGCCATTTTCATCTTCGTCCAAGCAAGCAGTGTAGTCAATTACTGCACATTCCTTATTGGTTGTTCTGTGTGCGTCGGCGTAGGCATGAACGTGTACCCAATACTTCTCGTCCACATTCACAACCTCCACATATCCGTCCCGCAACGTCCATACATCGCGATTGGGATAGTAGTCGCTTTCTTTAGCCTGCAATTCGTATTGCACAAAAGTGCCACAATAGGGTTGACGCTGGTTCTGCTCATAAACAAGTATATCATCCGGGCACCTGCCGATGAAAGCAGTACCAACTTCCTGCGTCGCATTGATAGGATAGATACCCGTTGGGATATTGCCGGGTTTGCTCGCATCGGGGAACAACTCAATCTGTACATGCAGTACCTCATAGTAGAGATTCACTCCATAATCACCATGATACGTATAAAGCAGATGCCTTCCTTGATAGTTGCGGTAGATTAGCCTTTCCATCTCGTTGTTCTCCGTACCGTAGATATGGAACGGGTTGCATGTACGCCAAGAGGTTTCCACTTGGAAATTATAATTCGTACCATATACATCCTCGTATGTCGCAGCATTCAACTCTTCATTGGTGAAGATGTCAATATTGTAGTCATTGCCATCCGTGTCGGTCACTTTCGCTGTCAGGTGCGCCGCACGGTACGCATCACCCAGATATTCCACCTTCGCCAAGGAAGCGGACGCTATCTGACGCTTCTCACCGCCCGCAGGCTGGATATAACTGTCCGCTATATCATACGTCAGATTATTCAGATAGTTGGTCGTGTTGATCTTAAGCATAGTACTGAAATGCAGACGAACAGTTACTTGTTCATTCTCGCCAAGAATGGCAAACGAATAATAAGTGGGCATATCCAGCACACCACGAGACATCTTGATGTTGCTCAGGTCTGTGTCATCCTGCGGATTGTCATCTCCGCCTTCGCCGCCGTTATCATCCCCATCGCCGAACTGGGCGTAGTAGGTCTGCGCGGTGGTCTGGTTCAGGATGGTGGCTTCCTCCACCTTCGTGCCGCCGGTCGGGGCGGTATACCAGCCCTTGAACTTATCGCCAGCCTTCACCGGCGCGGCGGGAACGGTCTTCGCCTTATAGTCGCTGCGTACCACGCGGCGCAGATCCGCGTCATACGTGCAGCCTTCCTCCCACGTGCCGCCGTTGCTCTTGCAGTCAAAGGTAAGGTAGGTGTATTGCGTAGGAGTCAGATTGGCATTCTGCGGGAACGTATGGTTGTAGTATGTCGTCCCATACTTCGAGTTCTTGGTAAACGGTGTCAGCCCGTCCTGATAGAGGAACTTATTGCCGGAACGCACATAACCGTAGAACCACCCGTAAGTGGGAGCACCGACAGTAGCATCCGCATTGTTCGGACCCGAGGTCGCATTGCCCCAATCCGTCCAGTACATCCGCAGCGTCATATTCTGCCGACCGTTGGTCGTTCCCGCCCAAATGGCGTTGTTGAACATATACGCGCAACAACTCGTTATATCCTCGCCGCAACGGTCTTTCAGCGAAGTAGCCGAGATTTCCACATACTTGAGTGCCGTACCGCCAGTGATGCCGCCATACAGATTGAACATGCCCATATAGCACTTCGGAGCCAGTTCTTCAGCAGGCAGAATATAGTAGTTCTCGTTGTCGTTATACATTGAACCGCAACGGCTGAACATATACGCATAGCATCCTTCCGCTAATTTCTGCGCCGGCAGTTCGGGTATGGCTGCACCACTCGTCTTACTGCAAAAATTGTTGATGCAATAGTCAAACATGTGTGCATAGCACCACGGTTTCATCACCGTAGCAGGCAACGCCGGACCATCATACAAACTGCTGTTCAGCGCGAACATATACGCATAGCAGTATGCCGTCAGTTCCGTGGCAGGCAACACAAAATCTTTTGCATGATAGAGATTCGTGCAACTGCCCGTACTCGCAAAATCATATCTTTCCGTAAACGATGCCGGAGGATTCGGGCAGAACAAGGCGTAGAAACAGTAGTCGCACGGAATCGTAGTCAGCGAGGAAAAATTATCGCCGCCAATGAGCGACATCACATTGCCTTTCAGCGTGGGATTGCCACCCTTGACAGCGATGGAAACATAGTCCGTACTGCTGTGGTTGAAGCCCGTGGGGTTATTCCCTTTGAAGCGGACGTAGCCTGTCAACGGATGGGAGTACGAATAACCCTGCACATCAATGCGGATACCGCCCTCCGTAACTTTGATCCATTCGCCTCCGTCAATAGAGTACCAAAGGTCGGGGAATTCGCTCACAGTACCTGTTGTTTGAACATAGACAGTTGCGCTGCCTTCGATGGTCGTGTATTCATTCACCTGCGCCTGCGCCGCCTGCGGCAACACCGTCAGAAAGGCAAAAACAAGGGATAAAAGAGATAAATGTTTCTTCATACGTATTCGGGATTGAATGTTATACTATCAAGTTTCTATATCACAACTGCTGTCAAGTTGATAATCATTGTCAGGCTGATAAAAAAGAGCCGATAACAAACGCGGCAAAAATAACGGATTTATTTATAGTTAGCAAACTTTTCTACATTTTTTTATGTTTTGATGAAAGAAACCTCCGAACCATCCGGCTGGAGCGACCGCCGTC
>DBVX01000027.1 GCA_002308815.1 Bacteroidales bacterium UBA1253
TCCTTCATCTCCACCTCGGAAGCGGCGCCTACGTTCAGCTGAGCCACGCCGCCTGCCAGTTTGGCGAGACGCTCCTGCAGTTTCTCCTTGTCGTAAGAGGACTTGGTGGCAGTGATCTGCGACTTGATCTGTGCGATGCGCGCGTCGATGGCAGCCTTGTCGCCAGCACCGTTGACGATGGTGGTGTTGTCTTTGTTGACGGTGATGGTTTCGGCTGTGCCGAGCATATCCAGCGTGGCGGACTCGAGTTTGATACCCTTCTCCTCGCTGATGACAGTGCCGCCCGTCAGGATGGCGATATCCTCCAGCATCTCTTTGCGGCGGTCGCCGAAGCCCGGAGCCTTCACAGCGCAGATCTTGAGTTGCGCGCGCAGACGGTTGACAACGAGCGTGGTCAGTGCCTCGCTGTCCACATCCTCCGCAATGATGAGCAGCGGACGACCGGACTGTACGGCGGGTTCCAGAACGGGGAGCAGCTCTTTGAGGTTGCTGATTTTCTTGTCGTAGATGAGGATATAGGGCTTGTCCATCTCGACCTCCATCGTCTCGGTGTTGGTGACGAAATAGGGACTGATATAGCCGCGGTCGAACTGCATGCCTTGTACCACGTCGATGGTGGTGTCCATACCCTTTGCCTCGCTGATGGTGATCACGCCGTCCTTGCTGACCTTGCGCATCGCGTCAGCGATGAGTTTGCCAATCTTGGCATCGTTGTTGGCGGAGATAGTGGCTACCTGCTCAATCTTGTTGAAATCGTTGCCTACCTCCTCGCTCTGCTTTTTGATGTTCTCCACCACGGCTGCGACGGCTTTGTCGATACCGCGCTTGAGATCCATGGGGTTGGCACCTGCGGTTACGTTCTTCAGACCCACGCCCACGATGGCCTGTGCCAGTACGGTTGCGGTGGTCGTACCGTCACCCGCCTGGTCGCCTGTCTTGGAAGCCACTTCCTTGACGAGTTGCGCACCGAGGTTCTCCTGCGCGTTCTTCAGTTCGATTTCCTTGGCTACCGTCACACCGTCCTTGGTGATTTGGGGTGCGCCGTATTTCTTGTCGATAACCACGTTGCGGCCTTTCGGACCGAGGGTTACTTTTACTGCATTGGCGAGCTGGTCAACACCGCTCTTGAGGGCATCACGTGACTCGATGCCGTACATAATATCTTTTGCCATAACTTTTATTAGTTAATGTTAGTTACTTCGTGTGCCACATTCACTCTAGAACGGCGAGTACGTCGCTCTGGCGCATGATGAGCAGTTTCTCGCCATCGATTTCGATTTCCGTTCCGGCGTATTTGCCGTACAGCACCTGATTGCCGGCTTTCAGCACCATCTGTTCGTCTTTCGTCCCTTGTCCGACGGCGATGACCTCACCGCGAAGGGGTTTCTCTTTCGCCGTGTCAGGGATGATGATACCTGCGGCGGTGGTTGTTTCAGCTGCGACCGGACGAATCAGCACGCGGTCGGCCAATGGTTTAATTTTTGTCATAGTTGTTATGTTTTTATGTTTTGTTTGACTTTAATGCCATTTCTGACGCTTTCCGACAGAATACGCTCTGTTTCCCTACATACAAATCCCGTGCCAACTTCGCGTACACCCTCTGCTTGTCGCAGAAAAGACCATCTAACTGCCATTTTGGCAGACCCCTTCCCCGAAGTTCTCTTATCTATTTGTCAATAACGTCACAAATTTGCTCAAATCCGCTGCCGGAATTGTATTCCGACAAACAGAAGAAAGAAGCGGCGTTTGCCAAATGCCGAAAATATGAAGAAAACGTCAGCTGATGATGGACCGACATACGATGCCTGACAAGTGCGACTAAATGATGTCCCCGATGATGCGGTTGAGGAGGCGGATGCCGTCACGTGTGACCACATAGCGGGTGCCGGTGTCGCGTAGCAGCCCTTGCGAGAGGTAGTCATGCAGTCTTGCCTGCGAGCGGGGGATGGAGTGTGCCGTTGTTGAACCGGCGGAAAGGGAGGATGGCTTGCTGTCGAGAAGGGACTTTTCTATTCCCTCCGATGTGCGCAAGCCCAGCATGATGCGTTCTATCCGGTGCTGCCCGTCGGTCAGCGTTTCCTGCTCACATGGACGGATGCCTTTGCCTGTTGCGTCGATGTACCGGTTGAGGTCGCTGACGTTCCAGCTCCGTATGCGTAGCCGCGCGTCGTAGCTGTGCGCGCCCGCTCCCAGACCGATATACGACTCGTCTGCCCAGTAACTGCTGTTGTGCCGCGAGCGGAATCCGGGCAAGGCGAAGTTGCTGACCTCGTAATGCTCGTACCCCGCCTGTTCCAGCCGGTCGCAAAGCAGGTCGTACATCCGGTTGAGGGTGTCCTCGTCCTGTTCCCTTATCTCTCCGCGTTCCTTTTGTTGTGACAGCAGTGTGCCCTGTTCGTAACTCAGGCAGTAACAGGAGATGTGCTGTATGTTAAGGGCAAGAGCCGTTTCGATGTCCTCTTCCCACTGCGGACCTGTCTGTTCGGGCAGTCCGTAGATGAGGTCGATGCTGATGTTTCCGAAGCCTGCCTGTTGTGCTTCGCGGACGGCTTGGATGGCTTGTCGGACATTGTGCCGCCTGCCGATGCGCCGGAGCAACGGGTCATGGAAGGACTGGATGCCTATGCTCAGGCGGTTGATACCTGCCAGACAGAGGGCTTGCAGCCTGTCTATGGTGAGGTCGCCCGGATTGGCTTCGAGGGTGGTTTCTATTTTTTTGTTGTTTGTCGGGATGGCGGACAGAATCCGCTCAATGGCCTGCGGGGACAGTACGCTCGGTGTTCCTCCGCCGAAATAGATAGTGGAAGCCTCACCGTCCCGTCGCATATTGATTTCGTGGAGAAGGGCATCCACATACTCTTCCCGCCGTTCCAAGAGGGTGGTGGAGAAGAAGTCGCAGTAGTGGCAGCGGCTGACGCAGAAAGGAATGTGAAGGTAGTAATGCATTTTATGACTCTGTGCCTTTCTTCCACAGATAGTCCATCCATTCGGCAAGTTTCTGCTCCTGTCTGCTTCCCTGCGGCTGCCAGAAACGTGTGCCTTGCAGTTCATCAGGCAGATACTGCTGTCGGACGAAATGGTTGGGGAAGTCGTGTGCGTACTGATAGCCGTCGTGGTAGCCGAGTTCCTTCATCAGCGAGGTCGGTGCGTTGCGCAGGTGCAGCGGTACGGGCAGGTTGCCGCTCTTGCCCACTTCCGCCAGTGCGTTGTCGATGGCGAGGTAGGCGGAGTTGCTCTTCTGCGAGGTGGCGAGATAGACGGTCGCCATCGCGAGCGGAATCCGTCCTTCGGGCCAGCCTATCTTCTGCAGCGTGTCAAAGCAGGCGTTGGCGACGAGCATGGCGTTGGGGTTGGCAAGTCCGATGTCCTCGCTTGCGGAGATGACCAGACGGCGGGCGATGAACTTGGGGTCTTCTCCTGCGGCGACCATTCGTGCCAGCCAGTAGATGGCTGCATCAGGGTCGCTGCCGCGTATGGACTTGATGAAGGCGGAGATGATGTCGTAGTGCAGTTCGCCGTCCTTGTCATACGCGACTGGGTTCTGCTGCAACTGCTTGGTGACGGTCTCGTTGTCAATAGTTCGTATGCCGGAGTTGGTGACCAGTTCGATGATGTTGAGCAGTTTGCGCGCGTCCCCTCCGCTGTAGCGTATCAGGCTGTCGGTCTCCTTTACCTCAATATTGAGGCTGCGTATGTATTCGTCCCCGGTCAGCACGCGGTGGAGCAGTTCGAGCAGGTCGTCCCTGCCAAGCGGCTGCAGGACATAAACCTGGCAGCGGGAGAGCAACGGGTTGATAACCTCGAAACTGGGGTTCTCGGTGGTGGCACCTATGAGGGTGATTGTCCCTTCTTCAACCGCTCCCAACAGACTGTCCTGCTGCGACTTGGAGAAACGGTGGATCTCGTCGATGAAGAGGATGGGCGAGCGGGTGTCGTCCGCTGCGAATATACCCGCGTTCATCGCCGCCGTGCGCTTGGCTTTGTCAATCACGTCGCGCACCTCCTTCACGCCGCTGGTCACGGCACTGAGGGTGTAGAAGGGACGGTTGAGGGTGTGGGCGATGATTTTGGCGAGCGTCGTCTTGCCCACGCCCGGAGGTCCCCAGAGGATGAAGGACGACAGGTTGCCGCTCTCAATCATCTGACGCAGCACCGCGCCGCTGCCGACAAGGTGCTTCTGACCGATGTATTCGTCCAACGTCTTCGGACGCATTCGTTCTGCGAGTGGTAACATTATGCTCTGTTTTCTTCAATCGGGCGCAAAAGTACCGCATTTTGTCAAATTCGGCAAAAAACATTTCAATGTTTGCGTATGATGTCGCATTGTCGTAACTTTGCGCGTCATACAAACAGGACATTCAGTATGTATTCCGGAATAGTACGCATTCCGGCTTTCGTGGATATGCACGTTCATCTCCGCGAACCCGGTTATGGTTACAAAGAAACCATCTTTTCAGGTACGCGCGCCGCGCAGAAAGCGGGTTACAGCGACTTGTTCACGATGCCCAATCTCAATCCCGTTCCCGATTCGCTACCTCATCTGAAGGAGCAGTTGGATATCATCGCCCGCGATGCCGCCGTGCGTGTGCACCCGTATGCCTCCATCACCGTCGGGCAGAAGGGTGGGGGCGAGTTGGTGAATTTTGCGGCATTGGCACCTTGCGTGGCAGGCTTCTCCGACGATGGCAAGGGTGTGCAGGACGAGGGACTGATGCGCGAGGCGATGGTTCGCTGCAAGGCTGCGGACAGCATCATTGTGGCGCATTGTGAGGTGGATTCGCTGCTCCACGGAGGGTACATCCACGACGGCGTGTATGCCCGCGAGCATCATCACCGAGGCATATCGTCCGAGAGCGAATGGCGGGAGATAGAGCGTGACATACGCCTTGTGGAGGAAACGGGATGCCGCTTTCACGTGTGCCATATATCCACCCGCGAGAGTGTGGAACTGATCCGTCAAGCCAAGCGCAAAGGTCTTCCCGTCACCTGCGAGACGGCACCACATTACCTGCTTTTGTGTGACGAAGACCTGCGCGAAGACGGTTGCTGGAAAATGAATCCGCCTCTTCGCAGTCGGGCTGACAAAGACGCACTCATAGAGGGCGTGCGGGACGGAACGGTGGATGTGATTGCCACCGACCATGCGCCGCACGCCGCCGAGGAGAAGAACAAGGGGCTGGAGAAAAGCGCGTTCGGTATAGTGGGGTTGGAAACGGCTTTTCCGCTGCTTTATACGTATCTGGTTCGGAAAGGGGTCATATCTTTTGACAGGCTGATTGAGATGATGTCGCTTCGTCCGCGTGAGATTATGCGACTGGGCGATCCGAAGGACTTTATTACGGTGGAATTGGATGCCCGTTATACGATTGATTCTTCGCTGTTCCTGAGCAAAGGCAAGGCGACACCGTTTGACGGTTGGGAAGTGTTTGGGAAAGTGGAAAGTTGAAAGAAGTTATTCAGTTTAGAGTTTAGAGTTGGTATGCAGCGATTAAAAGGATTGATTATGAGCAACGGGCCGCTGACCGGGCAAGTCTGGCGGATGCGGTTGGATATGGAGCGGGTGGATTTCCGCCCCGGTCAGTTTGTGGAAATACAAGTCCCCTCGTTTTTCTTGCGCCGTCCCATCTCTGTATGCGATGCTGAGAGGTTAGGGAACACATCCGTGCTGACCTTGATATACAAGGTTGTAGGCGGCGGAACGAAGGAGATGACCTCTCTTCTGCCCGGCACACAGTTGGATATGCTGGCTCCGCTCGGCAACGGCTACGACCTTCGGATAGCAGGTGACAGACCGCTGCTAATCGGGGGCGGGGTAGGGATTCCGCCGCTCTATCTCCTTGCCAGACAACTGCGTGCGCAAGGCAAGGAAGTGCAGGTCGTTCTTGGCTTCAATACGGCATCGGAAGCGTTTTATGTGCGTGAGTTTGAGGCGTTGAGGTGTGCCGTGCAGGTTACAACGGCGGACGGTTCGATGGGTGTGAAGGGGTTTGTCACTGATGCCGTTGCTGCCGAATATATGAAAGCCTCGTCGGGAAGTTCTGTATCGCTTCCGTACTATTACGCCTGCGGTCCGCTGCCAATGCTGCAATCGGTCATCCGCACATTGGGAACAAACGGCGAAATCAGTATGGAGGAGCGTATGGGCTGCGGCTTCGGCGTATGCATGGGCTGCTCCATTCAGACGGCTTCCGGTCCGCGCCGCGTCTGCACGGACGGACCCGTGTTTAATGCGGCGGAATTACAACTATGACAAAGTTTGATAGTACATATACAAGGAATATGAAAACCAATTACATCTTCATCACAGGCGGCGTGGTCTCTTCCATTGGCAAGGGCATCATCTCCGCCAGTCTCGGCAAACTGCTGCAGGCGCGCGGCTACAAGGTAACGATTCAGAAGTTCGACCCGTACATCAACATCGACCAGGGCACGCTGAACCCCTACGAGCACGGCG
>DBVX01000050.1:0-6548 GCA_002308815.1 Bacteroidales bacterium UBA1253
ATGTCCGCAACAACCGCGAGTACGATAACCTCTCCAAGGAGATCGAGTACCAACAACTGGACATCGAACTCTCGCAGAAGAAGATCCGCAACTATACCGCCGACATGGAGCAACGCGTGGCTGAGAAACAGCAGACCATGCAGGCCATCGAGGACAAGAGCATCGATCTGAGCAATAAGAAGAGCGAGTTGGACACCATCCTCTCTGAGACCAAGGCCGAAACCGAAGCCCTCATGATCCGCAGCGCCGAGTTGGAGAAGAATATCGACGATCGTCTGCTGAACGCCTTCAAGCGTATCCGTCGCAATGCCCACAACGGTTTGGCCGTGGTAAAAGTAGAACGCGACAGTTGCGGCGGTTGCCACGCTAAGGTGCCCGCACAGCGTCAGTTGGATATCCGCCTTCGCAAGAAAATCATCGTCTGCGAGTTCTGCGGACGCATTCTGGTGGATTCGGAGATTCAGTGATGGGCGCGCTCGTCGCTTTCCTATCACTCGGACTCATAATCCTGATTTTGACCGAGTGGCGCGAAAGACACCGCAAGAGCGGAGATGACGTTCCCGAACCAGCGGCTGCTCCTGATTGCTGCGGTCAGCATCTGGTTTGCGAGAAAGAGAGTCTGCGGCTACCTCTTGACAAGCCTGTCTATTACGATGACGAGGAACTGGATGCATACTCGGACATTGCGGCAGAGGATTTGACAGAGAGTCAGTCTGCTGCGATAGGAGAGGTGTTCCGCAGTCTTCGCGAGGAAGATGTGCCGGGCTGGCTCCGCAGTCTTCAGATGCGGCGCATCGCGCTACCGCAGGAACTGCGCGAGGAGGCTCTGCTTATCGTTCGCGAGCGGCGTTCCGCAGCTGCCGGGCGATAAAGAGGTTCTGGATAATCATATAGGCGGCGGGACCGAGTGCCGCCAAGGGAAAAAGATACGTCTGCGCCATCCAGATGGCGAGGGTCGTATTTTTTTGTCCCATCGCCTGTCCCGCTGTCAGCCGCGATATACCGCCCGGCGTAGTCGGCGCAGCTGCGGGATTGATGACCGCATCGCGGTAATCCGTACCATGGCTGGACGCGGGGAAACGGAATCCGATGACCCTGCCGATGCGGAACTGTACAACACATGCCGGAAACGCGCCCAGACAGATCAGCACTACCGACCAGCCGCTGTATGCGCCATGCACGAGTGTATGGACTATATCCCCCGTCAGGATGACAATAGTAGCCGTCCACAGGTAAAAAGGCAACCTCGCCCACTTGCGCGGGAAGTTGAAACGCTGGTCACTGCCCTTGTGCCGCTGCACGATATCGTAACCAAGCCGCAACACCCACGCGAGAGCGAAAGGTCCGACAAGTATCCCGCCCACTTTCTTCAGTATGGTCCATGCCGCCACAGCGAAAGAGAATCCCGTGACAGGATGAATATACGGGAAGAGCAGCGGGACAACGGCCACGACCGCCAGATTGCTCAAGATGGTGTACATCGTCAGGTTCTGAATGCTGCCACCCAGTCTGCCCGCCACGATGGCGGCCGCGGTAGCAGTGGGCTGCAAGAAGCAGAGCATCAGGGCCTCCGCTACGGAACGGTCACGCAGCACAGGAACAACGGGTTCCAAAGCCCGGAGGAGGAAATAAGAGCCTACCGCCAAAGCCGTCTGGACAAGCAGCACCAGCCCATGCCACTTGCGCAGACGCAGATCCAGAGGATTGACCTTGCAGAAAGTGAAGAAGAGCATCAGGAAAATCATCGCCGGCAGAGCGGGCGTGAGCAACCGGAAGAACGGGAAACCGACCGCCCCCGCCACAACGGCGATGAAAAGGGCGTAGCGGCTGATGAATATGAGGAAACGCCGCATATCGTTGTGGTCAGGCGCTATGCATCCGCTTGAAGAGGATGGAATGGAGGGTCAGGAAGAAGTATTTCGCGTCGGTCAGGAAAGGATGGCGGAAATACTCGTCGAGGTACTTGTTCTCGGAAGCATACAGTTCGTCAAATGTCTTGGGGTGGTCGATGTAGAACGGGGGTATAAGTCCGGGTTTGGTCTGTGTGCGTTTGCGCTGCAGGTCTTCAGGATAGGTGTTGAACATCGTGCGCGAGAGGGGGCGTATGCCGACGAGTTTGACATCGCCCCTGAGCCAGTTGATGAGCATCGGCAGTTCGTCCAGCCAGTACCGGCGCATCCATCGCCCCCACGTGGTGATACGCCAGTCGTCATCGGACTTGTCGGCGATGTTCATACCGCCGCGCTTGTCAAAGACATACTTCTGGATATACTCCGAATAGGGATGCATGGTGCGGAACTTGTAGAAATATACAATCTTTTCGTCCTTGCAGACGCGAGGCAATTTGATGAGCGGTCCGTAAACCTTGATTTGCTGCTGGTCGTATGGCTGGGAATGACGGCGCGCGAAAATGTATTCTATATGTTCGGACGGGATGATTTTCTCCACCTCGAACCCGCAGTAATACAGCCGCCCGAGCACCTCTGTCTTGGAGAGGACGCGTTTCTTGCCTTTGGTCACATCGTAATAAAGGCGGCTGACCAGCAGCAGACGAGGCAGAAGCCGTTTCCATACGAACCACGCGGTGTAAACGATATGGTTGATTCCCTTCGGCCAAGCGTTGAGTATCTTACGCTTGATATACTCCTGCGGGCGGTAGCAGCAGACGTACCTGCCGTTGTCGGGCAGTTTCTTGTTGATGATGCAGAACCGGCGGTTGATGCCTCTCACCTCGTTCAGAAGTATGAGGTCAACAAGCGTGTCGTATTGGTAGTCGGGTATTTCGAGGAAGGAGTACAGGTCGCGGTTGGCGACAACCTTGGTGCGTTTGTTGTTCAGACGGGCTTCCCCGACCAGCATCCGGTATTCATTTTCAGTGGTCAGAGAAAGGACTGTCTCATGAACTGTGCGCTGCGATTTCCAGTTTCTGGGTTCGTCCGGACGTACCACAACGGCGTTCTCGCGCTTCTCAATCTCCATCACCGGGACGGTCATGTTGAGCGCGAACTTCCAGTAGTGAGCCGCCAGTTGGATGACTGCGTCCGCTATCGCCACCACACCCGCCATCCAAAGCGCGACTGTTTCGGAGAATTCCCACGGCAGAAGGGGCAGCACAAAGTGAAGGATGAGCATTAACCCTCCCGCCGTCAGAAACAGCGACAGCAACTCCTGCCAATACCACGCCTCCTTGTAGGAACTGCTGTACTTGCGGAAGAGCAGTCCGAGCATAATCCATACGGTGGCCATCGCTCCGAAGAGCAATGCGTACGTCATCACCTCCTCTTTCTGTGCCATCACGCGGAAGAGGGTATAGAGTGTTCCGCAGAGAAGCCAGAGGATGATGTCATTCAATATCCTTTTGCCCATAACAATATGCGCTTCACGTTGTTTTTTACCGTTTGCAGGATGTATTCGCGCATCCACAACCGCGTGTTGTCGATCCATCGCTGAGGGTGTGTGGTAATCATGACGGCATCGCCGATTCTGCTTTCAAACGAGCCGTCCGAAAGGCTCCGGATTAAATCGTCCGTCGTGTGGAACGCGCGTCCTTCCTGTATCCACTGTTCCTGTTGCTTTACCTTGTCGCGGACGGAAACGCGGTATCCGTCCCACCGTCTGCCGGTGTCTGTGAGGTAGAAAACCTTGTTGAAATCAATATCGAAATAGGGTTCTCCGATGATGCCGTAATCGCGGTAGTTTTTTGTTTTCCACAGGTCGCGTCCGTCGTACCGGCTGGCAGGCGCGCCGTGCATACAGATGGTTCGCACGGGATAGAACTGCCGGAAATAAGCAAGCCACTGCTCGAAATGGGCCAGTGCCTTCGGCACATCTCCGTCCGCTATAGACATATCCTCATAGTGGTATCCTATCTCGTGCCCCATATCCGCAATAGCATGGATGATGTCGGGTTGGTTGGACTGGGGTATGACGCGGAAATAGTACGATGCGCGGATGCCGAGTACGTGTTCCACCTGCGCCGTTCGGAGGCTGTTGCCCGCCCGAAGATCCACATCGTGGCGGAGCATGACATACCTTCCTGCGGGCATCGGTTTCTCCGGATGCTCCTGCGCGTACTTGCAGACATCGCCGAACGGAATAAAATCGTACCCTGTACGTTGCAAAGCAAGCAGCAGGTCACGGTACTTGGATATGGTGAAATCCCTGCTCATACCAATTGTTCCGCCCACCGTTCCACCTCGGGCAGCTGCTCAATCTTCCCCACGTCCATCATCCGGTAGTCTCTTGGCATATACGCCCGTATACCGCCGCCGCTTGCCACGATATGCATATACAGATCAATGAGTGAGAATTTTTCTTCCCTCATCCGGTCCATATACGGAATAATATCAGGAGAGACAATCTGCATACCCGAAAAAGCCAGAAGCTCCGTACCGTCCAGATTGGCTTCTGCCGGTCGTATCTCTCCTGTGTCCGTATTGGTCCACCCTTTCAGATGCATCGTTTCGTCAAAGGCGAGATACCGCCGGGTCTTGCGACGGCTGACCACCAAAAAGGCTAACGGCTTGCCACTGCGGCTGTAGGCGGCTGTGAAACGGCTGATTATGTCTGTGGAAAGGATGTCGGCGTTGAGAGCCAGTGTATGTTCTTCAGAGGGGTATTGTTTGAGTGCTTTCCGCAGACCTCCCCCTGTATCCAAGAGGCGGTCCGTTTCATCGGATATACGGATGTCACAGCCGAAATATCCGTTCTCTTCAAGATACCGGATTATCTGTTCCGCCTTGTGGTGGACGTTAACAATAATACGGTTGATGCCCGCATTCCTGAGTCTTTCGATTTGCCATAGCAGCAGAGGTTTACCCTTTATCGGAACGAGGGCTTTGGGCATACTGTCGGTAAGGGGTCGCAACCGTGTGCCCATTCCTGCTGCAAAAATCATTGCCCTCATAGTTCTCGTTGCTTGTTTAGTTCACGGTGGATGAGTTGCACTGTCACGCCGAAAGTGTTGTGTATATGCTCTGCCATCTTCTCCGCCGCATAGACCGACCGGTGCTGCCCTCCGGTACAGCCGAAACTGACCATCAGGTGCTGGAAACCGCGCTCCATATATCGTTTGACGCTTGCGTCCGCAAGCTGGTAAGCCGACCGCAGGAAAGCGAGAATCTCCCCGTCATCCTCCAGAAAGCGGATTACGGGTTCGTCCTGACCCGTATAAGCGTTGTACCGCTCGTACTTGCCGGGGTTGTTGACCGCGCGGCAGTCGAAGACAAAACCTCCGCCGTTGCCGCTGTCATCCGCCGGTATGCCTTTCTTGTAGGAGAAACTGTACACACGGACTACCAGCGGCTTGCGGATGGCGACCTCCTTGAACTGCTTGAGTTCGGTCATCCGCTGCAGCAATTCTTTAAGATAGGAATAATCGTTCTGAACCTCGCCGTTGTCAGGGGCGGTTTCCAGCCACCTGCGCAGGTTGTCAATGGCGAAGGGAATGGACTGGAGAAAATGGGGTTTCTTCTCAAAATACCCCCGGAAACCGTATGCGCCCAGCACCTGCACGGTGCGGAAAAGTACGAAATGGCGCAGCGTGGCGAGGAAAGAGGTCTTGTCAACGGGAACAAACTGCCGGAGTTCATCCAAATATTCACCGATCAGTTCCTGTCTCAAATCATCATTGAAGTTGGCCTTCGCCTGCCACAGGAACGAGGCGACATCGTAATAGACAGGCCCTTCTCTTCCTCCTTGGAAATCAATGAAGTAAGGTTCATTGTCCACAACCATCACGTTCCGGCTCTGGAAATCGCGGTACATGAAAGCCCACAACGGATTCGTCTGTTGTCCCGCCGCATGTTCACCCAGAAGAATGTCGGCGAGTTTCTCAAAATCGTTCTCCAATCGGTCCTCCTGAAACTCTATTTCTGTCGCCTTGAGGAAACAGTATTTGAAGTAATTGAGATCCCAGAGAATGCTTCTGCGGTTGAAGCGTGGCTGAGGATAACACTGCGTATAGTCCATCCCCTGCGCACCCGTGATTTGGAATCGTGCGAGCGCGCGGATGGCTTTCCGCAGCATCTGTTTCTCACGTTCTCCGAAGACACCGGTCTTGCGCCCCTCGGCTATGAAGTCGAAAAGGAGAGTCTGCCCGAGATCCTGCTGCACATAGTACATCTCATCATCGGATTGGGCGAGTACACGGGGAACATTCAGTCCTAGATCCGCGAAATGGCGAACCATATACAGGAACGCATGATTCTCCTCATACGAGGTTCCCTGCACCCCGATGAGACCGCCGTTAGTATGAAGGGAAGGGTCAGCGGGAAGGATGCGGAAATAGTGGCGGTTGCTTCCCGATTGCGTCAGAGGCGTGATGTCGCCGGCATCCGAACCGGTCGCTTCGCGGTACAGCCGGGACAGGATTTTCTGTGTCTGCTCGTTCATTGTGCCATCAGAACCGATGTCGCATGTCATGCGGTTCCATAGATTAGATAAAAACGCACAAAGATAAAGGAAAATCCTCCGTTTTAACAAAAAAATCCATTTTTTTTACGAAACTATTTTGCGGGAACGAAAAAATGCAGTACTTTTGCAGCCGC
>DBVX01000050.1:6630-17360 GCA_002308815.1 Bacteroidales bacterium UBA1253
AGGGTTCGAGTCCCTCGGGGGACACAGGAGAGAGCGTACCGGAAGAACAGAAGTTCTTCCGGTACGCTCTCTCCTGTGTTGCTGCATGTTGCGGTCTCATCCACAGGGGTGATGGGAAGAGCGCAACCAACTGCAATCCCGACTTTACAAAACGAGGGTGACGTGTCATACTAATGTTTCATTCCTGTCTTTTTTCCGCTTTTTTCCTTTCCGCATTTTTCCAATTCATGTGTCCGCCATACTTTTGCAACACAAAACAGAAACAACCAACAATTAATACCCTTACAACTATGATGTACGAATCAATGCTCAACATGGTCGGCAACACGCCGATGCTGCGTCTTTTACGAATTGAAGAGGCTCTCGGTCTCAAAAGCCGCATTTATGCCAAACTCGAATCCTTCAATCCCGGCGGGAGCGTCAAGGACCGTATCGCCCTCAGCATGATTGAGGACGCGGAACAGCGTGGAGTCCTTACCGAGGGCGGCACCATCATCGAACCCACCAGCGGCAACACCGGAATCGGCATAGCATGGATCGCACGCCTCAAGGGCTACCGCGCCATCATCGTCATGCCCGACAGCATGAGCAAGGAAAGACAGGATCTGATGAAAGCGCGCGGAGCGGAACTGGTTCTCACCCCGGGCAAGGAAGGTATGGCGGGTGCCGTAAGAAAAGCCAACGAAATCAAGGATGCCACCCCTGGTGCCATTATCCTCCAGCAGTTCAACAACCCTGCCAATCCCGCAGCGCACCAGCGCACGGCAGCGGAGATATGGCACGACACGCTCCGGCAGGTGGACACACTCGTAGCAGGCGTGGGAACAGGCGGA
This sequence comes from Bacteroidales bacterium UBA1253, assembly GCA_002308815.1. Lineage (GTDB taxonomy): Bacteria > Bacteroidota > Bacteroidia > Bacteroidales > Paludibacteraceae > Colicola. The sequence continues at coordinate 7,464 of DBVX01000050.1, forward strand.
ACGGTCAGCGGCACGGCATATTACCTCCGCAAGCAGTTCAAGGCCAACATCCACGTAATAGCGGTCGAACCCGCATCCTCTCCCATTCTCAACGGCGGACAGGCGGGACCTCACAAGATACAGGGTATCGGAGCCAACTTCATCCCCGAAAACTACAACGCCAACGAGATTGACGAGGTGGCGGATGTCACCAACGAGGATGCCAAAGCAGCCAGCCGCCTGCTCGCCGAGAAAGAGGGCGTACTGGCGGGAATCTCCTCCGGCGCGGCACTCCACGCTGCCATCGGTTACGCCCGCACGCACGAGTTCCGGACCATCGTGGTCATCCTTCCCGACACAGGCGAGAGATACCTCTCCACAGACCTGTTCATCGACTGACAGTGCTTTGACAATGCCGGAAAAAGGAAAATATCAGAGTTCCTCACGGATAAGGTAGTCGTTGCGCGACTGGGAGTTGCGGATGACGAGTTCGCCGAGGAATCCCGCCAGAAAGAGCATACAACCGAGGATCATCATCAGGATGGCGATGTGGAAATAGGGGTTGGTGCCGATCAGCATGGCATGAACGCCGTTGGCGAGCGCGTGAAGTTTCATCGCAGCCACCACCACCACCGCCACAAACCCAATGATGAACATCAGGCTGCCCACCATTCCGAAGAAATGCATAGGCTGCTTGCCGAATCGGTTGAGAAACCAGAGGGTCAGCAAATCGAGGTAGCCGTTGACAAAACGGTTGATTCCGAACTTGCTGACCCCGAATTCGCGTTTGCGGTGCTGCACCACCTTCTCGCCTATTTTCGTGAATCCGGCGTTCTTCGCCAGATAAGGGATGTAGCGGTGCATCTCGGAAAAGACCTCGATATTCTTCACCACCTCGTTGCGGTAGGCCTTGAGTCCGCAGTTCATATCGTGGAGCGGTATGCCCGTCACCCGCCTTGCGGTGGCGTTGAAGAGTTTGGACGGGAGGTTCTTTGTAAGGCGGTTGTCGTAACGTTTCTTCTTCCATCCACTGACCAGATCGTAGCCATCCACGGTAATCATACGGTATAGTTCCGGAATCTCGTCGGGCGAGTCCTGCAGNNAGGTCGGCATCCATCGTGATGACCACCTCACCCTGCGCTTTCCGGAAACCGCAGAACAGAGCTGCCGACTTGCCATAGTTGCGGCGGAAACGTATGCTACGCACCGTTTCCGGCGACCGGCTGTGGAGGCGTGAAATGACCTCCCAGGAAGCGTCTGTAGAGCCATCGTCAATGAAAAGAATCTCGTAGGTGAAACCGTGTTCGTCCATCACGCGTATGAGCCACTCATAAAGCGATGGCAGCGATTCCGCCTCATTGAAAAGAGGGATAATGACAGAAATGTCCATAATGTAAAGCTAAGGTCTGTGATTGCGCGGACAAAAGTACTCCAAATATACGGGGTTACAAAACGGAATGCGGATAATGCGGATTTTTTTGTGAGGATACGAACTTTTGCGTACCTTTGCGCGTTTTATGTCCGTGAATTGCGGATTGGACAAATGAAAACAACGAAAATCTCAACGATATGAAGAAAACATTTCTTACTGTTCTGGTATTGGGAATGATGTCTTCGGTTTACGCCGGGCAGCCCGATCAGGTGCTGATGACCATTGACAGGAAACCAGTTATGGCATCGGAGTTCATGTACATCTACGAGAAGAACAATCAGGAGGCGGCTTCCGACCCGAAGTCGATGGACGAGTATCTGGATCTGTTCACCCGCTTCAAGTTGAAGGTCGCTGAAGCAGAGGCAGAGTGTCTGGACACGGCACAGTCCTTCAAAGACGAGTTAAAGGGCTACCGCGCACAGGCGGTGGAGAAGTACCTCCGCGATGAGCAGGCGATCGACAGTCTGGTCAGGTTGAGCCACTACCGTATGGCGCATATCCGCCGCGCATCGCATATCACTCTCCGCTGCGGCGAGGACGCAAGCGACTCGCTGCGGCAGGCGGTCGAGGCGCGTATGGCTGATTTGCGCCGACGCGCCGTTTCGGACAAGGAGGATTTTTACACCCTTGCGGAGAAGTACTCGGAAGACCCCAATAAGGACAAGAACGGCGCGTCTCTGGGATGGATTATACCTTTCCGGTATATATACAGTTTTGAGGATGCGGTGTACAATACGCCCGTGGGCGGCGTAACCGAAGTGTTCCGCAGTCCTTACGGTCTGCATATCGCGTTGGTTGAAGAGGAGATAGAGACGGAAGAGGTTCATGCTGCGCATATCATGAAAATGACACCGAAGGGGGACGAGGAGAAAGCGAAAGATGCCAAACGAATGATAGACAGCCTGTATCAGGTGGTACTGGGCGGGGCTGATTTCGATGAGACGGCTCTCCGCAATTCAGACGACAAGGGCAGTTCCGTTCGTGGCGGCGATCTGGGCTGGTTTACCAGAGGTATGATGATCCGTCCTTTCGAGCAGGCGGCTTTTGCCCTTCAGCCCGGCGAGACGAGCGAACCCATCCGTAGCGATTACGGCTGGCATATCATACGTGTGTACGACCGCCGAAAGACCGAACCGCTGGACAGTATGTACACTTCAATCCGCCGCAACGTGGAGCGCGATGACCGTATGGCGGAAGCCCAAAAGTCATTCATACGCAAGGCTCGTCAGGAGTACGCGCTTCCGCAGGAAATGAGTGACGAAGATGTGATGGCTTACGCGGACGGGCATCTTGAGGAAAAATTCCCCGAACTGAAGAATCTGGTGCGCGAGTACCACGACGGTATCCTGCTTTTCGACATCAGCGTGGATCGTGTATGGGACAAGGCGAGCAAGGATACGGCGGGACTGATCCGTTACTTTGAAGAACACAGGGACGCTTACAAATGGGACGAACCACGTTTCAAAGGCTTTGTCATCTACGCCACTGACAAGAAGACCGCCAAGCGAGCCGAAACAATCGCCAAAACCGTCCCGGCTGACAGTGTCGCCAGAACCATCCGCGAGCGGATCAATAACGACAGCCTCACCATAGTGCGCGTGGAGAGAGGATTGTGGAAAAAAGGGCAGAACCCCGCTGTGGACAAATACGGATTAAAAATAAAAAACACAACCTATGAGCCTACTCAGGATCTGTCATACATTATCACAATCGGCAAGAAAATCAGCAAACCGGAAGAATATACGGACGAAAGAGCCAAAGTGGTGACCGACTATCAGGATCAGCTGGAACAGGAATGGGTGGAGGAATTGAGGAAGAAACATGCGGTTGTACTTAATGAGGAAGTCTGGCAGCAGTTGAAAGCAGGCAGATGACGAGGAATCAGAAACGGTGGATGACAGTTGTGGCAGGAGTGTTGTTGCTGAACCTGCTGCTGCGTAGTATGACGGTCAGATGGGATTTAACCGCCGACAGACGTTATACCGTTCACCGTCAGTCGCTTGAAGAAACAGAAAAATTGGATACTTTCGCTACCGTTACCCTCTATCTGCAAGGGGAAATGAACAGCAGTTTCAAGCGGCTTAAAGAATCCGCCGAATATCTGATAGGCGAATTGCACCGTCACAACAGTCTGATTCGTCTTGATGATGCCGAGCCGGAAGAACGTGAACTCGCTTTGCTTCAGCAGCAGGGCTTTTCACCCATAGTGGTACACGAGCGTGCCCGGGACGGCAAGTCCGAACAGACCACTGTGTGGCCTTACGCGAGAGTGACTTACAGGAACAAGTCAATGGTAATAAGCCTTCTCCAGCAGAACAGGGGGTTGAGCGGCGAGGAGAACCTCAACCGCTCGATAGAGGGACTGGAGTTCGCCTTTATGGAAGCCCTCCACACACTACGCAAGGACAGCGTGGAGCGCATCGCCTTTCTGGAAGGTCACGGCGAGATGGGTGACACGCAGACCTATGACTGGGAGCAGGCACTCCGCCGGCATTTTCAGGTGGACAGAGGGGCTTTGGGAACGGAAACCGGCGTACTGGACAACTACCGTGCCGTGGTCATAGCCGATCCGCAGAGATCTTTCAGCGAAACGGACAAATACATACTGGATCAGTACATTATGGGAGGCGGTCGCGTGATGTGGCTTCTCAACGGTGTCCGTTTCTCGAACGATATGCTGACGGATAACGGGGTGACCCCCATTGTGGCTTTGGACTTGAACTTGAACGATATGCTGTTCCGTTACGGAGTGCGAATCAATCCCGCCCTGGTGCAGGATATGCAGTGCCTGACTATTCCCGTGGATGTCTCCTCCGACCCGCAGCGTCCGCAGTACCGGCCTCTTCCCTGGACCTACGCGCCGCTGCTTCTGACCAATGGGCAGTCACCTGTCACGCGTAATGTGATGCAGGTCAGTTGTACGATGGCATCGCTCGTTGACCTTGTGGGGGGCGAGGACGGAATCCGGAAAACGGTTCTTCTTGCCACCTCCGATGCATCGGGGCTGACCCCTACGCCTGCGGAAGTGGACTTGAGTGACCTGAGTATTGACCAAGATCGTTTCCGCAACGCGTATATGCCGGTGGCAGTATCATTGGAGGGCAGATTCTCCTCATTCTTCACCCACCGCATAGTGCCGGATTTTCTCAAGAGTCAGCGGGAAACGCTGACGGAAGGCGTAAGCCGCCAGATAGTGGTTGCAGCGGGCAGCATAGCGGGCAACGAATGGCAGGACGGTCAACCGCTGCCGGCGGGATTCGACCGCTACTCCAAGACCCAGTTCGGCAACCGCGACTTTCTGGTGCAGTCCATCCTGTGGCTAACGGATGATAACGGACTGATTAACCTCAGACAGCGTCAGGTAACGTTGAGGCTGATCAACAGCAAGAAAGCTATTGCCCGACTGACATCCGTCCAATGGATCAGCATCGTGACTCCCGTCCTTATGCTTCTGATAACGGGCGCAGGGGTGGCGTTTGTCAGAAAGTATAAATACAGAAAAGCGTAATCTCGATGAAAAATCAGACAGTTATGTTACGCAAGTTCCAGTTGGTTTACCAATCACTTTTGGTTGTTTTTTTGAGTAAGTCGTTTGTTCAGGTAAAGGCGCAGACAGCAGAACTGTACTACCCGACCGACACCATACAGGACACGGTGGTGTACCGTTATCCCGCTCCGAAGAGCATAGGTATATATCGTATCAGCAAGAAATTCGGTGTCAAGCAGGAGGATATCCTGCGCTGGAACCCGCAGTTGCGTGAGCGAGGTCCCCAATTGGACGAAATACTGCTGATTCCGACAGGAGCGGTCATCCCGGAGAGAGACAGAAAGAACGCTAATCCGGCAACGGAAGAAAAGAGACTGAGCATGATGCCGCCGGATGAGGATTCTCTTCCGCCTGCGGACACCTCGCGCGTTTGGCGTCTGGCAGTGATCCTTCCATTGGACAGCCATTCGGATGACAGGGATGAATACAATGACCGTTTTTACGATTTCTACACGGGACTGCTGACGGCTGTTTATCAAGCGCAAAGCCGTGGTATGCGGTTGGAAATCCATACTTACGACATCCCCAGGACGGAAAACCGCCTGACCGTCGTTCAGAAAGATCCGTGGATACAAAGCGTTCACGCGATCATCGGTCCCGCTTACACGAACCAAGTCAACAAAATGGCGGAATGGGTCCGTGATTACCCTGTCTGGATGCTGGTTCCTTTCACCTCGCACGTGACCGGTATCGGAGCCAACCCGCACATCCTGCAATTCAACCCAACGTCTGACCGCAAGGCACGCTGTCTGGCTGACACCATCGAACAGCACAAGAACAGCCTTCACTGCATCTACGTGAAAGCGAAACGCCGTCCCTCGCCCGAAGTGGCCTATCTGCTGCAGGAGATGAAAGAGAGGATGATAGAGGTTGATACCGTCCCTCTGCACGTGCTGATGAAGGATTCGGCGGACTATGCGGCGATTGACAGCCTGACCAATCTGGTGATACTGCACACCGACAACTACTCGAACGCGAGTGTCATCGTCCCCCACGTCAAACAGCTGGCCACCCGCCACGATGTAAGGATTCTGGCGCAGGACTCATGGGTGCAGCAGGAGGATATAGCCATGCTGCGTCCCGTCTATGCATCCTTCTTCCGCCAGCCGAACGACTATTCGTCCGTCACACGGGAATACAACCGGCTGCACAACCATTATTTCTCCCGCGACTCCACCTATACTCCGGCTATAGCACACCCGCGTTTCGATATGCTGGGATACGATCTGACTATGCATCTGCTTGAACTTCTGCCCAAACTATATGAAAACGAACCGGCAGCGGGAAAAGAAGCGGAAACAGACACATACACGAATGCCGATTACATTCTTTCGGAACCTTTCACAAAGGGTGTCCAATCCACAATACGCTTCATGCGCACGGGCGTGGACGGAGGATGGATCAACGAATATATACAAGTTGTTTATTAATTCTTCAGTCTGCCTGCCAATGAGACACGCGATCACGGTTATATTTCTCACCTTTATTCCGATATACCTTTCTGCCCAGCCTCGTCTCCCCCGTGCAGAGATGTACGCCGGAGTGCATGGCGGCGTGACCGGTTCGGTAGTGAACTTCACTCCAACGGTGGATGGGACGGATGAAGTGGCCGGGACAGCGGTATTGGGTGGAAACGGCGGATTAGTATTCCGCTATAACGGTCACAAGTATTGCGGCCTGCAGGTGGAGCTGAACTATATGCACCGTGGGTGGCGGGAGACAATCGACACCCTCAATGTGCATTACAGCCGCAGTTTGAATTTTGTGGAGGTGCCTTTTCTCTTCCATCTGTATTTCGGCAGTGACCGCCATCGCGTCTTCATCAACGCCGGACCGCAGGCAGGATATTGCATCTCCGACCGGTCGTCAGGCACAGGTTATCCGACATCCACGGAGCAGTACAAACCTCTCGGCAGACGCTTTGACTACGGCATCGCCGCCGGACTTGGATACACAGCACGCACCCGCAGCATAGGTGTCTTTCAGATAGAGGTACGGTTCTGCTACAGTTTCAGCAACATCTTCAACGACCACAAGAAAGACTGGTTCGCGCAGTCACACCCGATGGATCTGAGTCTGAATATAGGTTATTTGTGGGAGTTCAAAAACAAATCAAGAGGTTATAAATAACACGACATATGAAAATCATTTCGATAGCGAATCAGAAAGGCGGTGTGGGCAAGACCACCACATCCATCAACCTCTCTGCCGGTATGGCAAGCGAGGGCAAGCGTGTCCTTTTAGTGGACGCGGATCCGCAGGCGAACGCCTCTTCGGGGCTTGGCATTGACATCAAGACACTGGACAAGACCATTTACGAATGTCTGGTAAGCGACCTTGACCCAAATACTGCGGTGCTGGAAACAAGCGTAAGGAATCTTGATGTACTGCCCAGTCATATTGATCTGGTGGGGGCGGAGATAGAGATGCTAAACCTTGACGACCGTGAGCAGCTGATGAAACGCATGCTCTCCCGTCTGGAGGACCGGTACGACTACATCCTGATTGACTGCTCGCCCTCTTTGGGACTGATAACGGTGAACGCCCTGACGGCAAGCCATTCGGTGATTATTCCTGTACAGTGCGAGTTCTTCGCACTGGAGGGAATAGCCAAGCTGCTCAACACCATCAAGATCATCAAAGGACAACTGAATCCCGGTCTGCAGATAGAGGGCTTCCTGCTGACGATGTACGACAGCCGTCTTCGCCTGAGCAACCAGGTGTATGAGGAGGTGAAACGCCACTTCGGCAAGTTGGTCTTCAACACGGTCATCTCGCGCAACGTCCGTTTGAGCGAGGCTCCGAGTCACGGAATGTCGGTCATCGAATACGACCCGCAGTCCAAAGGGGCGCAGAATTATGTACAACTGGCTAAAGAACTGATAGAAAGATGAAAAAGCAGACAGGTCTGGGGCGCGGACTGGACGCGCTCATTGATACGCACGTGATGACCGAAGGGTCATCGTCCATCAATGAGGTGGAGTTGTCGCTTATCAGTGCCAATCCCAATCAACCGCGCCGTTCGTTTGACGCTGAAGCGTTGGAGGAGTTGAGCCATTCCGTCCACGAACACGGGGTCATATCCCCCATCACACTCCGCAAGAACGATGACGGCACCTATATGATCATAGCAGGTGAAAGACGCTTCCGTGCGGCCAAAATGGCAGGACTCAAAGCCATTCCCGCATACGTCCGTACCGCCAAGGACGAGCAGGTGATGGAATGGGCACTGATAGAGAACATCCAGCGCGAGGACCTGGATGCCATCGAGATTGCGCTTGCCTACCAGAAACTGATAGACGACTACCAACTCACGCAGGAAAGTATGGCAGAGCGGGTCGGCAAGAAACGCGCCACCGTGGCTAACTATCTCAGATTACTCAAACTGCCTGCCGAGATACAGATGGGCATCAAGGAAAAGAAAATCGATATGGGACATGCCCGAGCCATTCTGGGCAGCACTTCCACCGAGCAGCAACTCGACCTGTACAAGCGTATCCTGCGCGACGGACTGAGCGTGAGGAAAGTGGAAGAGATGGTCAGCAAAAACAAGACCGAGCATGTACCCGCCACCACAAAGAAGGATCATCCATATCTGCAACAGGTGAAAGCTTTGGAAAAGACATTGGGAATGGGTGTGCGAATTGACGACAAACACCTGACCGTTACCTACCGAACCGAAGAACAACTTCGGCAAATCATTGAACTGCTTTCACGTTGAGACCTTTCTTACTGGCTATATTGCTGCTGACTTGCTGCCGTTTTTGCCTTGCAGGAACGGTGGATACGGTTGTAATGTCCCAAAGTATTGACACGGTGTCCCGTCAGAAAATGTCAGGCAGTACATTGTCAGCTGCCGACACGCTGAAACTTTGGAAACCCAACCCGAGCCGAGCCACGTGGCTCGCGGTTATTGTTCCGGGCATGGGGCAGATTTACAACCGCAGTTACTGGAAACTGCCCATCGTCTATGGCGCGTTCATGGGCTGCGCCTACGCCATCTTATGGAACGGACGCATGTACGATGACTACAAGGAGGCATACCGCGATATACTGACTGACACCGAACTGTCCACCGATCCGGCACGATCCTACAACGCTATTCTACCGAAAGGATACACCATTGAAACGATGGGGGGACGAAGCCAGTACACCTCCACGCTCAACAGCCGGCAGAACAAGTACCGACGCTATCGTGACATCTCTATTGCCGCTACCGTTGGCGTGTATATACTTACCATCATTGACGCTTACGTGGACGCGCAGCTGTTTGATTTTGACATAAGCCCTGACCTCTCCCTCAACATCGAACCCCAATTGCATTACGAGCCGCTGCACGAACAAAAAAGCGCGGAAATCAAATTAGCCTTTACATTTTGATTATGAATCGACTGAAATATATTATTACCCTATTGACCGTGAGCGTCTTCCTGCCTGTAGCAGCGCAGACCGACACGCTGAACCTTTCCGACACACTCATCTACGAGAACGCCATTTTGGACTCCATGCTGGCGCAAGCTGACACCACTGACCTTCGTGCAGGAATCAATCCATCAGACACATCGGAGAACAATATCCTCTGCTTCTTCGATGAGGCGATGGCATGGCTCGACACCACAGACTGCACGTCCTCAGGCATCATCACTGAATTGCCCGATTCTGTCTATAAAGCCCGTTTGCAGGCTCTCCCATTTATCATAGAGGTGCCATACCACCACGTCGTGCGCGAATGTATCCACAAGTATATCAAAGGCTCCGGCAGACAACTTGCCAAACTCTGCCGACTGTCCGAATACTATTTCCCCATGTTCCAGGACATCCTTGAACGCTACGAACTCCCTTACGAACTGTGCTATCTCGCGGTCATCGAATCAGCCCTCAACCCGCAGGCGCACTCCCGTATGGGAGCCTCCGGACTGTGGCAGTTCATGCCCTCCAC
>DBVX01000050.1:17421-19204 GCA_002308815.1 Bacteroidales bacterium UBA1253
GCTCAACCGAAGCCGCCTGTCGGTATCTCAAGAACCTCCACTCTCTCTTTGGCGACTGGAACCTCGCCATCGCGTCCTACAACTGCGGACCCGGTAACGTCAACAAAGCCATCCGGCGGGCGGGCGGCAAGCGCGACTTCTGGTCCATCTACCCCTACCTGCCGCGCGAGACACGTAGTTACCTGCCCATCTTCATCGCCGCCTCCTACGCCATGAACTACGCCGACCAGCACGGCATCTGTCCCGAACCCGCCACACGCCCGCTGGTGACGGACACGCTATATACCAGTCGGCGTATGCACCTGCAGCAGGTGTCGGACATCCTTCAGATTGATATGGCGGAGCTGCGCCGGCTCAACCCCCAGTACCCAAGAGACGTGCTGCCCGGAGGGAAGCCCTATACCATCTGCCTGCCCATTGAGAAAGTCGAACTTTTCATTGCCAACGAGGATACCATCCTCTCGCACAAGGCGGACGAACTCATCAACAACCGCAGGGCGGAGATTGAGTTAGCCCACAAAACCAAAGCCGGCGGCACGTACCGCGCGGGCGGCATCACCTACTACAAAGTGAAACAAGGTGACACGTTAGGCTCCATCGCACGCCGCTACCACTGCACTGTCAAGCAGCTCCAGCGATGGAACAACCTCAAAGGCACCAACATCCGCGCCGGAAAAACATTGCGGATAGGAGGATAAGAAATGGAATCACAGGACGAACATAAGGTGTATTTCTCCATCAACGAGGTGTCCGAACAGATAGGCGTTCCCGCCTCCACCTTGCGTTATTGGGAGAAGCAGTTCAGCGGCATCAGCCCACGCAAGGACGGACACGGCAACCGCTACTACAAGCAGTCGGACATCGACCTCATCAAGCAGATCAAGTACCTGCGCGACGAGATGCACATCACCCGTATCGAAGCCATCCGCAACGAACTCGCCTCGCCCCGCCGCCGTGCTGACCAGCGGCAGCACGCCTATGAGATTCTCACCCGCGTGAAAGCCGAACTGGAGGCCATCCGCGCCGCGCTGTAACGGCAATCGCAACACTTTCAAACGATTCATAAGATATGACAACACCCGTTTTTTCCTCAAAGGACATTGCCCAGTTGGAGCAACGAGGCATCACCGTGCGTCAGGCGGAAGCCCAGTTGGAGCGTTTCCGCACCGGTTTCCCCGAGTTGGACATCATCAGACCCGCCGCAGTCCGCCGCAAGCAAGGCATCATACGCCCCTCGGCTGAAGAGCAGGCGCGTTACATCGCCCTGTGGCAGGAATACCTGCGCGAAGGACACAGCGTCACCAAGTTCGTACCCGCCTCCGGCGCGGCATCGCGGATGTTCAAAGACCTCTTCGCCTACCTCTCATCCGGCGAGGAGACGGATTTTGTCCGCACTTTTCTGACCAACAAGAACCGCTTCGCCTTCGGCGGCGAACTGCACGGAAAAGACGGACAGGATGCCGTCCGCTACCTCCTGGAGGATATGCAGTACGGCGACCTGCCCAAGGGACTGCTTCTCTTCCATCGTTACCGCAACGGCTCCCNNTCGCGCACACCCGCCGAGGAGCATCTCGTGGAGGGCGCGTTGTATGCCGCTACGGAAGAGAAGGACGGCAAGGTCTGCCGCATCCATTTCACGGTCAGCCACCAGCACCTGCCCCTCTTCCGCCAGCACATAGCCGACTGCCTACCTTATTATCAGAAGAAATACGGCGTAACCTACTTCATTACCTTCTCCGAGCAGTTGCCGCAGACCGACACGCTGGCAGCCAATCCCGACGGC
>DBVX01000050.1:19229-33229 GCA_002308815.1 Bacteroidales bacterium UBA1253
TTCCGTCCGGGCGGACACGGCGCGCTCATCGAGAACCTCAACCGGCTGGACACCGACATCGCGTTCATCAAGAACATCGATAACGTGGTTCCCGACTACCGCAAAACCACTACCGTCCATTACAAGCAGGTATTGGCAGGCATACTCGTTGAGGAGCAGCAGCGTGTGTTCGGTCTCCTGCGCAACCCCGACCTGACCGAGGAAGAAAAACAACAACTCCGCCGCCCCATCCGCGTATGCGGCGTGGTCCGCAATACCGGTGAACCCGGCGGAGGACCGTTCATCGTCCGTGAGAAAGACGGCACAAAGTCCTATCAGATACTGGAGTCCAGCCAGATTGCCGACAAGAGTCTGATGGCGCGCTCCACCCACTTCAACCCCGTTGATCTGGTCTGCTCGCTCCGCGATGAGAACGGCAAACCCTACCACCTGCCCGATTTCATTGACCCCGAGACTGGCTTCATCTCCCACAAGTCCAAGGACGGGAAGGAACTCTTGGCACTCGAACTGCCAGGACTGTGGAACGGCGCGATGGCGAAATGGAACACCCTGTTCGTGGAAGTACCCGTTTCGACCTTCAATCCTGTCAAGACGGTGAACGACCTGCTGCGCCCCGAACACCAACCCGCTAACCGATAACACTATGGGACATCAGGAGATTGAACGCAAGTTCCTCGTACTCAATGACGGCTACAAGGAACTGGCAACGGAGTGCGTACCCGTCAGCCAGGGCTACCTGAGCCTGAACGACCGCTGCTCCGTGCGCGTGCGCCGGTGGGGTGACAAAGGCTACATAACCGTCAAGTCCCACGTTGTCATCAACCGCTTCTCGCGGTACGAATGGGAGAAAGAAATTCCCGCGCAGGAGGCGGACGAACTGCTGGCACTATGCCTGCCCGGCAAGATTGAGAAGAAACGCTGGCTCGTGCCCATCAATGGCGGACTGACCTGCGAGGTGGACGAGTTCTCCGGACTGAACGAGGGATTGGTGATGGCGGAGATTGAACTGGAAAGCGAGGAACAGCCTTACGACCGACCCGCCTTTCTGGGCAGGGAGGTGACGGGCGACCGACGCTTCTTCAACAGCTACCTCATCAGTCATCCCTACGTGACGTGGGCGGAATGAGCCACCCCCGCGCCACATAATGATTGAGGCAAAATCCATAGCGCATACGCAAGCAGATTTGCATAATCCGCAAAAACAACGTTACTTTGCGGCGATTTTCTAAAAGGAGTCAAATATGACCGCTTTACAATCACCTGACCCGTGCAGAAAAAACGATTCTGCTGCCCACAAAAGGGTTGTGTCTATTTTTGTGATTTTGCAGTCTGTGTTTCAAAAACCAATATGCTGTGCGCTTAAATCCAAAGTCAGATTTCTGCGCAAGCATTGGAAACAGTTGCTGTGGGATATGGCAAAAACCACCGTGGCAGGGTTCGGTTTGGTTATAACTTTTTCAGACGCATTGCTGAATGTCCTGCCGGAAGGGACAAAACTTCATACTCTGCTTGACCGTCTGGTTCACATGCCTTTTGACCATCCTGCCACTCTGCTGATCATTCTCGGGCTGCTGATGATTGTCGGCATGATTGTCAACTGGCCCAACACCAAGGCTACATATAAAGACCCTCATTCGGATATACGTGTGATTGTGGAGTGCAGCGATTTGTTTGAACAGGACGGTCTGCGTGTGGTACATTGTGTTGACACGTTTGACACCGCAGTAGGCTCAATTATCTCTCCGAGGTCGGTTCACGGTGCGTTTCTCGCCTTGTGCAAGCAATCCGGTTTTGATATAGACGGTGCTATAGACAATGCCCTGCGCTTTACACAGGCTGAGAGTACGGATCCCGAATTGCCAGGTCGAACGGCGCGATACCCTCTCGGAACCATGTGTCCTGTGACGATAGGCGGGGACGACTATTGCATGGTCAGTTTCACCCATCTGTCCAAAGACGGAAACATATCAATAACACGCAGGGAATACACCGATTTTCTGATGACTCTGTGGCGCAATCTGGCGACACCTATCCTTCGGCATGACACAGTCAATGTGGCTGTAATGGGCAACCGTTTTGTTGACTTGCCGGCGGACTTCTCCACAGAGCAGAAGATAGACCTGATGATTCAGACTTTTTTTGCCGCAGTCCGCGAGAAAGCCTGCTGCCGCACACTGCGGATATGTGTGCATGAGAGCAATATGACCGAAGTCGATTTTCCGCACTACAATATCATTATCGACCACCTCGCCAAAAGACCGACGATATGATTCTGTCATTTTACGATTTGGTTATTTCACATTCCTGATTTCTAATGTCCATATAACCTGATATGCAGGAAAATTTCAAGTATGTTGCCTTTATCAGTTTCCAGAGTGCTGATGCCAGGGAAGCTTTGTGGGTGCAGAAAGCCATAGAGGGTTATCGTCTGCCTACAGCGGTGAGCCGTTCCCGTTCGCTGCCGAAGAAGATGCCGCCCTGTTTCTGCTATCTCAATGACATCAACCTTTCAGAGGAACTGATGCAGGAGTTGAAACTGCGTATGGAGCAGTCGCAGTATCTCATTGTTGTCTGTTCGCGCCGCTCAGCCCGGTCAACATTTGTCAACGGCGGTATTGACTATTTTGTCAGTCTCGGCCGCCGCGACCGTATCATTCCGCTGATAGTTGACGGCATACCATACACCAACGACCCCGAAACAGAGTGCTATCCCGAAGCTCTGAAACGCCATTTTCCGAAGTCAGCCGACCCTATGCAGGATCATCAGATTCTCGGAGTGAACCTGAATGAGGAGGGTGCCGGAAGCAAACGCTGGAAGCACCAACGCGCCGTGTTGATGGTGATTGCGCGGATGTTGAATCTTGAGTTTGAGAATCTATGGAATCGGGAAGTCCAACGCCGCAAACGGCAACGCCGTGCCATTATAGCGGGTATAACCGGAGTTCTCTGCCTGTTAGGTCTGACATGGCATTTCAGCCGGAGCATAGACATTGAAGTCAATACGCCTGAGGCGACTGCCCACAATGAAAATCTGCCAATGTGTATTGACGGCAGGCTGACCATAAAATTAGCCAACGAGGAAAAAACTCTTGACAGCATACATCCCGGCAGTACGCTTATATTCAAGAATGTCCCGCAGCGGTTTATAGGTAGGGAGGCGGCAGTTGCCTTCAGCGGTGAAGGCTATCTGCCGATTGACACGACACTGTCTCTGCAACCGTCTCTGACCCTGCCGTTATGCCGCGATGCAGAGCTCTACGGGCATCTTTTCTTCCGCTTGCGAGGCAAGGAGCATCCGGAGCGGCAGACATTGGTTATTGCCGGTCGGGAGATACATCCTGATGCGGACGGATTGGTTGACCTTCAAGTGCCGATAGAGGAGCAGCTCACAACCTATCCTGTGATGATAAACAACCAACTTGCCGCCGACAGCATCCACACCCCATGCGGTGAAAATGATATTTTGGAATTCAGACTTTAGATTCCGGATTATTTCTCAAATAAAAATGAAAAGACTGAATCTGATATTAATTATCCTGACAGCAACGGTAAGTGTTTTCGCGGTTAACCAGAAAGGCACGGTGCGCAGTATAGCGCGTCCGAACAAGGCAAGTACGGTTTTGCCTAATGCCATTATCCGCATCCGAGGCTCGCATAATGCCGTTGAGAGCACTCAAAACGGAGAATACTCACTTCTGCTTCAGAACAAGCAGAACGGTGATCCGATAGTTTTCTCCACAGTCACCCTCTCCGGTTGGGAGGTGGCGGAGCAGTCGTTTATAGGTCGTCAGATAGCATGCTCCGACCAGGTGCCGGTGGATATTCTGATGGTCAACCGTGCGGATATGGAGCGCGAAAAAGAAGCCATAGCCGCCAAAGCGCGCCAAAACGTGGAGTTTTATTATGAGAAGTGCCTTGCCGAATTGGACAAGGAACTTGAAGAAGGAAAACTCAAACAGAAGGAATACCGGCAAAAGCTTGACGAGCTGGAACTCAAATACGAGCAGTTTGAACCGCTTTTGCAGACTATGGCGGAAGAATACGCCCGCACGGATATAGCGCAACTGGATTCGCTGAGCCTGCAAATCAATGCCGCGATAGAAGCCGGCAATCCCGATGAAGCGGAGCGGCTTATCATGCTCAAAGGGGATATAAACCGGCGCGAGAAACAACTGCGCGAGGAGCAGGAGCAAATCAGCAAAGCCCAGGCCAAGGTGGCTCAAGCTGCGGAAAACAACCGCAAGCGTATGCGCGAATTAGGTATGGATTTCAAGCATTTGTATTCGATATGCCTGACCCGCATGCAATTGGACAGCGCAGGTTATTATCTGATACGCCGTGCGCAGACAGACACTCTGGATGTGGACTGGCAGATGCAGGCAGGGCGTTTTGCCCGCGACATACTGCAAGATATGACAACGGCGAAACAATTTCTGGACAGGGCTGTCATTACGGCATTGCAGCAATATGGTCGGGAAAGTGCCCAATATGCAACGGCAACCAACGAGTCGGGATGTTACTATCGTGTAAACAAGGACGATGTCAAGGCGAAACAACTGTTTGAAGAATCGCTGCAAATACGCAAGCTGGTGTGTGGAGAAAAGTCCATCCCCGTAGCGGAGATCCTCAACAACCTCGGAGAGATAGCCCGCAGCGGCAAAGACTACAATGCAGCACTACAATACCACAAAGAGGCATTGGAAATCCGCACCAAACTGTCAGGAGAGCAAGATACGGGAACTGCGGAAAGTCTGAACAACATAGGAGGAATATACTACTCACAGGGCAAGTGCAGACAGGCACTGGAATATTTTTTCAAAGCATCGGAGATATTCGATTCCTTGCCTGAAACCGTTATGCGCAAGAAAGCAACAGCATTCAACAATCTCGGCGGAGCATACTATTGTCTCGGCGAAAAGGAAAAGGCCGTTGAGAGTTTCGAGCGTGCATATCAGATATACAAAACAGATTTGGGTGAAGAGCATCCGCTGACAAAGAATGCCCTGCACAACATGAACTATTGCAAACAATGAAAACCATACAGATATGAAAAAAAATTTATTGCTATTGTGTCTGTTCATAGCCTTAACGTCAAATATCCTTTTCGCCGATGAATTTGAATATAACGGGGTTTATTATTCCACACTTTCAGACGGGACTGCGGAGGTAATGCAGAGTGTTTTGGGTGCATATACGTTTGCATCCGTCACAATTCCTGACACCGCATACGAAACAGTAGTGCCGGCATTCGGTGACCCGTATTTGGTGAAACATGCGGTAACAAGTATCGGAGCCGACGCCTTCAGCAACTGTAGCAAACTCCACAGTATAACACTGCCGAAGACACTGAAATACATCCAGAAAGGAGCATTCACCAATTGTCGGAATCTGGAATCTGTAGATTTGCCGGAGGGACTTGTCAGGGTTGACTATGATGCGTTTTGGAGATGTGCGTCGCTGAAGGAACTGATCTTCCCGTCAACAACAGACAGTATCGGTGTCCGCAATTTCGGCGGCATGGCTACTGATGACGATATACCGGGAAGTTTTTTTGAATCGCAACTCAGACGTGTGATTATCAAAGCTTCTACGCCTCCGCACATTAGTGGAAATCTGTCAGAGTTTTTTGACGAAACAGACAAATTTTCCGCTGACAGCGTTGACCTGTATGTCCATGCCACAACCATTGACAATTATACCTCGTCATCCGACTATACTTCTGTGTTCAAGCATATCTATCCATACGGCAACGGCAATGTGAATATTATGCCTACAGAAAAAACCGATTCTGTAAAAATCAGCTGGTTCAATTTCTACGGAGTGGAGGACTATCTTGTTACTGTCAACAAAGGAGAGACTGTGATAGCCCGATTCAGTGTTACCAAAGACGGAACATCCACCCGTCTTCTGTCTCCCCGCCGTATAGAAGAGGAAAACGACTCCACAAAAAGTTCCACCGAGATGTTTGTGGTAACTCTGGGTAGTCTTGAAGGCAGCACGACATACACCTATAATGTAAGCGGCACAAACAAACAGAAAGAGCTTATTTTCCGTACAACCGGTTCTTTTAGCATTGACGGAACCAAAGGGATAAAACAAGATCAGGAGGAAATAGTCAGAGTGGTCTATCACACCATTTCCGTTGCCGCCAATGATGACATGATGGGTACTGTCAGCGGCGGGGGAAGAATAGAAGGGGGACTTTGGATCACACTTACCGCCACGCCGAACGAGCATTACCGTTTCGTTCAATGGTCGGACGGCAATACGGACAATCCGCGTACTGTCATCGTCACAAAGGACGATACTTACACCGCTGTATTTGACGAACAGATTAAATATACTGTCACATTTATCGGCTTCGACACAAAAGAGCTGAAAACGGAGGAAGTTGAAACCGGTTATGCCGCCACGGCTCCGGAAACTCCGGCTGTTGAAGGTTATGAGTTCAAAGGCTGGGACAAGGACTTCTCGTCTGTCAAGTCTGACTTGACCGTCAAAGCGCAATATGAGATAAAAAATTACAAAGTTACCATAAATGCGGCGCACGGTGAAGTATCGGTATCGCAAGATATCGACCTTGGCGCAGTGCCGTGGGGTACGGAACTCGAACTGACGGCGGCGGCTGACAAAGGCTACAGATTCGTCAAATGGAGCGATGCCTCGACAGACAATCCGCGCAACATTGTGGTTAAGGAAGATGTGACCATCACTGCGCAGTTTGAGGAAGACTTGTATATGGTTACCTTCATCGGCTTCGGCGGAGCCACAATCAAATTCGAGTATATTCTCGCAGGGGAATCCGCCCAAGCTCCTGACCTTGCCGAGGTTCATGGTTGGCATTTCGTGAAATGGGACACCGACTTCTCCAATGTGACAAGCAACATAACGGTTACAGCCATTTATGAAATCAATACTTATACCGTTGTCTTCGTTGACTGGGATGGCACAGAACTCAGCAGGCAGACCGTTGAACACGGTTCGGATGCCGTAGCACCCCAAGACCCGGCACGAGAAGGCTACACCTTTACCGGATGGTCGAACTCCATAAAGGACATCAGCTCCGACCTGACCGTCATCGCGCAGTACAAGGAGAATCCTGCGACAGGAACGGAGGAAACGTCCGCCCCGGTGACCGCCAAGCCGGGCAAGGTTCTGCGCGACGGCGTGATGTACATCCTGCGTGGCGGAAGGATATACTGCGTAGATGGCGCGGTGGTGCAATAACCGGGTAATGCGGATTTAGTTGTGTGTCTGTACCTATTTGGTATATGTAAACCCTATTTTCCGGATTACCAGAACCGACGTACCGCATTTCTACCGCCTTATTAGATCAACAAGGCTGACTCCGCAAAGGAATCAGCCTTGTTTTGGTTTAGTGTATTTTTATCTGACAGTAATAATTCGCGCTTATTTTATCCTCTTACACGTAACTTCTGACCAATCGTCTCCATCGGTTTGTCTCAAAACAAGCACATCTTTGGTCAATTCCTTAATTTCTGCCAGAAAAGCATTACCATCATTCCATTTGATAATCAATCTCTTACTTGCCAACGTGTAGGTAAATGTCCGCGATGTTCCCCCTTGTACCATTAAGCCGGAATTATCTTTGTCAAAAGTAAAAAAGATATTTTCATGTTCGAGGTTTTCTATAACGTCTTCTTCACTATAATATGCCTGCATCAATATAACTTCCCACGTTCCGACGATAGTCGGTTCTTCAGTGCCGGTTTGTTGGTTTGCAGGTTGGGTTGTTTGTTGGTTCGTCGTTTGGTTTGTCGGTTCGTCCTTCTGCTTGCATGAGGCAACCCCAAGCGTCATGATGGCAAGGAGAGCAAAAATACCCGTTACGTTAAAAATCTTTTTCATTTTGTCTGTCGGCGGTTATATCCCATCGCCTCGTCGGTTTTTGTGGATAATAAATTGCTGCTCTTACGGCTTCGCAGTTCTTGCCCCGTTTGGAGAGTGACGGTTCTCTATTGAGCCGTCTGCGAATAACGGGATACGGACATTGGACATTAATGAAAAAAATATGAGCGTTCCCTATCCCCATCGAGGCTGTAGGAAATGCCCATTAAGTCGATAAGTCACGCCCATATACACTATGGACGTTTGCGGACTTATTATTGACTTAACTCAAAACTTCCTACATTTCGATGGGTCAAATAAATCGCAAACGCGAAAAATCAATGTGTCCGCAACGGGTTTTACCTCATTGCGACCGCAAAAGTAAGGTATATATAGCAATCCTGCAAGACTTTGCATAAATAAATAGTGCAACCGCATCAAAATTTGATGCGGTTGCACTGAAAATCCGCCAAAAAATGTGAAAGTATCGGAAATGATTTGTATTTTTGCGCCCGTAATCCACAATTGGAACGACAACTGTGTACCATCAAGATATGAATAAACATTGTTTCCTTCTTTTAGTCTGCCTGCTTTCGGTATTTCCGGCAGCGGCGCAGAAACCGCACGCCTACTTCAATGTCGGCGAGATGCCTGATGCGGTGAAGTACCTGCCCGCACCGCCTGATTCCGCCTCCATGCGATTCGCCTACGACACGGCGCAGTACCAATGGGGCAAACGCCAGCGCGCCACACCGCGCGGACAACAGGCCAAAGACGATGCCGACTACAGCATCTACCGCATGGCGACCATCTTCTCGCCCGCCATCGGCGTTACCATCAGCCCGAACAAGACACCCGAACTATGGAAACTGCTTCGGGATGCCACCTACACGGCGGGGCTTGGATGCGACATCGCCAAGAAACACTATTTCCGTCCCCGCCCTTATATGCACTACAACGAGCCGACACTTGTTCCGCAGGACGAGGAGGTGCTCCGTCACAACGGCTCGTACCCGTCAGGGCATACGACATTGGGATGGACCACCGCGCTCATCCTCGTGGAAATATGTCCGCAATATGAGAACGAGATTCTGCGTGTCGGCTACGAGTACGGTCAGAGCCGCGTGATTGCCGGTTATCACTGGCAGAGCGATGTNNGTGGCATCGTCGTGCTTCGCCCGCCTGCATACAAGCAATGCCTACCTCAGGCAACTGAAAAAAGCGCAGAAAGAGTACAAGAGATTACATTCTGCAAAATAACATTAAACTCCTAAAAACACACAACTATGGCAAGATCATCTTATTCAGTAGCGGCCTTTTTAGGCGGCATTATCGTGGGCGGTATCGCCGCTCTGCTTCTCACCCCCAAGACAGGCAAGGAACTGCGCGAGGACATCTCCAACTTCGCCGAAGAGGAGGCTGAAAAAATCCGGAACTGCAGATGCAAATGCAATAAGCAGGATGAGGACGTTGAACCGAAAAAAGAGGCGTAGTATGTTCGACCGCGAAGAATACGAATACCTGCTTGCCGACCTGCAGGAATATGGCAGGACGCGCTGGGAGCAGGCCAAACTGACCCTTCTGGACAAGGTGTCCCGGATTGCCGGTCTGCTGCTGTTGGGGCTGGCGGTCATCCTGATTGTGTTCGCCCTTGTGGCATTCGGCGGAGTCGCGCTCATCTCCGCATTGAGCGACTGTATGCCCGTCTGGGCAGCCTCTCTGATTGTGGCGGCTCTGTGGATTATCCTGCTGGTCGTTGTCATCAGCCTGCGCAGGCAGTTGTTCATCAACCCGATGCTGGCAGCCATAGCCGCCATCCTGTTCACCGGTCAGCCCAAGCGCAAACTGACCGTCGAGAAAGTGCAGCAGGAGAGTGAGATGCTCGCTTACAAAGCGGGCGAGCAGGAGAAGCAGCTCAACCGCGAGACAGAACGGATCCGGCGCAGCTGGATAGGACTGTTCGAGCGGTTCGCCACCGTCCGCAGCCTGCTTGACCGGGTGATAGAGCGCATTTTCGGCAGAAAATAATCTTTCCGAAGCATGGAGAGCCGTCCCTTCACTTTCGACCGCACGGTGCGGCTGGTGATAGCCCTTGCTGTCCTGACCGCGCTGTTTCTGCTTACGCGGACGTTGAGCAGCGTGCTGCTGCCTTTCGTTCTGGCATGGTTTATCGCCTATCTGCTGCATCCTGTCGTTACGTTTGTCCAGACGAAGATGCGTGTGCGTCCGCGTGTGCTGGCGGTCATCATAACGTTGGTGCTGGTGTTCGGTGTATTGGCAGGTGTCGTAGCGTTGCTGGTTCCGCTGATACGTAACGAGACAGCCCACATGTCGCGGTTGGTCAGCGAGTATGTCCATGGCATAGAGGTGGACACGCTCCTTCCGGTTGCATTGCAGGACCAGATCCGCGAATGGCTGGCACAGGCCGATCTGCAGACCCTGTTGCAGCAAATCAACATTGAAGCCATTTTGGAGAAAGCGGGCGGCTATCTGGGCGGCATCATCGGCGGATCGCTGAGCGTGCTTTCAGCCCTGTTTGTCGCTTTTGTATGCCTGCTCTACCTCGTGTTCATTCTGATTGACTATGATACGCTGAGCAAAGGTCTGCACGAGATGATTCCGCCCAAGTTCCGCACCGTAGTCAACGGTATTCTGGACGACTTGGAAAAGGGCATGAACAAGTACTTCCGCGGGCAGGCGCTCATAGCCACATCTGTCGGCATACTGTTCAGCATCGGTTTCCTGATTATGGGACTGCCTCTGGCGGTCGTGGTGGGACTGTTCATCGGTCTGCTCAACATGATTCCCTATATGCAGGCGTTCGGCATTCCCGTCACGATGATTCTGGGGCTGCTTCAGGCTGCCGATACGGGAACAAGTTACTGGATAATCCTGCTGGAGATTGCTGCTGTTTTTGTCATCGTGCAGTCGATTCAGGATTTTGTACTCAATCCGCTGATTATGGGCAATGTGATAGGTATGAACCCCGCCGTTATGCTTCTGTCGCTGTCCATCTGGGGGTATCTGCTTGGTGTGGCAGGCATGATTATCGCCCTTCCGATTACCACCGTCATCATCTCCTATTACAAACGCTACGTATTGGGCGAACCCGCCGCGAAAACCGCTGTGGCAGCAGGTCAGGGGAAGCGCAGATACCGGCCCCGCAAAAAGACAACTGTGAGCGAATAGTATGGATAAAATGACTGACAACAATTTCACTCAAACGAACAGACAAAAAGCCGTTTCCCCGTGGGCGTGGGTGCCGACACTCTATTTCGCCGAGGGAATCCCGTATTTTCTCGTCAATACCGTATCCGTGATGCTTTTCACGCGGTTGGGTGTTCCCAACAGCGCGATGGCTCTCTTCACGGGTATGCTCTACCTGCCGTGGGTCATCAAACCGATATGGTCACCCTTTGTGGACGTGATTCGCACCAAACGCTGGTGGATCATCGCGATGCAGATTCTCTTGTCGGTCGCCTTTGTCGGACTGACGCTCTCTATCCCGCATCCCGATGCCGGACTCATCGCGACAGGCAGCACGCCTGTCAGCCTGTTTGCAGTTATGCTGTGTCTGTTCTGGCTGACGGCTTTTGCTTCTGCCACCCACGATGTGGCTGCCGACGGGTTTTATATGTTGGCGCTTGAAGGCAAACAGCAGTCTTTCTTTGTGGGCATACGCAGCCTGTTCTACCGTCTGGCATCCGTCTTCGGACAGGGCGGACTCATCGCACTGGCTGGCTGGCTGGAAGTCCGATTTGGTAATATCCCGCTGGCGTGGCAAATGACGCTTCTTACCGCATCGGTCGTGTTTGCTCTTATCACGCTGTGGCATCTGTGGTCATTGCCACGCGTTGAGAATGAACCACTTAAGGAAAGACGGCAGAGTGGTGGAGATATACTGCGTGGCTTTGGTCATTCGTTTGCCACGTTCTTCACGAAGAAAGGCATTCTTCTCGCTCTTCTCTTTATGCTTGTCTACAGGTTGCCGGAAGCTTTTCTTGTGAAGATGCTGCCACCGTTTCTCGTACAGAACCCTGAAGTCGGAGGATTGGGAATGACTACCGCTTCGGTGGGCATAATCTACGGCACCTTCGGCGTGATTGCACTTGCGTTGGGAGGTATTCTCGGCGGCTTTTACGCCTCGCGGTTCGGATTGAGACGTTCGCTCATACCGATGGTGCTTGCCATCACGCTTCCCGACGCGCTCTACCTGTGGTTGAGTGTGGCGCAACCCGACTCCCAACTGTGGATTACCGTCGTTATTTTCATTGAGCAGTTCGGTTACGGATTCGGATTCACTGCTTATATGCTTTATCTCATGCACTTTGCCAAAGGCGGGTACCAGACTTCCCACTACGCCCTGTCCACCGGTTTTATGGCATTGGGTATGATGCTCCCCGGTATGGCGGCAGGTTATATACAGGAGGCAGTCGGCTATACGGGTCTGTTCTGGCTGGTGATGGCTTGCTGCCTGCTCAGCATCGCGGTTACTTTTGCAGTCCGCCGCACAATGCAAACCGAAGAAACCTCTGCCTTATGACAAGGAAAAACAATCGGGGCTGATTCATAGAAATGAGCCAGCCCCGATTGTTTCTTATGTCTGTCTATCCTTTCCGCGCCTCGTTGCGCTCGTGGCGTTTAAGGTGTGCCGGTTCGATGTTCATCCGCTCGCCCTTGAGCAGCGAGATAACGCCGTCCACAGCCTTGTCCGTTCCCACTTTCTTGTTCCTTTCCGCCTCGCATTTGGGGCAGTGGCACTCGTTGGTGTAATCAAGCGGTTCTGTGTAGGTGGTGATGACACCCTCGAAGTTGCGCAGAACGACCTTGCCGGGAGCCTGCGAGATGACATACTGCGGCATCACAGGGGTCTTGCCTCCGCCGCCCGGAGCATCCACCACGAACGTGGGTATGCAGTAGCCGGACGTGTGTCCGCGCAGGCCTTCGATAATCTCTATACCTTTCGACACGGGAGTGCGGAAATGCTCCAGCCCCATACTCAAATCGCATTGGTAGAGGTAGTACGGACGCACGCGCATCTTCACAAGTTCGTGAACCAAGTCCATCTGTATATTCACGCAATCGTTCACGCCGCGCAGCAGCACGCTCTGGTTGCCCAACGGGATACCCGCGTTGGCGAGCATGGCACAAGCACGGCGGCTCTCCTCGGTCACCTCATTCGGGTGGTTGAAATGGGTGTTGAGCCAGACGGGATGGTACTTGCTGAGCATCGCGCACAGTTCGGGTGTGATACGCTGCGGGCAAACCACAGGCACGCGGCTGCCCAGACGGACAATCTCCACGTGCTCAATCTTGCGCAGACGCGCGATGATGTACTCCAGTTTGGCATCACCTACCATCAGCGCGTCACCGCCGGACAGCAGCACGTCGCGGACGGTCTCGGTCTTCTCGATGTATTCGAGGGCTTTCTCAATGCGCTCCGACGGACTCTCGTCATCCTTCTGACCCGCGAAACGGCGGCGGGTGCAGTGGCGGCAGTACATGGAACACATGTCGGTGATGAGGAACAGCACGCGGTCGGGATAGCGGTGTGTCAGTCCCGGCACGGGCGAGTCCTCATCCTCGTGCAGCGGGTCGAGCAGATCCGCCTCCGCCTGATGGGTCTCGGCGGCGGTGGGGATACACTGCTTGCGCACGGGATCGTAAGGGTCATCGGGATTGATGAGACTGAGGTAGTAAGGAGTAATGGCCATACGCAGGGTACTCAATACGCTGCGCACGCCCTCCTGCTCCTCATCAGTGAGTTGAATGTATTTCTTCAACTCATCCAAAGTCTCAATACGGTTCCTGACCTGCCAGTGCCAGTCATTCCAGTCCTTGTCGCTGACGTTGGGGAACAGAATTTTTCTTCGGGATTGATTCATAAGGATTGGCTTTTATGCGTACAGTTCCTCAAAAATCTTGCGCAGTTCGGGACTCTCGCGAAGCTCCTGCAGCGTGAACTCGGCGTGACCCTTGGTGTAACCGTTACCCATGATCATGTTCACGTCCGCACCGATACCTTCCGCACCGAGAGAGGCTTTGGTGAACGAAGTCGCCATCGAGAAGAAATAAACGATACCGTCGTCCTTCGTACACATAATGGCGGTCATCTCCTGGTCGGGTACATTCACGCAGTTGATGGTCACATC
>DBVX01000036.1:0-1751 GCA_002308815.1 Bacteroidales bacterium UBA1253
AAGGCCGTTAAAGAGCAAACCGGTCTCGGCCTGAAAGAGGCTAAGGACATCGTTGACGCTGCTCCGGCTAACGTAAAGGAAGGCGTTGACAAAGCTACCGCTGAGGCTCTCAAGAAAGCCCTCGAAGAGGTTGGCGCAGTGGTTGAACTGCAATAATCCCGTTCGTAAGAAGCGAATCAACGGTTTGGATCCCGTGCTACGACGGGATCTGAACCTTTTTCTCTCAAAAAGAGAGATGTATTAACCGGATTAAAACTTTGGTTAAAAGACACCATTTTAGTTTAAATAATATAAAATCAAATGGCAACCAATCACACTACACAACGAGTCAATTTCTCGGCGATGCAGCAGCAGTTCCCGTATCCTGACTTTTTGGATATCCAGATTAAATCGTTCCGTGAGTTCTTTCAGATTGACTCCACACCAGAAGAGAGACGCAAGGAAGGCTTGTTCCGAGTGTTCAGCGAGAATTTCCCGATAGCGGACACGCGCAACAATTTCATCCTTGAGTTTCTGGATTATTACATTGACCATCCGAACTACAGCATAGACGAGTGTATCAAACGCGGTCTGACCTATGCGGTGCCGTTGAAAGCGAAACTCAAACTCTACTGCACTGACCCTGACCACGAGGATTTTGACACCGTCATTCAGGATGTTTTCTTGGGGACCATACCGTATATGACTCCCAAAGGGACGTTTGTCATCAACGGGGCGGAGCGTGTGATTGTGAGTCAGTTGCACCGCTCTCCCGGTGTGTTCTTCGGCACTTCGATGCACTCCAACGGCACTAAACTCTATTCCGCGCGTATCATTCCGTTCCGCGGGTCGTGGATAGAATTCGCCACCGACATCAACAATGTCATGTATGCCTACATCGACCGCAAGAAGAAACTGCCCGTGACCACCCTGTTGCGTGCCATAGGTTATGAGTCTGACAAGGATATCCTTGACTGCTTCGGACTGGCGGAGGAGGTGAAATGCACCCGCGAGAATCTTGAAGACTGCATTGGCAGAACGCTGGCAGGCAATGTCCTCAACTCGTGGGCGGAGGATTTCGTGGACGAGGATACCGGTGAGGTGGTGTCCATTGAACGTAACGAGATCATCATTGAGCGTGAGGCGGAACTTACACCCGAATTGGTGGAGCGCATTTTGGAAACCAACACCAAGACGGTTCTGCTCCATAAGCAGGAAACAGGCGAAGCCAAGTACTCCATTATATTCAATACTTTGCAGAAAGACCCGACCCACTCTGAGAAAGAGGCGGTACTCTATATATACCGTCAGCTGCGCAATGCGGAGCCTGCTGACGAACCGACAGCCCGCGAAATGATACAGAACCTGTTCTTCTCCGACAAGCGCTATGACCTTGGCGAGGTGGGACGCTACCGTATCAACCGCAAACTGAATATGAAGATATCGATGAGCAAGCGCACGCTCACCAACGATGACATCATCAAGATTATCCAGTACCTTGTAGAACTGATCAACTCCAACGCGGACGTGGATGACATAGACCACCTGTCAAACCGCCGTGTGCGCACTGTCGGGGAGCAGCTTTACAACCAGTTCGGTATCGGTCTGGCGCGTATGGGACGTACCATCCGCGAGCGTATGAACGTTCGTGACAACGAAGTATTTACCCCCACCGACCTGATTAACAACAAGGCCATATCTTCGGTCATCAACTCCTATTTCGGAACGAACGCGCTTAGCCAGTTTATGGATCAGCAGAACCCGTTGGCGGA
>DBVX01000036.1:1910-2203 GCA_002308815.1 Bacteroidales bacterium UBA1253
AACAACCTCGGTTTCATCGAAACCCCCTATCGCAAGGCGCAGAACGGCACAGTGGATTTGAACAACGATCATATTATGTACCTTACCGCCGAAGATGAGGAGAATATGACGGTAGCACAGGGTAATGCTCCATTGGATGAGAACGGTAAGTTCCTGAACAACAAAGTAAAGGCTCGCTATGAGGCGGATTTTCCCGTGGTTGAACCCGATAAGATTGACGCGATGGACGTTTCGCCCTCACAGATTGCGTCCATAGCGGCGGCACTTATCCCGTTCCTGGAACACGATGATGC
>DBVX01000036.1:2358-2523 GCA_002308815.1 Bacteroidales bacterium UBA1253
CACCATCCGTATCCGCTACAACCGTTCGGAAGAGGAGGAGTTCGTCTCCTTCGAGTCAGCGGAAAAAGAATACAAACTGCCGAAGTTCCAGAAGACGAACCAGAATACGACCATTGATCTCCGTCCGATAGTCCGTAAGGGCGACAAGGTGGAAAAAGGTCAGAT
>DBVX01000036.1:2550-3851 GCA_002308815.1 Bacteroidales bacterium UBA1253
GAATTGGCTCTGGGTAAGAACCTGAAGGTGGCGTATATCCCTTGGAAAGGTTACAATTATGAGGATGCCATTGTTCTCAGCGAGCGCATTGTCCGCGAGGATATGTTCTCCTCTGTGCATGTGGTGGAGAACCTGCTTGAGGTCCGTGACACCAAGCGCGGTATGGAGGAACTGACCGCCGACATCCCCAATGTGAGTGAGGAAGCTACCAAGGATCTTGACGAGAACGGCATCATCCGCATAGGCGCGCATATCAAGCCCGGTGACATAATCGTGGGCAAGATTACCCCTAAAGGCGAATCAGACCCCACTCCTGAGGAGAAACTGCTCAAAGCCATCTTCGGCGACAAGGCGGGCGATGTGAAGGACGCTTCGCTGAAGGCCACTCCATCCCTTGAGGGCGTGGTCATCGAACGCCGTCTGTACGAGCGCAAACAGAAGGATCGTAAGGAAAAGGCGGAGGAGAAGGATCAGTTGGCTGCAATGCGTCAGGAACACGATGCGAAAGTGGAGAACCTGCGCCAGATACTGATTGGCAAACTGTCCACCCTGCTCAAGGGGCGTACCTCGCAGGGTGTAATCGACCTTCTCGGAACGGAAGTTATAGCCAAGGGACAGACCTTTACAAAGGAACGTCTCGGACAGATAGATTTTGAGACCGTGATGCAGGAGGGTTGGACTACGGACTCGCACAAGAATGAGTTGTGCTCGCGCTGTATCTCCAATTATCTGGAGCAGGTCAAGAGTCTGGTGGCGGATCTCAAACGCCGCAACTTCAACCTCACTATAGGCGATGAACTGCCGAACGGCATCCTGAAACTCGCCAAGGTTTATCTGGCGAAGATGCGCAAGATCCGTGTCGGCGACAAGATGGCAGGCCGTCACGGTAACAAGGGTATTGTTTCCAAGATTGTCCGCATGGAGGATATGCCGTTCCTCGCTGACGGAACGCCTGTGGATATTGTGCTCAACCCGCTTGGTGTACCATCACGTATGAATATCGGTCAGATTTTCGAGGCTGTACTCGGTTGGGCCGGCAAGGAACTCGGTGTTCGTTTTGCCACCCCCATCTTCGACGGATGCACGCTTGACAGTCTGAACGAATGGACAGACAAGGCAGGGCTGCCTCGCGCCGGCAAGACACAGCTCTACGACGGCGAGACAGGCGAACCGTTCGACCAGATGGCTACCGTAGGTGTGACCTACTTCATGAAGCTCGGTCACATGGTTGACGACAAGATGCACGCCCGTTCAATCGGTCCGTACAGCTTGATTACGCAACAGCCGCTCGGCGGTAAAGC
>DBVX01000029.1:0-145 GCA_002308815.1 Bacteroidales bacterium UBA1253
TTGCATTTGCTGTTGGACAGTATATCATTGCAGATGAGGCAATAAAACCGACAAAAAATTACACAACTCTTGCACATACGCCGTTTTAGTCATACTTTTGCGGCGTATTTGCGTACCATTGCCGCGATGGTGGAATCGGTAGACA
>DBVX01000029.1:176-2897 GCA_002308815.1 Bacteroidales bacterium UBA1253
GGGTTCAAGTCCCACTCGCGGTACCATACCTCTCGTAAACGCGTGAAAACAAGACGTTCCGCATATCCCATTCTCATTCTTCTCCTCTCTTTGGTCTGCGGCACACCGCTAACGGCGCAAATCAACGGCGGCGGAAGCAGCGTCTTTCATTTCCTCACGCTCCCTGTTTCGGCGCGGATCAATGCTGTCGGCGGCGACAATGTCTCCCAGCAGGACGGTGAACTGACCATGGCGATGGCGAATCCCGCCCTGCTCAATCCACAGGCCAGCCGCCAGTTGAGCCTCAATTACGCCTATTTTTATGAGCAGACCATGAGCGGATGTGTCATATACGGACACTCGCTCAAGGACGTGAACCACCTTGCGGCGGGCATTCACTATATGGACTACGGAACCATGAAATACGCCGATGTGCAGGGCAATCTTACAGGCGGAACATTCTCCGCAAGGGACGTGCTCATTGATCTTGTATACGCGCGGCAGTTGGGGCCGCTTTTTACCATCGGAGCCTCCCTCAAACCAATCATGTCCTTCTACGAGCGATACAACTCCTTTGCGCTCGCAGCCGATGTCGGCGCGCATTTCCATACCCGCGACTCGCTCCTGCAGGTAGGTCTGACCCTGCGCGATATGGGCTGGCAACTCAAGGGTTTCTATTCCGAGGAAGGCGGACAGCACCGCGAGCAACTGCCTCTTAATCTTGTACTCGGGTTCAGTTACCGTTTCCTGCACGCCCCCATAAGGCTGGGAATGACCGCACACAACCTCCAACGGTGGAATCTTGACTACGAAATCACTAATCAGCCTGCCGACACCAAAACGACCGTCGAATGGTACGATATGCTTTTCCGCCACACCATCTTCTTCATTGACATCGTACCCAAGAGCGAGAAGTTCTGGCTTACTGTCAGTTACAACCATCGGCGCCGTGCCGAGTTCCAGCTCAAGGACCAGCGCAGTCTCGCTGGACTCGCTATCGGAGCGGGAGTGAGAATCAAAATGGTGCGGATCAATTTCGCGTTCTCGCAATACGCCAAATCCAACTTCACCTACCAGGCCTCGCTCGGGCTTGACATCAACCAGTTCAAATGAAGAAAATCATCGTTGCCATCGACGGCTATTCGTCATGCGGCAAGTCCACCATCGCACGCCAACTCGCAGCATACGCGGGCTACCGTTATATTGACACCGGGGCCATGTACCGGGCGGTCGCGCTTTTCGCCTTGCGGCACGGACTCTCTGCCGATGCGGGCATCATTGCCGCGCTGCCCCTTGTCCATATTGATTTCGCGCCGCAGCCCGACGGCATTCAGCACACCCTCCTCAACGGACAGGATGTCGAGAAGGACATCCGCACCCTCGATGTCGGCAACCGTGCGTCGCAGGTGTCCCAAATCAGGGAGGTGCGGCAGTTCCTTGTTGAGCAGCAGCAGGCTATGGGAAGGGACAAGGGCATCGTCATGGACGGCAGGGACATAGGTACGGTCGTCTTCCCGGAGGCGGAACTCAAGCTCTTCCTCACCGCCTCGCCCGAAGTGCGGGCGGAACGGCGCTACAGGGAACTGCTTGAGAAGAACGGCGCCGAAACACTCTCTTATGAGGAGGTGCTGCACGATGTCAACGACCGCGACTACCGCGACACCCATCGCGCCGAAAGCCCGCTCAGGCAGGCGGAGGACGCTGTCGTCGTTGACAACTCGCAACTCTCTCGCGACGGGCAGTTCGCGCTCGTATGCGACATCTTCAACCAACGGACCGCGCAGCCGTGACCGTCTCCATCGACCCTCACAGCGGCTTCTGCTTCGGCGTGACGCGCGCTATAAGGCAGGCGGAGGAGGAACTGCACAAAGGCACGCTCTTCTGCCTCGGCGACATCGTGCACAACGGGCAGGAGGTGGAAAGGCTGGAACAGATGGGACTGCAGACCATCGACTACGACGCTTTGCGTGAATTGAGGCACGGGCGGGTGCTGTTCCGCGCCCACGGCGAACCGCCGTCCACCTACCGCATCGCGTCTGACAACGAACTGGAGGTCATCGATGCCACGTGTCCTGTTGTCAAACGCTTGCAGGAGCGCATACGCGACACCTACAGCAGCCACCCCGGCGCGCAGATTGTCATCTTCGGCAAGGTCGGGCACGCCGAGGTCATCGGACTCATCGGGCAGACCCATAACACGGCTCTCGTCATCGAGTCACTGGACGATGTCGGACGCATCGACTGCAGCCGCCCGGTCTTCCTCTTCTCGCAGACCACCAAGTCCGTGGAGACTTTCCGTCAGATAGTCGGTGAGATTACCCGCCGCCGGAATCAACTCTTTGCCGGCAATCCGGCGGACATGCCGCCGTTCGAATGGCACGACACCATCTGCCGCAACGTTTCCAACCGCGTGGAGGAAATCAAGGCTTTCGCCCGCGAACAGGATATGGTCTTCTTTGTCGGAGGGGAGAAGTCCTCCAATGCCCGCGTGCTTTTCAACCACTGCCGCGAGGCGAATCCCGCCACGGTATTCCTGTCCTCTCCTGATGAGATAACCGCGCTGCCGGACATTCCTCCTGATGGCAGGATAGGTATCTGCGGAGCTACTTCCACCCCGCTCTGGCTCATGCAGGCTGTCCGCGACAGGTTGTACGAGTTTTCAAGGCATTGTTTCTGAAATAAAAGAAAGGAGTCGGATATTACCTGACTCCTTTTCTTTCGTGGGCGTTTACGGATTCGAAC
>DBVX01000029.1:2912-8054 GCA_002308815.1 Bacteroidales bacterium UBA1253
GCTTGTAGGGCAGACGCTCTAAACCAGCTGAGCTAAACGCCCTTTTGAGGTTTGCTTCACGAAGCATTTCTCTCAAAACCGGCTGCAAAAGTACGGTACATTTTTTATCTGACCAAATATTTAGTGCATTTTTTCAAAAAAAGCACATATTTGTTTGATATTCAAATGTAAAATATTTGGCCTGATTACACTTGTTGTTCATCCCTCAATGTGAAAACGGAAACGTATGCCCCACCACGGGGAAGACGAGTCATCGAAGCGGGTCACGCGGAACACCGCGTGAAGGTCGGCGATGCGCAGGATATTGCCGATTCCCGCGCCTGTCTCCACATAGGGAACGGACAGGTCGCCTCCGTAAGCCGCCTTGAAGATCAGCAGCTCGCGCAGCCGGAGTCGCTGTATCCACGGGATGCGGTTGAACAGACAGCCGCGCCCGTTCCATTCCGCCTGTAGAGAGACATACCTGCGCGCTGTATACCTATTCCTGCGCATCAGCGTGAAGCAGTACGGGTCGAACGCGTAGCTGTCGTTACCTGCGAACACAAACCCCATCGACCCGGATACTTTGCCGAGCAAGCAGCCCGTCTCGGCAAGGTAGTCCAGCCTGCCCGCCATACCCAGATTAACGCGCTGGCGGATCATCAGGCGCAACTTGCCGTACATATCGTAACTCTTTTCGCCGTTGTAATGCACGCTTCCTATTTCGGCGTTCAGATACACAACGGGCAGGTTGTTGTAAATATGCACGCGCTGGAAAAACAGATCCGCTTTGCGCTCCCGCCAGCTAAAGCGCACCGTTACGCCAGCTTGTGAGTAGCGGAAGCCTCCCTCCTGTCCGAATGCCAGATGAGCGCGGCTCTCCACGCCCTGCGACCAGTCGCTTTCCGCCTGCAGGCTGATTTCGCGTCGGCGCACGTTGTTGGTTAGGAATGATGTCTCTTTCGAGAACGGCTCCGTCCAGTGGGATGTCAGCGATCGGTCTTGGTACCATGCGCTGTTTTCCATCTTCAGGCGGGTGAAGCGGTCGGCATCTGTGGCAGTGTAGTCATCCGAATAGCCAAGCGAAAGGATGTTGCGCCTCTGCGTCGGCAACAGGTAATGCACTGTTCCTGCGCCTTTCCATGCTCTGTCGCCGAATCCATACGCCGCATACGCTTCAAGACAGACGCGCTCCGACAGACGCGCGTTCGTGCGCAGGGGCAGACCTACGCGCACTTTCTCCCAGTCATTGAAGCGCAGGATATCCGGCACCTTACCGAAATCCACTGCCGTACCGGTGGGTATGCAGCCGGTCAGCGCGATTCGTGCCACAAAGTTGCCAAGGCGCAGCAGAGGCGGGGTAAGAACGCTGTCCCGTGAAGACTGTTCTTTCGTCACGCGGACAGTGTCATGTGTATCCGCAGCAGAATAGTTGTGCGGAAGCCGGTAACCGGAACGTATCAACAGGGTAGGGAAGGTGTGTGTGGTATCCGCTTTCACCGCTATGTCCAGTATCTCCGTCACACTCTCACGCCGCAATGCGTAGAAAGCGGTGTCAAAGGAAAAATCCTGCTCAATGTGCAGATGACGGAGGTAATTGACATTCGTCTCCGGCGGCACATCGGCTTCCACGCGGCGCAGTGNNCAGTGCGCAGGTGGCGGAGTCGATAAGCAACCTGCCGTCAAACGTGGCGTAATAGGGGTTCCGTGTCCGGAAAAGCAACTCATACGTCTTCCGCTTCTGAACAAAGGAGGAATCGGCAAGCAGAAACATATAGTAACGGTTGCTGTTGGCGGCAATGGGACTCAAAAAGGCGGTGCCGCAAAAGGAGATGGTGGAACGGTAGAAATCAACACGTTGCTCCGGGTCAGGAAGAAACACTTTCCATATATCGGCATTCACGCTTCCTTTCCCGATTTCCGGATTCGCGCTGCTGTAAAGGGGCAGCAGGTCTGCAGTGTCCTGTAATGTCTTCTCCATCTTGCGGCGGAGGTGTCTGGCGCGTATGTTGCTCAGGAACACTTCCGTCTGTGTCTCGCCGTCTGTCCAATGCCGTTGCCATTCCTTGCGGTGGGCGCGCACACTGTCCATAAGAGCCAATGCGGGGTTGGTGCCGGGCAGCACGAACACATCCTCCAGTGCCGCCGTCTCTTCCTGTAGTCTTACATCGATGCCCGCCGACTGCCCCGGAGACACTTTGAAACGCTGTGGCGTGTATCCTACCGCCGAAACCACCATCACCGTTTTTTTCTCCAGTGGCGCGCGCAACAGAAATACCCCCTCTTTTGTGGTGGATGTGCCGTAAGGTGTGCCACGGAAATATACGCTCACACCCTCTATAGGTTCGCTTGTGTGCGCATCAGTCACCTCGCCGACTATCGTCGTGAGTGCCGTTGTGCCGGTTGTCTGACCCAGTGCGAGCAGGTTCAGCAGCAAGAACCATCCTGTCAGCAGACACTTTCTCACGATGGGTTCCTGTTGGCGGGATGGTACTGCATGATAGCCTGCCGTAAATCCTGTATGTCCAGATGTGTGTATATCTCGGTGGTGGTGATCTGCTCGTGCCCCAGCAGCTGCTGGATGATCCGCAAATCCGCCCCGTTCTGTAGCAGGTGGGTGGCGAACGAATGGCGCAGTGTGTGTGGGGAGATTACCTTGCGGATTCCCGCTTTCTCCGCCAACCGCCGGATGATGGTGAAAATCATAGCCCGTGTCAGCTTTCTTCCATAGTGGTTCAGAAAGGCGATGTCAGCAGCTTCCTTCTTGATGTCAAGATGACTGCGATCCTCCAACCAGTATCCGAACCATTTGTCCGCCTCCGGCGATATGGGAACCATCCGCTGCTTGCTTCCCTTGCCGCGTATCAGCAGATAACCGTCATTTCGGAAGATGTCCGACAGGCGCAGACCAGTCAGTTCGCTTACCCGCAGACCGCTTCCGTACAGCATCTCCAATATAGCGCGGTTGCGGTGACCTTCGGTGGTACTCAAATCAACCGCCCCAACCAGCCTGTCCACCTCATCCAGCGACAGCACCTCCGGCAGACGGTGTTCCTTGCGGGGTGACTCGAGCAGTTCCGAAGGGTCGTCGTCCCGGTAATTGAGGAAAAGAAGAAACCTGTAGAAAGAGCGCACACCGCTCAGTATGCGCGATTGTGTGCGGGGATTGGTTGATGCGTTGAACTGCTCATATACGAATGCCTGAAGATCGTCAAACGTGGCTGTCTCGACGCTGATGCCGTTTTTTTCGCAGTATGCGGACAGTTTGTCCAAATCCTGTCCGTATGCCTCCACCGAATGGAGTGACATACCGCGCTCCAGACGAAGATAGCCGCAGTACCGTTTGCGTAATGTGTCGTTGTCGCTCATTCCTGTTGGTCTTTTGTGGATTTGTTGGACGGAATAGCGGCAGCTACAAAACCGATGGCCAGCACGATGGAGAGTACGATGAACACGTCCGACACCTGAATCCGCACGGGATAGCTGTTGATGATGTATTCCGTCCCGTTGCCCATACGCAGCCAGCCGAAACGCTGCTGCGACCAGCAGACGGCGATGCCTGACAATATGCCTGCCGCCACGCCGGTCAGAGAAATCATCCACCCCTCGTAAAGGAAAATCCGCCGTATCAGTCTGTCGTCTGCCCCCATAAAACGCAGTGTCCGGATGTTCGCTTTTTTGTCGATGATGAGCATCGTGAGCGACCCCAGCAGGTTGAACGAGGCAATCAGCAGGATAAAGGCGAGCAGCAGCGTTGTCAGCAGTTTTTCTATGCGCACGATGCGGAAGAAGTCCGCCTGCTGCTCATAGCGATCCATCACCTTGAACCCGTTGCCCAGTACCGACTGGATCCGCTCCCGAACCTCTGCGCATTTCCCGTGCTCCGCCTTACACTCCACTGCCGTCACCTCCGTTTCGCCGTAGCGGAACAGTCTCCGGGTCATGTCGATGGAAACCAGCATCATCTCGTTGTCGTACTGCGTCTGGTTCACAGCGAAGATGCCGGACATGTAGCAGATGCCCTGCTCGAAACTCTGTTCCGGATGCAGCAGGTTGACCCTGCCATAGCGCTTCGGGGCGTACAGATGCATACCCTTGATGAAGTGCGCGCCTATGCCCAGCTGGTTGGCAAGTCCCTGTCCTAACACCGCGCGCTCGAATGCGCCGTCATACACGCTGTATGTGCCGTCAATCAGGATGCTGTCTATCTCCGTCAGCTCCTCGAAACGGTCGTCAACGCCTTTCAATCGGACTGGAATCTGCTTGCCGGCGTATTCCGCGAGGGCGGTTTCCTCTATTGTCTCCGAATAGACCGTCACGCCGGGCAGCTTCCTCACGCGCTCGAAAGCCTCTGTCGAGCAGTCGAAACTCTTGCCTTCGACCGCCTCGATGCGGATGTCGGGATCAAAACGCGAGAACATACCCTCGATTAGTTCCTCAAAGCCGTTAAGCACGCTCATCACACACAGCATGGCGGCGGTCACCACCGCCNNAGACCGCCACTGCGGCAGCGCTTACGCCGCTCACCACGTTGATGGCGTTATGGCTCTTTTTCGAGAGCAGGTATCGGCGTGCTATGAAAAGGGAAGGCTGCACTATAAGGATATGTTACTGGCGGAGCAGGCTGTCGATATGCTCCATCCGGTCAAGCGTGTCGTCCAGATGAAAATGCAGTTCGGGGATGATGCGCAGCTGGTGGCGCTCTATGTTTCCCAACTCGCCGCGCAGTTTGTGGGTGTCGTCCTCAATCCGCATCATCGTCTCGTTCACCTTGTCCTGCGGGAAGATGCTCACATAGGCATGGGCGATGGACAGGTCGGGACTGATGCGCACTTCGCTCACGGAGATAAGTGTGCCGCTCAATTGGCGGGCGTAGCGAAGGAAAATATCACTCAGGTCTTTCTGGATAAGACGCTCGATTTTCTGTTGTCTTGTTGTTTGCATGTTATTGTTTTTTCGCTGTGGATTATTATTCCGCCGCAAAGATACGGCTGTCATTTGGAACACGCAAGCGGAAAAATCATGCAGGACAATGACAAATAAGGCACACTCACAGAGTGCGCCTGTAATGCCTTTCTTATGACTGCGGGCGGATTGCTCCGCCTCGTCCGTTTCCGGTCGTCAATACTTGGGACGCCCTTCGTCTGCTACGGTCAGTTTCTT
>DBVX01000029.1:8086-8928 GCA_002308815.1 Bacteroidales bacterium UBA1253
GGAAGCGAGAACGCGGCGTCCGTTGGCTGTGGACATTCTCTCGCGGAATCCGTGCTTGTTGCGACGCTTGCGTTGCGACGGTTGGAATGTACGTTTCATATCTTCTGATCTTTTTATGCCTTACGGCGGTTTATAATTCATAAAATAGCGCGCAAAAGTACACTGTTTTTCACATTCAGCAAAATTTTTGTGTTTTTTTTGCGGGAATACTAAAATCAACGTACCTTTGCCCTCCGTTTTGGACGATATGGATCGGGAAAGATTGAATCTTAAGGCAATTTCTAAATACCTAATCTCATAAACTTAACTAATTATGGCTTACAAAATTTCTGAANNTCTGAAGACTGCATTGCTTGCGGTACTTGCAAGGACGAATGCCCAATGGGCGCGATTTCTGAAGGCGAGCGTTATTCCATTGACGCTGATCTCTGCACCGAATGCGGCACCTGCGCAGGCGTTTGCCCAAGCGGTGCGATTTCCCTCTGATTGCTTTCACGCGCAATTATTCCGGCGGAAGAAAAAGCCGTGCCATTTGTTCGGCACGGTTTTTCCTTCCGCCGGCTGTTTCGTCAGATTTTCCGGTCTATGTGACATTTTTAGTACCTAAAATCTTCTGTAACGCCGATAAATCTAACTTTGAGGGCAATTTATCGTAATATGTCAAAAAAATTGCTCAAAATGCGGCTCATTTTCGGTTATTCGGAAGGGCAGAGAAAACGGTTGT
The DNA here is from genome assembly GCA_002308815.1 of Bacteroidales bacterium UBA1253. GTDB lineage: Bacteria > Bacteroidota > Bacteroidia > Bacteroidales > Paludibacteraceae > Colicola. Next base: position 8,811 of record DBVX01000029.1, read on the forward strand.
CAGAAGTGGTTCTGTAAATCGTGCGGACATTACTTTTCAGGTCATCAGCATGACAAGGGAGGTGCAGTAATTAGTCGTTCCTTAAAAATTTGTCATAACAGGTTGTAGTTGGAGAATC
>DBVX01000085.1:0-4926 GCA_002308815.1 Bacteroidales bacterium UBA1253
GGGGAAGCCGATGATGACCAGACCCTGGTCTTTGTACTTGCGGTTCAGTTCCTCCAAACCCTTGAACTGCGGCGTGAACCCGCACTTGCTTGCCGTATTGACAATCAGCAGCACTTTGCCTTCGAACTGCGTGAAATCCAGTTCCGTGCCACGGCTCGTCAGAGCCTTGAAATCGTAGATTCTCATATCACTTGTTTTGTTAGTGTCGTTCACGATGCAAAATTACGGCGGTTATTTTATATCGCAAGCGATTTATGTGAAAAATTGTGCAAAAATACTGATTTTGCCATGCGGAGTTTGCAAAAAGGGTGGGGTACCGGATGTCAGAGTTTTAACGAAAGCCCTGCGAAAAAGGTTCGCGGTTGGGAAGGACCGTAGATATAGTTCGCATCGCGGTCAGGTCCCTGGTCCAAATCGCGTTGGAACTGGTCGAGCACATTCTTCACGCCACAGCCGATCTCGAGGCTATAGTGCTTGTACAGATGTATCTCGTATGCCAGACGAAGACCCAACTCCCAGAAAGAAGGTGTCTTTGTCTCTTCGTCCTGCGCCACAAATCCCGCCATGTGCGGCACTATCATCGACCCTGTGGCCTTGCCGTTGATGGAGATAGTGAGCGCATGGATAGGTTTGATATCCAGCAGGAGATAGCCGTAGTTGTCCGGTGTGCGTAACATACGCTTCTGCGCGGTCACATCCGGACTCCACTGCTGCGCCTCCATATACCGGCTCTGCTGGAAGGTGTATCCTGCGGAAAGCTGGAAACTGAAGGCTGATAACTGATAACATACTTTCCCTTCAATGTTCATTCCGCCCACCCATGCGCCGGATGCGTTCGTTCGCGTCAGGAGCATGTTTCCCGCATGGTCAAAACCGTCCTCACGCAGGAAGAACACATCCTTCAGATAGGTATAGAACCCCTCTCCTGTCAGGTTCAGCTCCCAATGACCGAAACGCCTGTACCAGTCGGCACTCAGTGTGGCACTATGCGAATACTCGGGTCGGAGGTTCGGATCCAATGAGATGAGCGACACCTGTCCGCCCACTGCCGCTACATGCAGGTCTTCGTCATAAGCCTGCGGCGCACGGTAACCGCTGCTGTAACCGGTACGGAGCACCAGTCCCTCTGTCGGCGTAAAACGAATGGTGGCACGCGGGGTGCAGACCGGTTTGCGGAGCAGATTGTGCTTCTCCAGACGTGCGCCGACAAGCACGCTCCACTGTTCGTTTTTCCATTCGTTCTGTGCATACGCTCCCGCCACATTCACATCCTGCTTGAGGTCGCGGTGATAACCTGTCATCCGGTCGTGGAGACCGTTGTAGGTGTATTCCGCCCCTACGCTCAGGTCTCCGTGCATCAAGCCGCAAGGATACGAGAACCGGTATTGCAGACCGGTGTTGGAGGTGATATCACGGCTACTGCCGTAGGCATTCGGGTCTTTCCCGGTGCCGAAATAACTCTCGCGACCGATATGCTGCACCGCCGAATAGGCGGATACGAAATGAAGGTTGTCCGCCGAGAACCAGTCGAAAGCCAATGAACCGGCATCAATATTATGACGCAGTTGTTCTGCGATCTGTGCCTCGTGCGGTTGCAAGTCGAGACTGTCACCTCCGCGACGGAAATCCGTGGTGTGATGGTATTCCGCCGTCAGTTTGCTATATGCGCTTGTCTTGAAGAAAGCTCGTGCGCCGGCGGTTGTGCCGCGCAGTTGCGGCACCTCCGTAAAGCCGTCGTTGTCGCGGTCATAGGGGCTGCGCGTACGGTGAGCCGCGAAGAGATATGCGCCTGTCTTGCGGTTCTCACTTATGACGGATGCGTTCAGTTCGGTATTGATGTCATAGGCGCCGCGCTCGTTCACGCCGCTGGTGTTGGCGATGTTCACGAAGTTGCGCACGGGTTCTTTTGTGATGATGTTCACCACGCCGCCTATCGCGTTCGCGCCGTACATGGCGCTTCCGCCGCCACGAATCACCTCAATGCGGTCAATCATCGCCGCAGGCACCTGCTCCAGACCATAGACCGAAGCCAGGGAAGAGAACACCGGGCGCGAGTCCATGAGTATCTGACTGTACTGACCCTGCAGACCGTTGATTCGTAACTCTGTCTTGCCGCAGTTGGCGCAGGTGTTCTCCACCCGCAGGCCCGGCTGAAAACTTAACGCATCGCCGACACAACTGACAGCCGTCGTCTCGAACAATGCGGGTGACAGCACATTGACAATCGTAGCCGCCTCCTGACGCTTGGTGGCATAGCGGTTCGCCGTAACCACCACGCCGTTCAGCTGCTGCGACACCTCATGAATGGCGGCTTTAAGTTCCACCGTCTCGCCTTCCTTGATAACCACCGGCAGCTCCACCGTCTCATAGCCCACATAGCTGACAACAACGGTTTGCCTGCCAAGAGGCAGGTTTTTCAGGAAATAGTGACCCGACTCATCGGTTGCAGTACCGATATTGGTACCCTTGATTTGAATGCTGACAAAGGGCAAGTGTTCGCCGGTTTTCTCATCTATCACGTGACCGACGAGGTGCGCGTCATACTGCTCCTGCGCTGCCATCGTACCGCACACCAGCACTGCAAAAAAAAGACAATAAAGAACTTTGAATCTATTCCTCATACCAATTCCTTTCACACAAACCGCCGCAAAGGTACAAAAAATCCGGAACAGGCAAGATGTCCGGCAATAAAAGCCTATTCCCTTTTCGGATTTTTTGGAAACCAGCCGCGTTGGACGCGCTTCTTCTGCTCGAAGAGCTCGAGGACAGACCAGAAGGACGAGAAAGCGAACGTGCCTAAGAGGACAGAAATGATGACGCTACGGATGAGCAGAGAGCCAACCAATGCGGCAGTGCCCACGATGGCAAAGACCGGCCAGCACTTCACGCCGAAGTAATACTCCGCCTTTATGACGATGGGATGAAACACGCCTATCATCAGAAAGACCGATGCACCAATGAGAACACCTGTGAAATTCATATCAGTGGCAGAACATAAAACCGAAATAGAGTCGCGGACCTGTTGGCAGGCATAGTTCGCGCTTATGGAAAGCCAGCATCCAGTCGAGGCGGAAGGTGATATGCACCTTGCGCGTAAGGCACCAGTCGCAGCCTGCATACGGCGTGACGTAGAAGAACGACTGCTTGTGGAACGTGCTGTTGGCATCCGCTGTCCAGCTGTTCTGATCGCCGTCCAATATATACAGCCCCTTCATCGAACCGCCGCCTGCCGCACCGCCTATATACGGCCAGACTTTGTCCAGCCGCCAGCATGCGTCCGCGAGAACGCCTCCGCATCCCACGCGGATGTAACTGCCTGGTTTGAGCAGGTCGTGCGCGTCGGTTGTTGTGCAGGGCATCGTGGAGACATAGCCTTCAAAACCCGTCCGAAGGTGTTTCCACAGATGAACCCGCAGCGCGCCGCCGATGCCGAAAGCGGCACCCTGCGGGCTTGCCGAACGACCGTCAGGGATGGTCGGCGCATTCCCGTCCCGTCCGAACTGATAGCCGGTGTGCAACATCATACCGCCGGAGAAACCCTGATAGACCTTGTTCTTTGCGATGCTGTCCCGCACCTGTGCGGAGAGCGTCGCGGTCATCAGCAGACATATAAGAAGCAACTTTGCACGCATAATTCTTAAAAAACGGGTGCAAAGGTACGGCTTTTTGTCTTAAACAAAGATTAAGATTTTCTTAAGATGTCATAAAATCCCCATAAATTGGGATGCGGAGTTCGTTGACGGTGCCGTTGATCGCCAAAGTGAGGGAGAAATACGTGAGACTCAGGTGTGAGGAGACACGTATCGTACCGGGTCTGGCGGAAGGGAGCAGAGCAGCCAGAATACCGTCCAGCATCGCGCGCAGATCGTCCGGCGACATGGTTATCTCGCTCACGAAAGGGTCGAGATGCAGCCGGGCCGCCAGTCCTTTGCTCTCAAACTCACCGCTGTGGCTTTGCAGCCATCCGGTGATGAAAGGCTGGATGGTGAGACTGTATGGTTTGGCGGCATCTTCGGTATGGAGGATCAGACCTGCCCCCCGGACGGTTTCAATCGGCCGGTTGCGCGTGCCGCCCAACTTGCGGCGCAGGGCGTTCAGATGCACGTCGATAGTGCCGGTGTCGTACTGGAAACGCTGTCCCCACACCTTGTCGGTTATCTCCGTGCGCGTGCACAGACGGTTCGGATGCTGCATCAGGTATGCCAGCAGGCCAAACTCCAGCGGCGTGAGGTTCACCGTCTCACCGTCCCGCAACACGCTGTGCGCGTCGGTGTCCAATTCGATGTTGCCTGTTTTGTAGTACATGTTTATCGGATAAAACCAGCAACTCCGGATATCGCTTCACAGGCTCTCTTTAAGTATCGCCTTGATGTCGGCGGGCGTGAGGTCGAGGTAACCGGCGGGATAGATGACGGTGGTGGAAACAATGTCGTCAATCATGTCGGGCGTGGCACCGATTTCGGTGATAGTCAGCGGCAGGCCTATCTCCTGCATCCAGTTGCGGAGCGCTTCAAGACCGGCTTCGGCTATCTGGCGGTCGGACTTGCCTTCGGGACGGATACCCCACACGTTCCCGGCGAAGCGGACGAACTTGGGCAGTCCATTCTCCATCGCGCGGCGGTAATAAGCCATTGAAACAGACGCGAGTGTGTATCCGTGCGGCGCGTGGGTCCAGGCCCCCAGTGAGTGGCCAATCATGTGCACCATCCAGTCCTGCGACTTGCCGCATTTGATGAGCGTGTTGAGCGCCCACGTAGCCGTCCACATAATGTTAGAGCGTGCCTCGTAGTCCTGTGGGTTCTTGACCGCCGCACGCGAAGCTACAATGAGGCTGCGCATGAGTCCTTCGGCGATGTAATCGGTGGTGTTGTCATCGAAATCGGAGAAGTACTGCTCGAAGATGTGGTTCATGATGTCGTAGATGCC
>DBVX01000085.1:5026-51463 GCA_002308815.1 Bacteroidales bacterium UBA1253
CCGCCGTTCATCTCGCTGCCCGTACCCGCCATCGTGAGGATGCAACCTATAGGAAGTATGCGCTGGTCTTTTGGCGGCTGGTTGCCCTCCACCCAGAACGACTGCCAGTAGTCGCCGCCGAAATACGCCGATGCCGCCACGCCCTTCGAGTAGTCGCAGACGCTGCCGCCGCCGAGCGAGAGAATCCAGTCCACTTGGTTGTCACGGGCGATGCGGATGCCCTCGTCCAGTTTTTCGAGGGTAGGGTTGCTCATCACGCCCGGGTTCTCGATGATGGTCTTGCCGCCTTCGCGGAGGATGGCTACGACCTGGTTGTAGATGCCGTTGCGGCGTACGCTGCCGCTGCCGTAGTTGAGCAGCACGCGGGTGCCGAAATTAGCCAACTCGTCCTTGAGCATGTCCAAAGACGCTTCACCAAAATAGAGTTTGGTGGGATTGTAATACGTGAAATTGCCTTGCATGTTTTATTTTCAAATCAGATAATACAAATGGTCTCTTCGCCGAGGATGTTGCGGACTTCTGATAGAAGCGCGCAAAGGTGCGGATTAGAAATGATATTGGCAAATTTTTATGCGCTTTGCAAAAGGCTGTTGATTTTTTGTTTTGGTTATGGCACTGTTTTTATCCATTTCTAAAATCTGCGGGGACTTGCGTGTGTCAATGTCCGGGCGTACTTTTGCGTTGATTTTTTTACATTCAAGCGTTGGTATATTTTAGCTTAATTAATAACTACTGAATATGAGAGTCTTACACACAAGCGATTGGCATTTAGGTCACATGCTCTATGGCTATGATCGCACTGAAGAACAGCTGTCCATGCTGGATCAGATGGTCGAAATTGTCCGTGAAGAGAAACCGGATGTGTTTATCCTTGCAGGAGATGTCTTTGATACGACGCAGCCTTCCGCTGCCGTGCAGACCATGCTGGCAAGAATGATTGTCGCCTTGCATGATACGCATCCGACTATGCCGGTTGTTATGACGGCAGGCAATCATGACAGCGGTTCCAGACATGAGATATTCCGTACCCCGTGGCAGGCACTGAATGTGTATGCGGTCGGACAATTGGACAAGGTACACCCTGAGACGCATATTGTTGAGATTCATGATAAGGGATATGTTCTTGCCGTTCCGTATGCCAATGAACGGAATATTCCGGAAGGCTTCTTTCAGTCCCTTTTAGACAAAACAGCAGAGCGGAACACCAACGGCTTGCCCGTCATCATGACGGCGCATACCACGGTCAAGGGATGCGACTATGCAGGACATGAACACGCTACGGATTATGCCGTCGGAGGTATTGACTCCCTTGATTTGGATAAAATCGGGCATGGTTATGATTACCTCGCTTTAGGGCATATCCACAAACCGCAGTTTATTCATTCGGGACATCACAACGTCCGCTATTCGGGTACTCCTGTTCCGATTGGTTTTGACGAGCAATACGGGCACTCTGTTTCTATTGTTGAGATTAACAGGCATGGAGACACGCCGGTTGTTACAGAACGTGATATAACCAACCCACACCCGTTGGTCACGCTCCCGACACAGGGATTTGCCTTATGGGAAGAGGCGAAAGAGTTGTTGCGCAACTATCCGAATGACATACCCGCGTATATCCGCCTGAATGTGGAGATTGACGATTTCCTGCCGGTTGACGCGAAGGCGGAGGCGGTTAAGTTAACCGAAGGCAAGCAATGCCGTCTCTGTCATATAAATGCCAAACGTAAGAATATCAACACTGATGATGTCAGAACGATGACCATTCAGGAGTTCCAGGAGCAACAGCCCATAGATATCGCAAGACACTATGCGGAATATAATGGAATCACGTTTGATGACGAATTGCAGGAAATGTTCAGACAAGTGGAAGAACTGGTGAATGCCGATAACCGTCAATAAGGAGGAATGATTATGAAACTGCAGCAACTTACCATACACAACATCGCCTCTATTGAGGATGCCGTGATTGATTTTGAAGCCCAACCGTTATCGGACAGCGAGGTGTTTCTCATTACGGGCAAGACTGGCTCGGGTAAATCCACCATTCTGGACGCTATCTGCTTGGCACTCTATGCCGATACGCCCCGGCTTGACAATACCAATATGCAGGGCGACGCGCGGGACGGCGAAGGGAAATTATCCATTGATGACCCCCGCCAACTCCTGCGACGCGATGCCGGTGAGGGAAAAGTATCGCTCACTTTTGTAGGAAACAACGGACAGCATTATCTGGCGGAATGGGTGGTGCGTCGCGCCAACAACAAGGTGTCCGGAAAAATGCAAGGCAAGTCATGGTCGCTTCAACTCCTTCCGGACGGAGTCACTCTGACCAAGGACGCGGAAATCAAGCAGGAGATTGCACGTGCCATCGAACTGGATTTTAAGCAGTTCTGTCGAACCACACTCCTCGCGCAAGGCGAGTTCACGCGTTTCCTGAATAGCAAAGACGACGAGAAGGCTGCTATCTTGGAGAAAATTACGGACAGGGATGTGTTTTCCAAGATAGGGAAAAAGGTATTTGACGAAACGAAAGAAAAGGAGAATGTATGGAAAAGCGCGCAAGCGCTTACGCAAGGCATTATCATTCTCAGCGAGGACGAGACAGCCGCCAAGAAACAGGAATTGGCAGATCTGACTCAGCAAAAGCAAACGGTGGAACAAACCCGTAAGGACTGTCAGCAAAAACTGGACTGGTTGAACCAGGAAGTCAAACTGAATATCGAAGAGAATAAAGCCAAAACGGAATATGCCAAGGCGCAAGATGTGGTAAATAGCGGTGATTTCAAGGCGCGTGAACGGCTGGGCTCGGAATGGAATGCCACGATTGAGGCAAGACAGCATCTCAAAGACAAAAAAGAGGCAAAAGAGAAAGAGAAACAATTCCAAGCCACCCTGACCGCCCTGCAAAACAGCGAACAGACCATTCAGGACAATCTCAAAAAGGCAGAGCAGGACAAAAAGGCGGCAGAGGTGCAATTGCAATCGCAAGAGAATGCAATCAAACAGTTTGATAGCCAACTGAATGCTTTGAATATGCCCGGTTTGAGAAAGCAACAAACGGATGCGAAGGATATTCTGGCGAATGTGAAGTTAGCAAATGATCGACTGACGAGTCTGAACAACGAAAAATCCAAACGGGCACAAAAGGAACAGGAGATTAAGGAACGCGAGCAAAAGATAGCTCATAAGGAAAAGGAATTGGCGGATATGGCATCGCCTGTCCATGATGCCAAAGTCAGGATGGATACCGCGAAACAGTTATATGAAGCGCAAAAAGATACGGTGGATAAGTTTGCATCCACATTACGGCAAAGATTGCAGCAGGGAGATGTCTGTCCGGTTTGTCGGCAGGAGATTAAGAACGCCCTGCCGCATGAGGAAGACTTGAAGATGTTGGTGGACGGATTGCAAAAAACTTTCTCGGACGCGGAAAAAGAGTACAACGAAAAGGTGGCGGCTGAAAACAGACTGAATGCGGAAATCGCGTCCGAACAGAGAACCAATCAGGTTGCCCAAGACAATCTCAACAATGACAAGTCTGTCCAACACGCGGAGCAAAATGCGCTGACCATATTGAATGAGTTGGGCATCTCGTCTATTGACCACCAGACTGACAAACAGTTGGAGGATATTCGCACGAAACAGGACGAGGTACTGGCATCCGTGAAGGAGAGAATCGAAGATGGCGAAAATATCGAAAAAGATATCCGTAACAAACGGCAGGAATTAGAAAAACAACGGGGTGTTGTAAAAGAACGCACCGACACGTATCAGAAAGCCCAAACGGCGGTTGATAATCACCAACGCAAAAAGGAAGACGCAGAAAAGCGGCTCAGGGAAGCGCAAACGCAGATTCAGGAGAACCAGCTGTTCTTGGATCAGTTCTTTGCTGCTAATGCCCTGCTCTCGGAGGCGCGGTTGGAAGAACTGAATGTGTGGACGCAGCAGCAGATAGCCGATATAACAACGGCGCTAACGCAGGACAAGGGAAATGTGTCTGCTAAAATGGCGTTATGGAACAAGGCCAGGCAAGACTTACAGAAGCACTTGACAAACAGACCCCGGCTTACAGAAGAAGATACGGCAGACAACCTACGCGTATTCATTGAAAGTAACAATAGTAAACTTGCCGAACAGAACCAGCAGTCCGGTGCCATCACGCAGACGCTGCAAGATAACGCTACAAATTTGACGCGCTTGGGGAAACTGTTGGAGGCAGAGCAAAAAGCCAAGGCGGAATATGACAAATGGCAGCGTTTGAACAACTTGATAGGGGATGCTACCGGCAACATGTTCCGCAAGATTGCGCAGAGTTATGTGCTCAACAGCCTTATCCATTCGGCGAACAGCTATATGAAGACCCTGACGGACAGGTACCGGCTGAAAGTCACGCCCGGCACCTTTGTCATCTCGTTGGAGGATGCCTATCAGGGCTATGTCACACGTGCTGCCAGCACGATCTCCGGTGGAGAGAGTTTTCTGGTGTCTCTGTCTTTGGCGTTGGCGCTCAGTGATATCGGTCAGAAGTTGTCGGTGGACACGCTCTTCATCGACGAGGGATTCGGTACGTTGAGTGGCGAGCCGCTGCGGAATGCCATCGATACGCTGCGTGCATTGCATGACAAGTCCGGAAGGCATGTCGGCATCATCAGCCATGTGGAGGAACTGCGGGAGCGCATCCCCGTGCAGATTCAGGTGAATCAGAATCCGGGCTCGTCCGGCAGTACTATTCAGATAGTATCGTGACGGAGCGGGACAATTACGAATACTGTAGTGGTATTTGCCGGGACGTTTTTTTTCAAGGAGGCGTTGTGTGAATGTCCTGTATGCTTTACCTTTGCCGCGAAAATATAATTTTTCACAATGAAGCGTTCGGTAACTTTTCTCCTGTTTCTGCTATGCCTCACTTGTTTGAGGGCGCAGACGCACGATGATGACGTGTGGACCGTGTTCGGCGATGCCGAAGTGGTCAACGGCAGCAAGGGTTGGGACGTAAGCGTCACAGCCAATGACATGACGTACAAGGGCGGTATCTGGACGCTGACTGTGAAGAACGCCAGACTGTATGAAACATCGTACGGATCGTGTCATCCTGATGCCTATTTTTTCGCCTTTTCACTCAATCATTCGAAGACCAGCACGCTTCCGGAATATGTCTATGATGAGTATGAGCAGGATTTCTACCACTACAACGCATCCTATATATATATTGAGAAACAGGGTTATTACAACATAACATATTTCTACAACGATGCGGATTGGTGGTCATCCAGTCACTACGAGTTGGAGTATGTCAAGCCGTTGGAACCCGAATATACCGTCACCGTCACGTCCGCCAATCCGTCCATGGGAACGGTGACGGGTGGCGGTGATTTCGTTTGCGGCGAGAAGACCACCATCAAGGCGACCCCTCTGCCCGGCAACCGCTTTGTCGGCTGGTCGGACGGGAACAAGGCGGCATCCCGCACCATCACGGTCACGGAATCTGCAACGTTTACAGCCAATTTCGAGAAAGGTGGTTATGTGGTCATCGGTGACGGGGAACTGCTTGGCGGCGCGGGCGACTGGCAGATTGAAACGAAGAACGCCATGCAACTTCTGGAAGACGGCTCGTACTCTTTCACTGTTCGCGCCACGCTTGAAAAGACAGCAACCTACTGTCATGAGACCTATCGTTGCGCTGTGGCGTTGAGCAGCGATGCAAAGGTGGTGTTCCCGACCGCTGTGTATGCCAACGGCGGATATCTCCGAACCAAAGGCGTGTCGGTATCCGTTTCCAATTCCGGCGTGTATGATGTCCTCTTCACGTTCAAGGAGGGGAACACGAAACCGACTGTCAAACTGTCTCTTGTCGAATCGCATCCCAATCCTTCTTATACGGTCAGCGTAACTTCCGGCAATCCGGCGGGCGGTTCGGTAACAGGCAGCGGAGTCTATGAGTGCGGGGCAAGCTACACCATCACCGCCAGCCCTGCATCAGGCTATTGTTTCTCCGAGTGGTCGGATGGAAAGAAAGGTATCTCCCGGACGCTGACCGCTACCAAAGATGCGGAGTATGTGGCGGAGTTCAAGACCTGCGGCTTCTCTGTTGAAGGCGGTAGCGGAGGCGGAGGCGGGAATATGGTCTCGTTAGGCGGTGGTATGTGGCAATACACTGTCAGCGGTGTCCTGCTCTCGCCAACTTGCGGCACAATCCCCACATATAACGTCATTAACGATGAAAGCGGCAAAAAATACAATCTTTCCATCAGCAAGTCGTCCATCAAGGAGGCGGGATTGTATGACGTGAAAATCACGTTTTCCGAAAGCGGTTCGAAGGTCAGTTACGAGCTGACACTCATCAAGTCCATACCGGATATGACCTATACGGTAACCGCCGTTCCCGATGACCCGGAACGCGGCACGGTAACCGGCAGCGGCGAGTATGTATGCGGAAAGAACGTGACGGTCAAGGCGACCGCCAACCCGGGATGGAAATTCTCCAAGTGGGACAGCGGCAAGACTTCCGCAACGCAAAAATTCGCCGTCAATCAGGACACCACGCTGGTTGCCATCTTCGTACCGATAGCTTATACCGTGGTTGGTGACGCGGATGTGGTGAACGGCGACAAGGCGTTTGACAAGGAGAACACGGACAACGATATGGAGGTGGACGCGGACAGGGTGTGGACGCTTACCGTACACCATGCGCTCCTGTACCGGACAGGCGAGAACTGCCGTGATGTTTACAAGTACGCTGTCGTGCTGGATCACAAGGGTTCCTACAAACCGAGTGAGTACTATCTTCAGGAGATTGAAGTGGAAAAAACAGGCTATTATGACATCACCTACACATGGGAGCAAGCGTACTCCTATCTGTGGCACACGCTGAGTCTGGTGGAGGAGGTGGACAACAGTTTTACTATCAAGGCTGTGTCCGACAATCCGTCCATGGGTATGACCACCAACCTGACCCGGACATACCTGTGCGGGGAAAGTGTCAAGGTCAAAGCCACACCTCTTGCGGGTTACCGTTTTGTCAAGTGGAGCAACGGCGTGACCAAGGCGACGCAGACGATTGTGGTTACGCAGGACTCCGTTCTGACAGCCTACTTTGAACCTGTTGTATGGACTCTGGTCGGCGATGCGGAGGTGGTGAACGGAGCGGAATGGGACGCTTCCACCGCACAGAACGATATGGTTCTCAAAGACGGCGTGTGGACTGTCACAATAGCCGACAAGCAGTTGGAGAAAACAGGCACAGGCTGCCATACCGTCTATCGGTTCGCTGTCGCCAACAACCACAGTCTGGACGTGACGTGTCCCTCTGGAATAAAAAGCGGAGACAAGATCAGACGTGACAGAGGCGCTGCATTGGAAGTGGCTCATTCAGGACGGTACAATATCATATTCACTTACACGGACGGCGACTCGAAACCCAAATACCGGCTGGACACCATCCAGTTGCTGCCCAATCCGACGCATACGATAACGCTCAATTCCTCCAATCCGGAGATGGGAAGTGTTTATGGTGCGGGAACATACGAATGCGGATCGGAAGTGATTCTCCGGGCAGAGGCGCATGCCGGCAGCACGTTCCTTCACTGGTCCAACGGGGATTGGTCCAACGAGATATACATCTATGAACTGACCGAGGACTTGTCGCTGACCGCCTATTTCGAGGACGATGTATATACCGTAGTGGGCGACCATTACATCCTCAACGGAGGGAACGACTGGGATTTGTACGAGTCCGCCAACACGATGGAGAAGATATATGATGTTGAAAACGGTTACATATATGTTCTTCGCGTGGGCAAACGGTATCTCAACACCTGCCATAACGGAGGCGTATATGAATACCGCATCGTGCATAACCATGCCTACACCACCAGTGAGGGATACAGTTCCGCCTACCCTTCAGGCAGCAGAGCGAAGCTGAAAATCACAAAGAACGGTCTGTACGATATTGTGTTCAAGTTTAATTCCGATTATATGGGCTACGAGGCACCGCCTCGCAAGGAGTCCGGATCGCCGTCCCGTGCGCCGGCGTATCTGGAGAACGGACTTGAAACGACGGCGTTTTTGGTGGAGGAGTACGGCTCGCAGTTTACCGTGGAAGCCGTGTCCTCCAACTCCAAGCGGGGCAGTGTGACCGGCGGCGGGCAGTATGCCTGCGGCGCGGATGTAACCCTTACGGCGGTGGCGAACGAGGGCTATGTGTTCAAGCGTTGGTCGGATGATTCAACCGATCCCACACGCTCCTTCACGGCGGAAGGGGATATGCGGTTTGTCGCGTATTTCGACTGCAAGGGGGGATGTGAAGAGATTGAGGAACTGTATCTGGGACACGAAGCCACATCCCTCAATACCGAGGAGCAGCTGATGAATCCAACCTATATCGCCTATCCCGACCCGGTAGAGACCCTTTTGCCTGCGATGGTGTGCGCTGACGGGGAAACGTATGAGGAAGGTTCTGTCAAAGGCGCGCTGAAAGGCTTGTTTTCCGTCGCCAAAAACAAGCAGGTGCGTTTCTCGTATGGCAATCTTCAATACGTCAGAGCCTCCGATACGTACCGATTTGCTCCGAAGCAGTATGACGTTGTTCCTCCGACGTGTGGCTATTATTACTGTTACGAAGTGTATCCTGCCGAAATGCCTGTAATGGATCATTTCCCTTATCGCGCGGACAAATTCTGGAAGGAGGATATACCGGAAATATGGCGGATGCTTTCGCAGAGCGAATGGAATTATCTGATTAACAAACGAGCCAATTACAAGAAACTGCGCACCAAGGCACAGGTAAATGACGTTTCCGGTGTCCTGCTGCTACCTGATGACTACACGCACACATTTGCCTTCAAACTCCAACTGAACACCGATTACTATACGGAGTGCAAACTGTCCCGGTCCCAGTTCGAGTTGTTGGAGAAAGCGGGTGCTGTATTCCTTCCGACTGCCGGATACTTTTATCCTGAATACGAGGGCGGCGAGGCTCCGCAGAGAAAATCCCCGCCGGAAAGAGTCGCTCCCGAGTACGGGACAAGATACGGCTTTTATAGTTTTTATGATGAAGGAAACTATTGGTCCACAACCGTCAATGATGATTATTATGGCAATGAGTACTATTATAAGATGTATTTTTCACCCTACGATTTCCATTGTGACTATGCCGAGCATTATTCCTATCTGTTCTCCATTCGCCTTGTGATTGATGCCAAATGAGTAAACGGATTGGTCATATTGTGTTGATTTTCCTTTCGGTATGTCTGATGCCGCTGCGGGCGGGTATGACCACTGAGGGGACGGATTTCTACGTCACGTTTATGACCAATTTCGAGCATGGCGGGAATTCGGCGGCACTGCAACTCAAACTCATTGCGTCCGCCCGTGAGGCTGCGACTGTCACCGTGACCAACCCGCAGACAGGCTGGCAGAAGACATTCACCGTCGCTGCCCATGGCATAGCGGAGTATACCATTCCCGCCGCGCAGGCTTACCTTACTGAAAGTGAAACGGCGGAGAAGAAAGGACTCCGTGTCACCTCAACAACACCCATCTCGCTCTACGCTTCCAATTATGCGGATGCCACCAATGATGCCACGGGTGTGCTGCCCGTTACGGCATTGGGCGGACACTATATCATCCAGACTTACGAGAGCACCCAATACCCCAAGGAGTTTGCCGTTGTGGCGACCGATGACAACACCAATGTGGTCATTAACCCGCATGCGCGCACCACAGGCGGAAAAGCCAGGAATGTGTCCTTCTCTTTCCGTCTGAATAAGGGCGAGGCGTATCAGGTGTGCAGTTCGGACGGGACAAGCGATCTGTCAGGTACCGTTGTCCAGGCCTCCCGTCCTGTGGCGGTCTTTGCCGGACACAGGTGCGCCAATATCGCCGCCGATGATGACTGGTGCGANNGCATCAACGTGCCGACGGGTAACCCCTGGTGCGACCATATCGTGGAGCAGCAGATGCCCACCAGCATGTGGGGCAGGCGTTTCGCCGTAACCAAAGCGGTGGGGCAGTACACCAACCGCGTGCAGGTGACAGCCCAATATGACAATACCTCCGTTTCCGTCAACGGCTCGCTGCATATTGTTCTCAACGCCCTGCAGACCTACGAGTTCCGTATGGAGAAAGAGGACATCTCCTGCTTCATCGAGACAAGCGCTCCGGCGGCTTGCTATCTCTATACGGAAGGCGGACGGCGCAACAACAAGGTGGGCGATCCGAGCAGCGTACACATAAGCCCGATTGAGCAGTTCATCAGTGATGTCACGTTTGCCACGCTCAAGACACCGCGTTCCACCCACAACTATGTCAATATCGTCACCCCGAAAGCGACAGCCGACCGGACACTTCTGGACGGGCAGCCGATAGACAGGGTGTTCGACCCCGTGAAAGGAAACGACGGGTTAGTCTATGTGCGTATGGAGGTCAGCCACGGCACACACACTGTTTCCAATGCGGAAGGAGGACTGACAGCCTACGTCTATGGACTTGGCGACGGAGAGAGTTACGCCTATATGGTCGGCAGTAGCACCATCCCGCTGGACGCGCAGATTCTGGTGGACGGGCAACCCGGAGACCAGGCTGCGATGGACATCTTCTGCCGCCGGCACACATTCACGTTCGCCCCGCAGGTGAGTATGGATTATTCATCAGTGGTGTGGGATTTCGGGGACGGTACAACCCTCTCGAAACAGAAACCGCAGCATGTCTATACGGCGAAGGGAACTTACACGGTGACAATGACCGTTACCGGCGAGGCGGAAACAAAGACCGTTTCCACCACCATCCGTTTGGAGGACGAGTTGCGTGACACCATTCCTGTTACGCTCTGCAAAGGCGGTAAATACACTTTCCACGGCACAGATTATACCACACAAGGGTATCATCCCGTCAAACTTGTCAGCAAGGACGGTTGCGACAGCATCGTGGTGCTGGACATCACCGTCGGAGAAACTTACCTTGCCTCCGAGACACGCTATCTGGCGGACGGACAGATCTACCGCTGGAGAGGTATGCGTTTTGACAACCCCGGAATCTACCGCGACACGCTGCCTACCGTACTCGGATGCGACAGCATCTTCGAGATTAATCTGGTTCATACCACCGCTCCGAGCGAACAGTTCGACACCTTGTGCTACGAGCCCGTCTATCTGTTTATGGGGCACGAGTACCCCATCCCTTCGGTGGATGCGTACAGCGACAGGAAATATGTGAACTACAATCTGGAATACCGCGACCGCGAGTCATGTGCCAAGTATGTCATGCACCTTGCCATCGTACCCGCCCACGATGAGGATATTGAGATATATGACACCATCCCACACGGCACATCCTATCCGTGGCGCGGAACATCCTATACGGAAAGTGGCACCTACACCGATGAGGAGGAACTCGGTTGCCACAGCGTCAAACATTACACGCTGCACCTCTTCGTCAAACCTTATCCTATCGAAGAGAGTGAGGCAACGCTCTGCAAGACGGACAATTATGATTTCAGAGGACGGAAACTGACCGAGCCGGGACTGTACAGCGACACGGTGTTCTCCGCCGCCGGTATAGGTGCTGTATATCGTGTCCGTCTGACCGACAACCGCTCAACGAAGGAACTGTATGTGGACAATGTATCCTCCTACGACTTTCACGGAAAAAATCTCAATAAGTCAGGCACCTACCGCGACACGCTCGTCAATGCCGCCGGATGCGACAGTATAGTAACCCTCTATCTCGGCATCGACGGAAAATGTGCCGTGACCGAAGAAATATCCATGTCGCTATGTGAAGGAGAGACAACGATATGGAACGGTCAGACGTGCGAGCCGGGGAAAGACTACACTTATCCCACCGTTTCCGCAGCGGGATGCGACAGTATTGTTACTTTGCATCTGACGGCTCTGAAAAAGAAGACAAAAGAGATAACGGCAGTAATATGTGAGGGCGACTATTTCCGCGTGGGCGAAGAAAGGCTGACAGAGGAAGGTCCCCATTCCGTCCTTCTCCGATCAGCCGAAGGATGCGACTCCCTCGTAACGGTCAACCTCACCGTTCTTGAAACCCAGACAAGCGACACGGCAGCCACTTTCTGCGAGGGCGGAAGTTTCAAGTGGTACGGAGAGGAACTTTCCAAAGAAGGATATTATACGCATACTCTCACCTCGAAAGTGAAACCTTATTGCGACAGCATCGTCACGCTGCACCTGACTCCCGCAAAGGCTACCGACAGCGTGGAAACAGCGGTAATATGCGCCGGTGAAAGCCACAAATGGCACGGCAGGGAATACAAGGAAACCACCAATGATAAAGAGATACTGAAGAATGCCGCCGGATGCGACAGCGTCTGCACGCTCTTCCTCACCGTCCTGCCACAACTGAAAGGCGATACATCCGCCACTTTCTGCGAGGGCGGAAACTTCAAGTGGTACGGAGAGGAACTTTCCAAAGAAGGATATTATACGCATACCCTCACCTCGAAAGTGAAACCATATTGTGACAGTATCGTCACGCTGCATCTGACACCCGTAGGTGCCACCGACAGCGTGGAAACAGTGGAAATCTGTGCAGGTGAAACCCACACGTGGCACGGTAGAGAATACAAGGAAAGCACCATCGAAAAAGAAATCCTGAAGAATGCCGCCGGTTGCGACAGCGTTTGCACCCTTTATCTGACCGTTTATCCTGTCTATAATCATACGGATGAGGAGGTCATCCGCTGCGAGGGCGACATTTACGAGTGGGAAGGCACGACCTATACGACGACCACCACAGACACGAAGACGCTCCAATCCGTCCACGGCTGCGACAGCGTGGTAACACGCACGTTCACGTTCCATCCGAAGACAAGCAGCACGGAGACGAAGTTCCTTTTCACGGGCGAGAAGTACGAATGGAACGGGAAGGAGTATGACCGGACGGGCAACTACGAGTACCATACCGCCAACCGTTTCGGCTGCGACTCGACGGCTTGGCTCTATCTGACGGTGAGCGACAAGCCCGTGTATGACAGCACGGAGACACGCACCGTCTGCTCGGGCGAGTCGTTCGGCTGGCACGGAAAGACGCTGACTCCGACGGAAACCGAACGTGTCTTCACCCACCACATAACAGGAGCGGAAACGGACACGCTGATCACGCTGACGGTGACGGTTCATCCGTCTTATCCGAACGGAAAGGAGGAGCATACCATGTGCGCGGGCGAGACCTTTGAATGGGAAGGCACAGTCTATACGGAAACGACCACGGAAACGAAGACACTTCACACCGTCCACGGCTGCGACAGTATCGTTACCCTTCACCTGACTGTCCATCCGATTCTTGATACGGTTGTCTATGACACCGTATGTGGGAGCAACGCTTATACGTGGGAAGGCGAGACATACACACAGACAGGTGTCTATACGCAAACCGTCACCGGTTCGCACGGCTGCGACAGCATCGTGACACTCCATCTGCAGATGGGCAAGACCTATCATTCCGAAACGGACACGACTGTCTGCGAGGGTGAAAGCATCCTGTGGAACGGCGGAACCTATACGCAGGCGGGTGATTATCCCGTTCAACTGCAATCCGCAGGCGGCTGCGACAGCATCGTGACGCTCCGTCTGACAGTGCTTGACTCCGTGCATACGGAGTGGAGGGATATGATCATAGAGAACCGTACTTATACGTGGAACGGGGTGGAGTACACCTCTCCGGGCGTTTACACGCAGACTCTTGCCGCCTCCAACGGCTGCGACAGCGTGGTGACGCTCCATCTCGCGCTCAACCGCCTTGTGGTGACCGTCACGGCGGATGACCGGTGCGCCGATGACCCGTATATGGATTTCCTTATTCAGGTCAGCGACGGGGCGGTTACCGAAGTTCAGTTCACTTTTGACGACAAGTCCCTTTCGCAGGGATTCCGCGACACGACCGTTGTGTGCGGCGGCGGAACGATAGCGATTCCCAACCGTGCCCGTGCCGGCCGCTACGGGGTCACACTCACGTATTACTACAATGGTCAGGATATCCGTTCCGAACGGATTCCGTTCACGCTGCTGTACCCGTCCTCCGTACTGGAGCAGAACTGGGACGATTTCATCGGTGTGCTGACGCACGACTACAACGGCGGGTACGACTTCACCTCGTTCCAGTGGTACGAGAACGGGCAGCTGATGGTCGGTCAGACCCGTTCGTATATCTACAACTGCATCGTGCAGGGCTACCGCTACTCGGCTCTTCTGACGGAAGTGGATGGCACGCGGCTGATGACCTGCGAGCTGGAGGCCTTCCACCGCGATGAGCTAACCGTCTATCCCACTCTGGTTCCCCGCCGCCGTATGTTCCGTGTGCGGACATCGCGTGCCGCCGTGGTGTCGATGTATGCCGCCACAGGCGCGCACATCATGACGCGGCGCGTCAGCGGCGGNNGAGACGGACCTGACGGCACCGTCCGTGCAGGGATTGTACCTTCTCTATGTGCAGCTTGAAGGGACGGATGACGTTCAACCCGTTAAACTGATTGTGCGATGAGAAAGACGTTTGTTCTGCTTCTGCTGGCAGTCAGTTGTGTGTATGCGCGTTCGGAGCATTATGTGGGTCTGACGCTCGGTTTCCAATCCCCTCTTCTGTCCGAGCGTCTGGCGCTTACCTCTCCCCGTGTGGGTTATGGTGGTATGGCGGGTTGCGAATGGCTCTGGCAGAAAGGTGTCTTCACCATGGAGGCGGGTCTGCAGGCGGCTTATTCGACCGCTCGGATTGCCGTTTCAGACGAGACGCTTGGTTTCGATATGCGTGACACACAGGGCAAGTCCTTTGTGTATCAGGGGTATGTGAGTGACCGTATGGAGGATTATTCCATGCTGGATCTTCAGGTTCCTCTTCTTCTGGGTATAGAGTACAAGCACGTGTATGCCAGTGCGGGTGCTGTGGCGGTCTATACGGTGACGTGCCGCTCGCGCCAGACGGCGCAGCTTACCGCAACGGGCGAGTACGACCGTTACTATGAGACGCTGACAGACATGCCCAACCACGGCTATTTCAACCGTCAGCGTCTGGACGGCGCTTCATCGCTGGGCAGCGGCTTGGATGTGCGGTTGCACGCCGAGGCGGGAGCGGTATGGCATACTTCCGGGACGACCCGCCCAACGCGCAGGGCAAGAAGTTCGTCCGGGGAAGTGAAATGGCGTCTGGGGCTTTTTTTCGGCTACGGATTCCGCGACCTGCTGGCAGGTACTGCTGTTTTCCGTCGCGGCGGGGCAACGGTGGCGATGAGCGAGCCGGATGTGAGCGAGTTTATGACCGTTGCGCTCCACCCCGTCTATTCGTCGCGGCAGGCGGAAGGCACGCGGATCAACGCGATGGAATTCGGCATACGTCTTTCCGTCTTTTTCCCGCTGTCCTCTTCAGGTTCGCACGGCTCACGCGGCTTCTCCCGTTCGTGCAATTGTATGCCGTAGCGGTTTTATATGGTTGCATACTGTAAGTCATCATGTACAAGCATTATTCAAGCAAACTTTCTTTCCGCTTCCGCCGGTTCTGTCACAAAGCGTACGCGGCTTTCTGTTCCCTCCATCGTGAGGTGACCATCGGCCGCATCGCCGGTTATATGACCGACCTTGAGATGCTCAAGCAGGGTAGGAGTGTGGCGTTGTCCGCCGCGCTGTTCTTTGCCGGAGCAGGTCTTGCTGAAGCGGATGAAGGAGTCCCGAAGGATTCCGCGCTCGTTACCAACCCGCAGCTTAGTCTTCAGGAGGTGCTGGTTGTTTCTCAAAAAGCTGAAGTTCATTCGGAAGCGTACAGACTCATCGCACAAATCTCCCACAATGAGATCCGCGCTCTTCCCGTCCAGTCGGTGGCGGATATCCTGCAGTACCTTTCTGGCATCGATGTGCGTACACGAGGCACAAGCGGCGCACAAGCGGATGTCAGTATGCGTGGCGGCACGTTCGACCAAGTGCTTGTTATGCTCAACGGCGTGGCGCTCAATGACGCGCAGACCGGGCATTACACGCTCAACCTGCCTGTCTCGGCGGAACTGATTGAACGTGTCGAGGTGCTGCAAGGCACATCCGTCGGCCTGTCAGGAGCTTTCTCCGGGGCGATAAACATCGTCACCAGTCAAGGGGGGGAAGACGGAGAACCGCGAGAGGTCGTTCTCAAACTGACATCGGGTATGAACGGACTGGTCAATCCCGAAGCGGCGGCAGGCATACAGGTTGGCGGGACACGAGTCAATTTCAGTGCCGGATACAGCCGTTCTGAAGGTTACTATGCGCCATCACCGTCGGTGAAGGAGGCCGCTGCATGCCGTAACAGCGATGTGCGGCTGGCGAACCTCTACACGCAGGTGCGTTGGCGAGGTCTGGATGTGCAGACGGGCGCGCAATGGAAGGACGCGGGGCTGGGCATGGGCTACGGATTCGGTTCGCAGGACCAGTTTGATGCCACCCGCACAGCGTTCGGTTCCGCCCGTTATAGCCACCGTTGGGGAGCATGGCGGCTGGACGCGCAGGCAGCCTACCGAGCCAATTATGACCGCTATGAGTGGCATCGAGGGCAGCGGTTGTACGGCAATTTTCACTTTATGCAGACTGCCACAGCCGCCATATCGGGGCATTATGCGTCGCGTATAGGCACCTCGTCTTTCGGATTGGGTGTTCGCAACGAGAACATCCATTCGACCAATCTGGGCGATACCATTAACCCGAACGGTCAGGTGCCGAATGTGGAGGGATTCCGTCTTTCAGACTTGCGGGTGCTTGATTTGGTGCGTGGCGGCAACCGTTTGCATCTTCTTTCCTATGCGGAGCAGACTTTCCATTATGCCGGTTGGTCCGCATCGTTGGGCGTTAACGGTTCGTACAACAGTCTGTTCGGTTTTCATTGGGGTGGCGGAGCCAATGTCGGCTACGAGATTGTCCGCGATAATCATATTTATGTGAACACCAACCGTTCGTATCGTATCCCCACCTTCACCGATTTGTATTACAATGCCGGCAACCAACTTGGCAACCGTGACCTCAAGCCGGAAGAGGCATGGCTGTTATCGATCGGCTACAAGGGCGATTGGCGATTTGACGAAAGAAGCATCGGCGGCGGCAGATTGTCGGTGAAGGCAGACGCATTCTATCGACTTGGAAGGAATATCATTGACTGGGTGTATGTGGCGGAAGACACCCGTCGTCCGTATCACGCCGCCAACCAGCAGCGGGTCAATGCCACAGGAGCGGAGTTGTCGGTGGCTTACAGGCTGGATGAGTGGCTGCGGTGCGTGTCGGTTGATTATGCATACACCTGCTTGGATTTGAATCTCAGGGAAAGCGGTTCACGCTATCTGGATTACCTCAGCCACAAACTGATTTTGCGTTTGGAGCACGGTATCTGCAAAGGATTCGGTGCGTCGTGGACGATGCGATTCCAGAAAAGGGAGGGGCAATACAACGACACCGACGGCATCGTGCGGGACTATCAGCCGGTTTGGCTGCTTGACGGTTCGTTGTTCTGGCAGAACGGCTATCTGCGTGTCAGTGCCGACTGTACCAACATAACCAACCGTCATTACTACGATTACGGCGGGCTGCTCCAGCCCGGCGCGTGGGCGCGGATATCCTTCAGGGCGCAACTGCATCGCGACCGGCCGCGCAAAAACGACCTTCAAAACATCAAAAAATGAAAAAAAGTTTCGGTATTGTTGGTAAATGTTCAAAAAGCAGTACTTTTGCACGCTCTCTGTTTACGGGAAGTAGTTCAGTCCGGTGGAATACCTGCTTTGGGAGCAGGGGGTCGCAGGTTCGAATCCTGTCTTCCCGACAATATCGTTAAAAACCAACATTATGCAGCTTAAGAAATCTCCAAGTGCCAGTCTTGAAGGCCAGAAGGCGACCTATGTTTTGGTGGGTCTGGTGTTCGTGTTGAGCATTTGCTATGTCGCTTTCGAGTGGACTGAAAGGGACGTGACCAAGTACGAAGTGGCGGATATGGATTTCCAGTTTGAGGAGGAAATCGAGATCCAGCAGACCAGTCAGGAAACACCCCCTCCCCCACCGCCACCCGTGGTGCAGGAAGTGGAGGTGCTCAATGTGGTTGAGGACGATGTGGAGACGCAGGAGATAGAGATCAACACCGAGGATCAGAAGGATGTAGAGGTGGTTATCCAAGCTCCTGTGGAAGTGGTGGAAGAGGAAGAGGAGGAAGAGGTTGTCTTCGTGGTGGTTGAGGATATGCCCGAGTTCCCCGGCGGACAGCAGGCACTCTTCAAGTTCCTCAGTGACAACGTAAAATACCCGATTATCGCTCAGGAGAACGGTATTCAGGGTCGTGTCATCTGCCAGTTCGTTGTCAATAAGGACGGCAACATTGTGGATGTGGAGGTGGTTCGCTCCGGCGGTGACCCGTCGCTTGACAAGGAGGCGATCCGCGTCATCAAGTCGATGCCGAAGTGGAAGGCCGGCAAGCAGCGCGGCAAACCCGTCCGCGTCAAATACACGGTTCCCGTCAATTTCCGTCTCCAGTAGGTTTGGATCTCTCCACGCAGGATATTACGTATTGCAAGGGTGTCGGCACCAAGCGGGCCGACATTCTTCGTAAAGAGCTGGGGGTGCATACGGCTCTTGATATGCTGCAGCAGTACCCTTACAAGTACATCGACCGCAGCCGCTTCGTCTATATCCACGAGATTGACAACGAGGACACGTTTGTCCAGATCAAGGGTGTCATCACCGAGTACCATACGGTCGGTGCCGGCAGGACGGAGCGTATGACGGCTACGTTTTCGGATGGCCACAACACCATCGAACTGGTCTGGTTCCGCCAGATCAGGTATTTGAAACTGCAACTCAACACGCCCTATCTGCTTTTCGGCAAACCGTCGGCTTTCAACCATCAGTACAATTTTGTCCATCCCGAACTCACTCCGTGGGACAAGGTCAAACCTGAGATGACCAGCGGACTGGAGCCGTACTACAACACCACCGAGCGGATGAAGAACGCGGGTCTCAACTCGCGGGGCATACGTACTATCATCCTCAACCTTAAGGACGAACTGCGGAACGGTCTGCCCGAGACGCTCGGAATGGATCTCGTGCAGGCTTACCGCCTGATGGGACGTTCTGAAGCTGTCTATTCGGTTCATTTTCCGAAAGACACACCTACGATGCAGCAGGCGCGGGCGAGGCTCAAGTTCGAGGAGCTGTTCTACATCCAGCTCCAGCTGCTGCGGCAGATGAAGCGGCGCGAGCGGAACGAGGGGTACCGGATGCCGGTGGTCGGTCATTTCTTCCATCATTTCTACCGTGATTGCCTTCCCTTCGAGCTCACCGGCGCGCAGAAGCGTGTGGTTCGTGAGATACAGGCGGACTTGCGTTCAGGCACGCAGATGAACCGCCTGCTGCAGGGTGATGTGGGTTCCGGCAAGACGCTGGTCGCCCTCCTGTGCGCGCTTCTGGCGGCGGACAACGGCTATCAGACCTGCATCATGGCTCCCACGGAGATTTTGGCGCGTCAGCATCTACAGACGCTGACGGAGATGCTGCGGGGTACGGACGTGCAGGTAGCTCTCCTCACGGGTTCCACCACCCGCAAACAGCGCGAAACGCTTCATCAGGCCCTGCGTGCCGGACAGATTCATATCCTTGTCGGCACCCACGCCCTGCTGGAGGACGAGGTGCAGTTCGCCAATCTGGGGCTGTGCATCATTGACGAGCAGCACCGTTTCGGCGTGGCGCAACGCTCGCGGCTGTGGTACAAGAACGAACACGCTCCCCATATCCTCGTCATGACCGCAACACCCATCCCCCGCACGCTCGCCATGACCGTCTATGGTGACCTCAAGGTCAGCGTCATCGACCAGTTGCCGCCCGGACGCAAGCCCGTGCAGACGCTCCATTACACCCTCTATCGCAAATCCGCCGTCTATCAGTTCATGAACGGGCAGATAGCCAAGGGGCAGCAGGTCTATGTCGTATTCCCGCTCATCAAGGAGAACGAGCAGCTTGACCTGCAGGATCTTCTGAATGGTTTTGAGGAGATCTGCCAGACTTTTCCGCAGTACCGTGTCTCAATGGTTCACGGACAGATGAAAGCCGCCGAAAAGGATGAGCAGATGCAGCGTTTCCAGCGCGGCGAGACGCAGATTCTTGTTGCCACAACCGTGATTGAGGTGGGAGTGAACGTACCCAATGCCAGCGTGATGGTGATTATGAACGCCGAGCGGTTCGGTCTGAGCCAGCTGCACCAGTTGCGGGGCAGGGTGGGGCGCGGCGCGGAGCAGAGTTACTGCATCCTGCTCACCCGTGTCGAGCTTTCCAAGAACACGCGCCAGCGGATGGACATCATGGTGGCGACCAACGACGGATTCCGTATCGCGGAGGCGGATCTGCAGTTGCGCGGGCCGGGTGATCTGGAAGGCACGCAGCAGTCCGGTCTGCCCTTTGATCTCAAGATAGCCTCCCTTGCCACCGACGGACGGCTGCTTGAATCGGCGCGCGAGGCGGCACAGACCATTCTGGACGATGACCCGCAGCTCGAAAAGGAGCGCAACCGCCTCTACAAGAGGCATCTGGACACGCTCCGCCTCACAGCAGCCAACTGGAGCGACATATCCTGACACCCGGCAAAAAGAAGCAGTTTATGAACGAATTGAAAGTAAGTGTGATAATCCCCTGTTACAATGTGGAAGACTGCCTGCGGCGGTGTGTGGATAGCGTGTTGCGGCAGGATATATCAGGCAACGGGTATGAGATTATCCTTGTTGATGACGGATCAACCGACAGCACCCCTGCCATCTGCGATTCATACGTGTCAGACAATAGACCCGCTGTCCGTGTCATCCATCAGAGCAATTCAGGAGTCGCGGCGGCCCGCAACAACGGTGTGGCAGCCGCTAACGGAGAACTGGTCGCCTTCCTGGACAGTGACGACTGGTGGGACAGGACGTATCTGAACAAGATGTTGGAATTGGTCAGCCTGTGTCCTGATGCAGGTCTGTACGCCTGCAAATACTGGTATGTGAAATACGGAAGGAACGAGGATCGTGTGCGCGATCTGCAATACGTAAAGTGCGGTAGCCCGTACATCAACTACTTTCAGTCGTACTATTCCGGATCCTCCATGCCTGTATGGACGGGTGCGGTGATGATGCCGAAAGATGTTTGTATTGCAATGGGCGGCTTTCCTGAAGGTGTCAGACTTGGCGAAGACTTTCTGCTGTGGGCGAAAACCGCCATGCACTTCCCTGTGGCGTACCTTGACGAGTGCCTGTCCTATTATTACAACGATGTGCCTCCCGGACGGCGGCTGACGAAAAGACTCCACGAACCGCAGGCGCACATGGCGTGGCACTTGGACGCTTTGGATACGGAGTGCAGGACTCAAAGTCCTGAAATGTACGCCGATTGGTGCTGTCTGCGCGACAAGTTGCGCGCCACCGGACTGCGTGCCTATTGGCTCAACGACAGACACCACGATGCCGCTGCGAAGGAACTCGCGAAGGTGGACTGGACCAATCTTCCGGCCATTTACAAAAATTGGTACGATCGGCCTGTATGGCGGCATAGGATGCACGATAGTCTGTTCCGTCTGTTGAGCCGTATCAAGCAACTGATATTGTCCGTTTTACGAAAGAAGAAAATATGAAACTCAGTATTGTAACCATCTCCTACAACAATCTGGAGGGTCTTCAGAAGACGCTGCCAAGCGTGCTGAGCCAGAACTGTGCCGGCTTTGAACACATTGTGGTGGACGGCGGATCGCAGGACGGGAGCGCGGAATACATAGCCCTCTACGCTCGTCAGGCGGCAGAGCGGGGCATCAGCGTGCAGTGGGTGAGCGAACGCGACGAAGGGATATATAATGCGATGAACAAGGGCATTCGCATGGGTAGCGGCGAATATGTTGAGATTCTCAACTCCGGCGATATGCTGGCTTCAGACAATGTTGTGGGGCGGATGCTGCACGCATTGGAGACGCACAATAACCCCGATATTCTTTATGGCAATATGCTAAAGACTTTTCCATCCGGCTTGCGCCGTGACCGCTGTTTCAACGGTCAGCCGGTTACAATGCTGGGGATGTACAAGGGGACGCTCAATCATTCACCTGCATACATCAAGCGCAATCTGTTTGAACAATACGGTAACTACGACGAGCGGTATCGTATTGTGTCAGACTGGAAATGGTATCTGCAGGTGATTGTTTTCGGCGGTGTGAAGCCTGTCTATACGGACATTGATGTGACGGTATTCGACATGAACGGCATCTCAGAGACGAACAAGGATTTGGACAAGGAGGAGCGAAAACAGGTTCTTCGGGAGGTGGTTCCCGATGCCATTCTGGAGGACTACGACCGATGGGCGTTTCCGGTCAGTCAGGTGAACCGTCTGAGACGCTGGCATCTGTGGCCGATGGTTTATTTCGTTGAGCGTGTGTGCTTCAAGATTGAAAAATGGTTTTGGAAAAAAGGGGAACAGGTGTATCGTGAATGAAAAAATATCGCTACTTTTGCGGGCGGAACATAAACAATGACAATGATGAACACGAAGCGAATCTATTGGATGGCTGCGCTGCTGCTGGGCAGTATGGCTGTATGGTCACAGAAACTGATGCCCGATTATCAGGAGTATATAGAGACCTACAGACAGATTGCCGTTGATCAGCAGCGGGAACACAACATCCCGGCATCCATCTCTATGGCGCAGGGTCTGCTGGAGTCCGGAGCAGGCAAGAGCGAGTTGGCAAGAAAGGCGAACAATCATTTCGGCATCAAATGCACATCTGATTGGAAAGGCGATACATACCACAAGAACGATGACAAGCGGAAAGACTGCTTCCGCAAGTACAAGAATGTGAAGGATTCGTGGGAAGACCATTCCAAATTCCTGCTGCGCCCCCGTTACGAGGAATTGTTCAAACTGAAGGTGACTGATTACAAAGGATGGGCGCACGGTCTGAGAAAATGTGGCTATGCCACCGACCCGAACTATCCCGCCAAACTGATCCGCATCATCGAGGACTACGGTCTTGACAAACTGACATCCGATGCCGGTGCCAAGCAGAAGAAACAGAAGGAGAAAGCGAAGGATGCGAAAGCCGATCCCGACCGCGATCAGGGTGTGTTACCGGGTGACACGGTGGAACTGACCGACAGAAAGGAGTTCCGCGAAGCCGCCGGAATGAAGGATGTGACCATCTATCAGGAACACAAGGCGGGATTTGAGAACGGCACGCGTTACATCATAGCCGAGGAGGGCGAAAGTTACCGTTCCCTGTCCTATTTCTTGAACATAAGCGAGAAGCAGTTGCGCAAGTACAACGACGCGACCGACGGGCGTCCGTTGCGTCAGGGTGACCGGGTGTACCTGTTCCGCAAGCACAAATATGCCAGTCGCAAGCATACTTATTACTTTGTCCGCAAGAACGACACCGCATGGTCCATCGCCCAGAGGTTTGGTTTCCAGATGAAAAGCATCTATACCCTTAACGGCATCCCGGAGGGAACGCCTCTCACCACCCGTCAGGAAATCCGCTTGCGAAAATGAATATGTCCCCTGAACAGACTTTCCGCCGAAGCAACACACAGACCATCGGTGACGCCCTGTCCGCTTTTCTTCGCGAGTCGGGACTGGACAAGCCTGTCTATGAACATCAGTTGATGGAGCGGTGGCCGGAGGTGGTGGGCGAGATGGCTGCGAAACTTACTTACAAACTGGAGGTGCGTGAGGGCGTACTCTATGTGCGGCTACGCAGTGCGGCTCTGAAAGCCCAGCTATTCGAACTCCGCCATGATGTGGTGCGCCGTCTCAATGAGTCGGTCGGCACGACTGTCATTCACGACATACGTCTTTTAGGGTAAGCGATGACCTATCCGAACAATATAGAGCAGAAGATTGATTTTCAAGTTCTCCGTGCGCGTCTGAATGCGGCTTGCAGTTCATCGTTGGGCAGGGAGCGCGTGGAGCGGATGCGTTTTGAAACGGACTGTGAGACAGTCCGCACGTTGCTGGGTGAAACGCAGGATATGCTTCATGTGCTTGAGGACGGTTCGCTCGGTTTTCCGCAAGGTGAGATTTACGATTTGCGGGAGGCGTTGGGACGCATTCGTGTGGAGGGGCTGTATCTGGACGAGCAGGAACTGTTTCATCTGATGAAAACGCTCGCCTACGCTGCCGAACTGGAGGTTTTCTTCGCGCGTCTGGATGCTGTGCGTTTCCCTTATCTTCACAGTTGGTCGCAGGAAGAGTCGCAGCCTGTGGGCAGGGTGGTGCAGCTGATTGACAGTGTGCTGGACCGCTACGGCAAGTTGAAAGACAACGCCTCTCCCGATCTGGCACGCATCAGGCACGATCTCAGTCAGGCGCAGGGGGCTGTCTCCCGTGCCATACAGACCGTTCTAAAGAAGGCGCAGGCGGAGGGATGGGTGGACAAGGACACCGCGCCGACGCTGCGTGAGGGCAGGCTGGTGCTGCCCGTTCCGCCGGNNCGCCGCAAGATCGGCGGTATCGTACACGATGAGAGCGCGAGCGGAAAGACCGTATTCATCGAGCCGCAGGAGGTGGTGGAGGCGAACAACCGCATCCGTTCGCTGGAGGCGGAGGAGACGCGTGAGAGGATACGGATACTGATGGATATGACAGGTCAGATACGTCCTTTTGTCCCCGGTATAGAGGAGAGTGAGCAGCGTCTGGCACGTGTGGATTTTGTACGGGCGAAAGCATTGTTGGGCAGACAGTTGAGGGCGATTGCACCCGAGATGGCGGATGCTCCGATGCTCGACTGGCACGATGCGCGGCACGCCGTCCTTTTCCTTCGTCTTCAGTCGGAGGCGCGTGAGGTCGTTCCGATGTCGCTGCGATTG
The DNA here is from genome assembly GCA_002308815.1 of Bacteroidales bacterium UBA1253. GTDB lineage: Bacteria > Bacteroidota > Bacteroidia > Bacteroidales > Paludibacteraceae > Colicola. Next base: position 29,850 of record DBVX01000085.1, read on the forward strand.
GGCGGAGAGGAGAGGAACCGCCTGCTGGTGGTGAGCGGGCCGAACGCAGGTGGCAAGTCGGTGTGNNGCAGTATATGCTCCAGTGCGGACTGCTTGTCCCTGTTTCCGAGGCAAGCAAGGCAGGCATATTCAGCCACCTTCTGCTGGATATAGGTGACGAGCAGAGCCTGCAGGACGATCTCTCTACCTATTCGTCGCATCTGCGCAATATGCGGCATTTCGTCCGGACGGCGGACAGGCATACGCTCTACCTGATTGATGAGATGGGCGGAGGCACCGAACCCGCGATAGGCGGAGCCATCGCCGAGGCGACACTCAAAGAGTTGCACGATACGGGTGCGCTGGGAGTTGTCACCACCCACTACGCCAACCTCAAGCATCTCGCCGAGCGCGAGGAGGGGATGGTGAACGGCGCGATGCTGTACGATAGGGGGGCTATGCGTCCCCTGTTCCAACTATCTGTCGGTCAGGCCGGCTCGAGTTTCGCCCTTGAGATAGCGCGCCGGATGGGTCTGCCCGACACCATCATCAGCCGAGCCACCGAACTGGCCGGCGAGGAGCATATCGACTACGACCGGCAGTTNNGGAGAACAAACGCCAGAACATCCGCCAGCGCGAGAAGCATCTGGAAGAGAAAATTGCCTTCTACGAGCAGGAGATAGCCGGCCTGAAAGCCAAGAAGAAAGAGATGCTTGCGGAGGCGAAGGAGGAGGCTGCGGAACTGCTACAGCAGTCCAATGCCGTCATCGAGCGCACCATCCGCGAAATCAAAGAGAACAAGGCGGACAAACAGCGTACGCAGAAAGCCCGGAAGCGCATAGAGGAGATGAAACAGAAAGTGTCGGAAGGCAGGGAGGAAAAGAAAGTGATGCGCGATTTCTCCGAACTGAAGAAAATGGCGAAACAGATGCCGTCCGTGTCCTCGTCCGTACAGAACACCATCCGCAGCCACAAACTGAGTTTCGAGCGGTCTATCGACTTGCGCGGGATGCGTGCCGACGAGGCGTTGGAGCAGATTATCGCCTATATGGACACCGCCATTATGGTGGCGGCCGGCAGCGTCACCATCCTGCACGGAACGGGTACCGGTGCGCTCAAACAGCTTACGCGCGATTACCTCGCCACCCTCAAGAAGAAGAACCGAATCATTGATTATCACGACGGCGACCCCGACCGGGGCGGAGCCGGCATAACGATAGTCGAACTATGACCTGTTACCTCTCATTAGGAAGCAATCTGGGCGACCGCGAAAAGCATATCGACAACGCCTGCCGGATGATAGCCGAACGGTGCGGAAAGGTCGTGGCGCGCTCGGGCAACCACTACTTCGAACCGTGGGGATACCGTTCCGAACACACCTACCTGAACATCTGCATCCTGATTGAGACAACGCTCACACCGATTGAACTGCTGGATGCCACCCAACAGATAGAGAGAGAATTGGGAAGGACACAAAAAAACGTCTATGCCGACCGGACCATTGACATTGACTTGTTGCTTTATTTTGACAATGACAGCAAGCCTGTCACGTGTCAGTCAGACCGCCTCACCCTGCCGCATCCGCTGATGGCGCAGCGCGACTTTGTGATGATACCTCTCCGCGAGATCGCGGACGTACAGACCATTGAAACATACATACAAAACCATACACAATGAAAAACGTAAAACTTGTCATTATGGCAACGATTGCCTTGTTGAGCGCGGCATGTACGGAAAAGCCGCAGAAGGAAGAGGGAAAAGAACCCATACGCAAGCCGCAGATCACTATTGAGGGAGGCAGACTGACCCCCGAAGCCCTGTGGGCTATGGGCAGGATAGGCGATGTGCAGGTGGACATTGAAACGGGATGGATTGCCTACACCGTCAGTTACTACAGCGTCAGCGAGAACCGCTCCACAACGTGGATACGCATTGCCTCGGAAGAGAACGGCAGACTGGAAACGATGGACGAGTTCGTCGGCAACTCGCCCGCCTGGTGGGGAGGCAGCGGCACGCTCGCCTACCTGAAGGACGGTAAGTTCTTCCTCCGTCAGGGCGGACACGACATCGCCGCCTCCGGATATGAAGAAGAGATTGAGGGCTTCCTGCTCAATCCCCGCCGCTCGCAGGTTCTGCTCATCACAGCCGTCAAGACCGTGCAGACAACAGCCGACCGATATCCCGACCTGCCGCTGGCGAGCGGACGCGTCATCGATGACCTGATGTACAAGCACTGGGACGAATGGGTGGAGACCGCCCCGCAGCCCTTCCTTGCCGACATCGAAGCCGTTTACAACCAGGGACTGGCAATCAAGAGCGTTACGATACGAAACGCGAGAAACCTGCTCGAAGGCACCGCCTACGAAAGCCCGATGCGACCCTTCGGCGGCGTGGAGCAGTGGGACTGGTCGCCTGAAGGCAAGCAGATAGCCTACACCTGCCGCAAGAAGACGGGGCTGGACTACGCTGTCTCCACCAACTCGGACATCTATCTCTATGACATCGAGTCAGGCAGCGAAACGAATATGACAGAAGGCAACGGAGGCTACGACCTCAATCCGTCCTATTCGCCTGACGGACAGCGCATAGCGTGGCTAAGTATGGCGCGCGACGGCTACGAGAGTGATGAGACCCACCTGATGGTCTATGACCGGCAGACAGGCAAAAAGTCCTTCGTGAGCGAAAAACTTGGCACGGCTGTCAGCGACTTCTTCTGGCGCGACAACGAGCATTTCATCCTCTCCGCCGTATGGCATGGCACGGAGATGCTCTATCTGCTTGATTTGGACGGCAACGTGCAGTGCCTGACCGAAGGGCAGTACGACTATGTACCTGTTGCGACACTTGCCGAGATGGCTCCCGAAGAGACCATGACCTACTGCCTGCGCCACTCGATGTGCGAGGCGAACGAGATATATAAAGTGCGCGTGGACGTGGCTGGCGAGAAGAAGGTGGAGCAACTGACCTTTGAGAACCAAAACATCTACGACCAGATTACGATGGGAACGGTCGTTCCCCGCTGGCAGAAAACCACCGACGGCAAGCAGATGCTCACGTGGATTATCCTCCCGCCGCACTTTGACGCAACGAAAAAATACCCCGCCTTGCTCTACTGCGAGGGCGGTCCGCAAAGCCCTGTCAGCCAGTTCTGGAGCTACCGCTGGAACTTTATGATGATGGCTGCCAACGACTACGTGATTGTGGCTCCCAACCGGCGCGGTCTGCCCGGTTTCGGTCAGGAGTGGAACGAGGCGATCAGCGGCGACTACGGCGGACAGTGTATNNTGTATGCGCGACTATTTCACCGCCATTGACGAGGCGTGCGACTCGCTGCCTTTCATCGACCGCGACCGTCTGGGATGTGTAGGCGCATCGTTCGGAGGCTTCAGCGTCTATTGGCTTGCCGGACANNTTCATCGCCCACGACGGCATCTTCAACATGGAGATGCAGTACCTTGAGACGGAGGAGAAATGGTTCGCCAACTGGGATATGGGCGGTGCCTACTGGGAGAAGGACAACGCCGTGGCGCAGCGCACTTTCGCCAATTCGCCGCACCGTTTTGTGGACAAGTGGGACACGCCGATTCTGTGCATCCACAGCGAGCGCGACTACCGCATACTCGCCAATCAGGGGATGGCGGCGTTCGATGCTGCGAAGATGCGCGGCATACCTGCCGAACTGCTTATCTACCCAGATGAAAACCACTGGGTACTCAAGCCCCAGAACGGCATACTCTGGCAGCGCACGTTCTTCGCATGGCTTGACCGCTGGCTCAAACCTGCGGAATAACTTTAAGAGGAAAGCCTCTATAGGGTGACACGTATTATCAGTTTGATGCCGTTACGCCCCCAACCGCCAAGACGGCGGCGCGCAGGCACCAATTCGCCGTTGGCGTTCTGCACCATAACCGGCAACTCATAGTCGTTGTATGTCAGGCGGCGGACATAGTCTATGCGTATGAACTTGAAGATGTTCTCCAATCCCGCTGTAAACTCCATATACGGCAGCCTGCCTATAGGCGAGGATGTCGCGCCTGCCGTCACTATCGCCGGGTCGGTATCATCAAACGTCCAGACGGCTTGGTTATTGGGCAGGGCATAGAGACCTTCGCTGCCGGTATGATACGGGTTGTTCTTATTGGTCAGAGTGCCATAAATCATAGAGAAACTTACAACTCCCCGCAGTTTCAACCGGTTGATTCCCGGGATGCGGTTGAATATCCAGCCTTTGAAGAAGTACGTGGCGTACAGACTGACATAGGCATCAAACATGAACTCCATCGGCTGCATAAGATTGAAGGCGTTCTTCCCTAATACGATGGAAGTATTGGTGTTCGGATAGAACAGTTTGGTGAACGGCACTTTCTGCCATACGTATCCCGCTTGCAAGCGCGCATCCAAATGACCGAACGAAGAGAACCAGAAGCGCTTCTCGGCGACCATTTCGGTACGGTTGTAGAAGAATCCCTCCCCTCCATTGCCGTCCGCATCCGCCAGCAGTCTGTCATCCAAGTAACCCATTTGATGTGTGAGCGAAAGCAGCGGCGCGTCGTGATCCATCGTCAGAGGACTCTCCACCCCCATTCGGTTCAATATTGCGTGCGCGCCCGGCATATACCTCAACTCTGCCGACCACTCATAGTCGTGGTACGCGTTTTGGTGATAGTTGTTCCGCAAAGGAAGGGTGGTGTAGTGCTCAGCGTCCTGCCACGCTATTCTGTCGTAACGCATCGCACCGGCAGCCTCATTGTATTCATAGTGTAAAGCGGTATTTACCGCCAAATGATTCGGAAACTCTTTGAAATACTGTAATTTTGTCTGGAAAGCATACTGCATGTTCTTGTCCAGCGCACCGCCCGTCGGTATTGACATCAGTATATTGTCGCGGTCAATGAGACCCGTCTGCAGTCCCGGCTGCTCGGCATCGTACTGACACATCAGCGAAAGATAATGCTGCGGACCTTCATACAGGTGATACCGCTTCTTGTTGAATGAGTACATCACCATAGCATTGTATTTCGGGCGCAAGTCCGTTGTTCCGAAAGCCGTGTAACCCGAGAAAAACCAGTTGGGATGAAGATTGGCTGTGGTTTGCCCTCCTATGCGCAAGCGTACTCCTTCCAGCTTGTTCCAGGAAACAAAGTTGAATATCGGTCCGAAATCCCATTTTGACTCACCGAAACGGGATGCAGGAACAGTCTGCACATAGTCAGACATATACGCATCAATCGTCATCATCAGCGCACTGAATTTGGGGTTCGCTTTCAACTCATTCATCATGTCAATGACAGCCTCTTCGTATCGCGACAACGGTTCCGGCCGATGCTCTTCCCAATAACGGGAATCGGCACGGGTTGATGCGGAGTCGGGTAGGGAGGTATCCACAGGCACATTGCTGCTGAAGACCTCCGGATCAATATCGCTGTCAAAATCAAAATCCGTGTATAGTTTCGTCTGGCGGGCTATGAGCGTCTTTTTCTTGTCCGTCAGGTAGAACTTGCAGGAAGTGTTTGTCCGGCTTGATGCCCATAGTCCGTTTGCCAGTTGTGCGTATTCGTGTTCCACGGAATAGTGACTCACGAAATTTATGTTGATATGCTGCGGGATGTTGATGGAGTACTTTTTGATTTTATACGTACTGTCATTCATTATGTACAGGTGTCCTGTGAACGAATAGCTCTCCGAGTTTACCGGCACGAAAGCGAGGTCAATCACACTGTCACCGCCCAATTGGATGGTATCCATTATATAGTACTGGTAGTAACTGACTGCCAGTCCGCTTGATACAGGCGACACAAAGCGGTTGAACAGAAGATTCATGTCGTCGTCGTAGATATCTACATCAGTGAACACCGAAGTCATCATACTCTCAAGCGATTTGGTGGATAGAAACGATTCCAATCCAAGGGTACGCTTTCTCTCTGTCACTTTCTTTTCGCGACGAGGCTTGCTAACGTAGTATTCGTGACCTGATTTCTCCCGTATGGACACATTCAGCGAAGGATATACATCCGCTGTGTCAATGTATTTCTCAATGAAAGTGATGTGTTTCCACAGCCCTTTCCGGAAGTCGGGTGTGAAATTGTCTACGGCGAAAGACATCCGATGATAGGTACCGGCTGTATAGTGGTCGGCACTCTTTACCTGGAACGAATCCTTGTGCGCAATCACATTGCGTATCAGATCCACCGCAGGATTTCCTTTGCGTCTGTACTTCTGCTTGTTGTTTCTGGGCTTCACCACCACATCCTGCAGACTGTACATATCCGGCTTCATTTTCATCTTCAAGTACCTCTTTGTCTGACCTAAACGAACGGTAATGTCTTCCGTTTTGTAGCCTATCATCTGAAAACGGAGAGTCGTGTAGCCCGACGGGTTGCTGACGCTGAAACTGCCGTCCAAATCGGACATCGTTCCATATTTGGTTGCCGTCAATTCGTCTGTATCAGTCTGGGGATGAACAAAATAAATCTGAACAAACGGCAGTTTCTCACCCGTGTCGGCATCCACTACCACACCGCTGACACCGGTTGTCTGTGCCATCACAACAACCGCGTTTGCCAGCAACGCACAACCTATTATCAGTAGGAACCGGATACTTTTCACTGCTTACTCCTTCGAGTTGTTACCGGTTGGCGCGCTTGCGCTCCAGTTCGTCGAGGATAATCTTACGGATGCGCATGGCATGAGGTGTGACCTCCACGTACTCGTCCACCTTGATGTACTCTAAAGCCTCCTCCAGCGAGAATTTGACCGCAGGAGGCAACACCGCCTTGTCGTCCGCCGATTTGGAACGCATGTTCGTGAGGTTCTTCGCTTTCACCACATTGATAACGATGTCGCCTTCCTTGGCATTCTCCCCTACTACCTGACCGGCATAGACCTCCTCACCCGGGTCGATGAAGAACCGTCCGCGATCCTGCAGCTTGTCCAGAGCGTATGCTGACGCCTGACCGCCCTCCATGGCTATGAGGCTGCCGTTGATGCGGACGGGCATATCGCCCTTATAAGGCTGGTACTCCAGAAAACGGTGCGCCATAATCGCCTCTCCCGCCGACACGTTCATCACATAGGTGCGCATACCGAGTATGCCTCGTGAGGGGATGGTAAACTCCAGTTGGACGCGGTCGTTCACCAGTTCCATCTTGGTCATCTCGCCCTTGTGGACGGTAACGAACTCGATAATCTTGCCGCTGCACTCCTCGGGCGTGTTCACCGTCAGTTGCTCCACAGGCTCGCATTTGACACCATCTATCTCTTTGATTATCACCTGCGGCTGACCGACCTGCAGCTCGTATCCCTCGCGGCGCATCGTCTCAATGAGTACGCTGAGGTGAAGCACTCCGCGTCCGAACACCTGCCACGACGAGTCGCTCTGACTCGGTTCCACGCGCAGGGCGAGGTTCTTCTCCAGTTCTTTCTGCAGACGGTTGTAGATATGGCGGGAGGTGACGTACTTGCCGTCCTTTCCGAAGAAAGGCGAGTCGTTGATGGTGAAGACCATTGACATGGTAGGTTCGTCAATGGCAATGGGCTTGAGCGGTTCGGGGTTCTCCGCATCGCAGATGGTGTCGCCAATCTCAAAGCCCTCGATGCCGATGAGTGCGCATATATCGCCGCTCTTCACCACGTCTGTCTTCACGTGTCCCATCCCCTTGAAGGTGTGCAGTTCCTTTATCTTGGTGCGGACTTTCTCCCCGTCTTTTTTGAAGAGTGTGACAGTCTGCCCGTCGCGCAGTTCGCCGCGATGCACGCGCCCCACGGCTATACGTCCCACGTAGGGGTTGTAATCCAGCGATGTGATGAGCATCTGCGGCGTGCCTTCCAGCATCTCCGGCTCGGGTATGTACTCGATGATGGCATCCATGAGTGCCGTCAAGTCGGTGGTCGGCTTGCGCCAGTCCGTACTCATCCAGCCGTTCTTCGCGCTTCCGTAGATGGTCTGGAAATCCAGTTGGTCATCCGTGGCGTTCAGATTGACCATCAGGTCGAAGACAGCCTCCTGCACCTCGTCGGGGCGGCAGTTGAGTTTGTCCACCTTGTTGATGACCACGATTGGCTTGAGGTTGAGTTCCAACGCCTTCTGCAGCACAAAACGTGTCTGCGGCATCGGTCCCTCAAAGGCATCCACCAGCAGCAGCACACCGTCCGCCATATTCAGCACACGCTCCACCTCACCACCGAAATCAGCGTGCCCCGGAGTGTCTATGATGTTAATCTTGTAGTCCTTGTATTCAATACTAACGTTCTTCGCCAGAATAGTGATGCCTCGCTCGCGCTCCAAGTCGTTGTTGTCCAGTATCAACTCCTTGTCCTCCACGCCTTCCTGACGGGATTTCTCCACGACCTTCGCCGTGTAAAGCATCTTGTCCACGAGCGTCGTCTTGCCGTGGTCCACGTGAGCGATAATCGCTATGTTACGAATCTTTTGCATAAATATATGTTGATAAATATTACGTACCTGTTACGAAAAGCGCGCAAAGGTAGGGCATATTCTCCGTTCTTACAAACAAAAAACAAAGGGCATCGTGACGGATGCCCTTTGTCTCTGGTTCGTCTGACACCAGTCTGAAAACAAGCCAAGTTCCCAAACAAAAATGGTCAATAGGTCAAAACGTAGGCTGGATTTCAGTCTACGTTTTAAGTTGTATACGCGGTTCCCCAAACCGCATACTACGCAATACCCCAACGAAGGTTAATTAGTGGGTACTTTCTGCCTCATAAGAAAGTAGGCGATGATAAACAATCGACGATGATCTATTGTCAGTCCACTATGATTATTGAGGTTCTTTTTTAGATCCGTAAATGTGCCTTCTATTTTGTTATTAGTGTTGGGCATTCCTGCACATTCCGGTTTCTGGAATGTAAACAGATGAGGTAGATAAAAGTCTGGCGTATAGGTCATTTCGTAGGCTGAAATGACCTATACGCCGATTTTTGAACCATACGAGAAAATGGCGGAACTTTTCGATGTTTCCGATATTCTTGCTGAGTGCATATTTATGCCTCAACAACCGCAATTTCCTCTTCCGTCAGTCCGTAGAGGTCACAGACGCGGCGGTCAATCTCGCGGTCGGTGGCGGCTATACGGTCGGAAAGGTCATTGCACGCAGCCTTGTATTCCCCGAAATACTCCTCCCATTCATCCTGCTGCTTCAAGGTGAGACTGATTTTCTGTTTTTTCAGTTCCGCCACAAATCCCGCAAAGTCCAGCGTGTCAAAGGTTTCCAATGCGGCGGTGACGCGCACGGGGGCGCAAGTGTCCTCACTTGCGATGGATCCGTTTTTGTACTTGTCGCGAGTGTGGACACTCGCGCTCCTGACATTCTCCTGCAAACGTCTCAGGAACCTCCCCCGCTTCTCCTGCAACTCCTTGTTCAAGGCAAGCATCGTATCGGCAAGGTCGATAAACGGCTGTTGGTCGACACATTCGGGAATAGGGAAACTGCTTAAATCGTCAAGACTTATTTTGGCAAATACTTTCCCTTTAATATCATGCAGGCATCTATAAAAGTAAGTAGCAGGTTTACTATTCAGAATTGTCATAAGGTATTTTAACGAATACTCCGACTGTTCTTGATAAATGCCATGTACCAATGTGTCAAAATAATAATTAGCGTTGTCATAACAACATATAAGACGATCTCCTGTTTTACGAATAACAACCTTTTCTACTTCAAAAAGGGATTTGTCACGAAGCGCAAAATCAATCTTTGTTTGTTGGTGCATACCCTTTTTGCTTTGAACATCATCTATCGTCAAGTTATCGGCAATATGCTCATTGTAAATAATATAATCACCACCCCATATTATTCCATAGCGTTTTATTTCTTTACCCCATATTATCTTTTGAGTTAAATCGCCGGAAACTCTTGTTATCAGTTTGTCTTTGATATTGCCGGGATTTAATCCATTCTTGAATTTATAGAAAGTTTTGGCTTGAGGGAATTGGATAATCTTGGATTTTATTTGGTTTGAATCTTCTGACTGAATAACTATTTCTGCTTTTTCTCCCTGCAACAATATATTTTGGTTCATATAGTTTTGTACGATATTTGTACCATTCCTGAAATCAGATGTTTTCTCACAATTAGCAAGGCGTACCAAATGGTTTCCGTTAATAATACTCTTTATTTCAAAAGTGATTATCAAACTGGAACCAACTTCTGCATCTTCAAAAACTTTTTCTGTTATCGTAAATATTTCTTTTACTTCTGAATGTGAAAGAATATATTTGCGAATGTCCTCAAAATAAGAATTTATCAATAGAGATTTTGGGATAATGAAGGAAACTATACCTTTGTTATATATCTGGAACATTCGTTCCAAAAACAGAATATAAAGGTTGAGTTTATATTTTGACAAAGGGAAGTTCTTGGTGTAATACTCTTTTAAGGACGCATCAATTAGTATTCCATACGGCGGATTGCCGATGACCACATCGAAGCCACCTTTGGCGAACACCTGCGGGAATTCTTTTTCCCAGTCGAAAGCCTTGTCACCTGCCACGGCGGGGTCGGAAACAAGCGAGTTGCCGCAACGTATGTTGTTGTTCAGTGAGGTAAGTTTGCGGTGCGGTTTGGCGGTACGCAGCCACAAGGCGAGTTTGGCTATCTCCACACTCTCCTCGTTGATGTCCACTCCGTAGAGGTTGTTCTCCAGAATGCTGTTCTCCACGTTCTGGAACACGATGCTGTCGCCCGTTATCTGCGCCTGCATCTCGTCGATGAGCCGGTGCTCCGCCATCAGGAATTGCAACGCGGCGTTCAGGAACGCGCCGCTCCCGCAGGCGGGGTCGCATATCTTTATCCCGAGCAGCCACGAGCGGTACTGCTCCAGTTTCTCCAACTTGGCTTTCTTGGCGCGTGTGCCACTTGGTATGCAAGCATCCCTGCTTGCGGATGCCTCGTTATTTGTCGCAAGTGGGGACACTTGCGCTCCTACTATCCCCAATTCGGCTTTCTTTTCAGCACACAGCCTGCCGACGGTGTTCTCCACGATGTACTTGGTGATATACTGCGGCGTATAGAACACCCCGTCGCGCTTGCGCTTGGAGGTAGCGGGTGCGGGGGAGTTCTCGTTATTATAAAACTCCTCAATCTCGTTGAGCGAGTTCTCGAATATATGCCCCAGTATGTTCACATCCACCTCGCTCGCGTAGTCATACTCCGACAGACGGCGGCAGTGCCGTGCCAGCACATCATCGCTTATCTTCAGTCCGTCCAGCACCTCATCGGGTTTGAACAGCCCGCCGTTATATGCAAAGATATTCCTGCTCTCATTGCCCGCGTCGAGATAACCGAAGTACTTTCGTATGCGGCTGTGCAACGGCACATACTCGTCCAGCGCTTTGAGTTGCTGCCACTCGTCAATAATCCGCATCATCATATTGGGCGGCAATAATCCGCAGTCCTCCGCGAAGAAGATGAACAGCAGACGGTCCAGCAGTTTCTGCGTCTTCTTGAACAGCAGCAGGCGGTCGGCTACGCATTCCCCCTCTAAGTTAGAGGGGGTAAGGGGGCGTGTGTCAAGATTATTCCTCACTATGTCCTCAAACAGTTCCCGCTTGAACGCCGAGTAGTCCTTGTACAGCCGTGCGGTAATCTGGTCTTCGGAAGAGACGCTCTCGGTCTTGGCTTTCAAAGGCAGATCCGCCGACAGTGTTCCCCACGACAGGCAGAAGTACAGCAGCCGGAAGTCCTCGTAACCCAGCGTGAACAGGTTCCACTCCATGCACTCCACGGCATTGTCGATATACAGCCGCAGTTTCTCGAAGTTGCTGATGATGACATACCGCGCATCGGGATGCTGGTTCTTGTAACCGAAAGCCTGCCGCTCCACCTGCTTGAGGTCGGTGGTCTTGTGGTCTTTGAGTTCGATGACGCCGATGACTTTGCCGTCCCGCAATATCGCGCCGTCGGCTTTCTTGCTGTCGGTCTCGTTCTTCTGCTCGGTGATGAGGTTGTAGCCGGGGGTGGGGTTGAGCGTGTACCCGAGGACGCGCACGAACAGTTCCCGCAGGAAGCCTTCCTGAAACTGCTCCTCTTTCGATGCGCGTATGTTGGCTTGGATGCCCGCGTCAAGGAAATACGCCTTGTACTGCTCCCACGCCGCCCGTATCTGCTCCTCACCAAGCATGGCGGTATGTTTTCTGATGACGGTATTCTGGAAAAACATATCAGAATCTGTTTTTTGTTTGTTGTGCCGCTTGAAGGTGACTATTATAGCAGCGTGCTGATGTCCCCTTTGAACAGTTCCTCTACCGGCATGGCATCCCCGCCTACAACCAGCGAGTGTTGCGGGTTGAACTTTTTCCGGAATGCGCCGATGCCGCTGTTGGTCCGCCGTCTGCCGCTTTTGACCTCAATGGACAGCAGTTTGTCGCCACGGCGGATCACAAAGTCCACTTCCTCGTTGTTCTCCCGCCAGTAAAACAATTGGTATTCCAGTTCATCCGCCTTGTCAAGCAGGTGGCAGCCTACCGCCGATTCGACCCAGCGTCCCCATTTCTTCGGGTCGGTCGCCGCTTTCTCATACGTCACGCCTTCCGTCAGAGCCGTCAGCAGAGCGTTGTTGTAAACCTGCAACTTGGGGATGGTGCGGTACTTGCGGGATGGGTCCATCACGTATTTGGGCAGACCTGTCAGCAGTTTGCTTTCGCCTAACACCTCAAGGTAACTGACCAATGTGGTGGCGTTGCCCGCGTCCTGCAGCATCCCGAGCATCTTGTTGTATGCCAGCAACTCGCCTGAATAGGCGCAGCCCAACCGGAACAGTTGGTGCATCAGTGCCGGCTTGTAGATATACGTTGTCTGTAGGACATCTTTTTCTATGGCAGGCGAAATGATGGCGTCACGCATATACCTGCGCCACCGCGTTTCGTTGCCTATATAAGGCGCGCTGCCCGGATAACCTCCGAAATAGATATATTGGTTGATGTCCCAGCCGAAAGCGTCACGCATCTCCGCGAATGACCAATGCCCCATCGGGATAATCTCAAACCTTCCCGCCAACGACTCTGTCAGACCTTTCTTCAGCAGCAGACGGGACGAGCCCAGCAGCACCACCTTGATGGGCAGGTCGCGGAATGTGTCCATATCCCATTCGCGCTTGACCTGTTCGCTCCAATTGTTGATTTTGTGAATCTCGTCAATGGCTATCACCGCCTCGGCGTAGTTGTTGAACCGCATCCATGCACGCACCTCCTCCCATTGGGCGGCTATCCACTCCGTGTCGTCGGCATCCACGCCGTCCGCATTGAAAAACCGGTAGGGAACCGGCTGNNGCCGCAGCGCCTGCTTGACCATCGTCGTCTTGCCTACCTGACGCGGACCCGCTATCACCTGAATCGTGCGACGCGGCTCTTGCAACCGCGAAACAAACTCCCCGCTCTGTACTCTTACTATCGTATTCATAACCTCTCTGTTAAAAAACGCCGCAAAAGTACATAAATCTGCGATTCTTCCAAAATAAATCTGCGATTTTCTTCAAAAAAATCTTCAATTTTTTATTAAAAAATCTTCAATTCTTTGTCTGAAAATCTGCGATTCTTTATGACATCGCCAGCATTTTGCGAATGCTTTGGACGGCTTTTTCCGCTGTTTCCCGATTCACCTCAACGGCATTTGTCTCGTCGCGCAGTGTGTCGCGCAGTTTCTCTAACGTGATCATACGCATGTACTCGCACTCGTTGCACGAGCAACCCACGCCTTCCGTCATCTCGGGCGGCACGGGAATGAAGCGGACATCGGGACACGACTTCTGCATCTCGTGGATGACACCCCATTCGGTGACGATGATGTACTCCGGGTCCTTGTGCTCGCGCACATAGTTGAGCAGCGCCTGCGTGGAGCCGACCACATCGCTGAGGCTGATAATCACCTGCTTGCACTCAGGATGGGTCAGTACCTTCGCATTGGGATGCTCCTTTTTCAGGTTCATCAGCGCCTCCGCAGAGAAGCGCGCGTGGACATGGCACGAGCCGTTCCACAGTTCCATCCGGCGTCCCGTCATCGAATTGATGTAGTTGCCCAGATTCTGATCCGGACCGAACAGAATCTTCGCGTCTGCGGGCAGCTGGTTGACAATCTTAAGTGCGTTGCTGCTCGTCACCACCACGTCGGTCAGGGCTTTCACCTCGGCGGAGGTATTCACGTAACTGACCACGGTGTAGTCGGGATGCCGCTCCTTCCATCTGCGCAGGTCCGCCGCCTGACAACTGTCCGCCAGACTGCATCCCGCCTTCGGGTCGGGAATGAGCACCTTGCGTTCGGGGCAGAGGCACTTGGCCGTCTCCGCCATGAAATGCACGCCGCACATCACGATGATGTCCGCCTCGGTCATGGCAGCCTGTTGGGCAAGTGCCAGACTGTCGCCGATGAAATCGGCAACGTCCTGCACCTCGCCCCGCTGGTAGTAGTGCGCCATAATGACGGCGTTCTTCCGCCGGCACAGGTCGCGTATCTCTTCCTGTATGGTCATAATCACAGTATCTCTTTGAGAATCTCACTTACGGTGGGGTGGGGGAACACCACCTGCTCCATCTGCTCCACGGTATATCCCATGCGGACAGCGAACGACGCCGCCGCCACAAACTCGGAGCAGGGATTGCCCAGCATGTGTACGCCAAGAACGTGCTTCCCGTTGTCTATGAGCATCTTGCAAAGTCCCGTTTCGCCCTCGTTCTCCGCCACGAAGCGTCCGGAGAAAGCCATCGGAAGCGAGCGAACCTCATACGTGCCTTCGGCGAGGTCTTTCTCCATTCTGCCAACGGAGGCTATCTCGGGATTGGTATAGACTACGGACGGGATGGCGTTGTAGTCAATCGTCTGGTTCGTTTCGCCCAGCATATTGGCGACAGCCACCTCCGCCTGACGGCTCGCCACGTGCGCCAGCATGATTTTGCCCGTCACGTCGCCCGCCGCATAGACGTTCTTCAGGTTGGTGCGCATATTCTCGTCCACGGTGATACCACGATTGACGGCGAGGTCGGTCATCGCCTCCAGTCCGGCGAGGTTGGAACGGCGGCCCACACTGATAAGCACGTGCTCCGCCTCGAGCGTCAGTTCGCCTCCGTCAGCGGTCTGCGCCGTCACCTTGCCGCCGTCCAAAGCCATCACCTTGGTGTCGGTGAGGATGCGTATGCCGCTCTTCTCGTACTTGTCGCGCAGCATCTTCACGATGTCGGGGTCAAGGTTGGGCAGAATCTGCGGCATGGCCTCCACGACGGTAACGGGTACGCCCAGTTCGTGGTAGAGGGTGGCGAACTCCATGCCGATTACGCCGCCGCCGACAATAATCATCGACTGCGGGAGAACGGTCGCTGCCAATGCGTCGGTCGAGTCCCATACGGCGGGGTTGTCCTTTACACCGGGGATAGGAGGCACGAAGTTGGTGGAGCCGGTGCAGATAAGCAGGTTCTTTGCCTCGTACTGCTCGCCGTTGGCTTCGATGATGACCTGTTCATCGGTACGGGAAACAACTTTCGCTGCGGCATTCACCACGGTGCAGAGGTCGCTCTTGAGGCGTTGTTTGATGCCTGCCACGAGTTTGCGCACCACTTTCTGCTTGCGCTGCGCCATTTTCGCGTAGTCGAACTGTACGCCTTCGGCGGTTACGCCGTACTTGTCTGCGTGCAGCGCGTTATAGTACTGCTTCGCGCTGTAAAGCAGGGTCTTGGTGGGAATACAACCCACGTTGAGGCACGTGCCGCCTAATGACTCCTGCTCAAAGATGACCACTTGTTTACCGGCTTTCAAAGCCTTTTCCGCAGCGGTGTAACCCGCAGGTCCGCCGCCGATGACTGCTAAAAAGTATTGCATAATCGTTATGAATTAAAGGATTTACTGTTTTTTTCGCAGGCAGGGATGCCTGCATACCATAATATTACAGGGGAAGTCTTTTGCATTTCAGGTTGGCATCTAATCCGATCAGCGGATTCTCCGCCTTGCACGAGTCGGAGCAGATGCTGCGTGCCGGTTCCCAATCGTGGAAACGTACATGTCCGAGATCAAGCAGCGAGTGGAACAGGCTCATTGTGGTGAACGCCTTGTGCCGGTTCTGCTCCATCGCATGAATCTTGTCCGGATATGCCTCCCGGTACTGCGAAGAGACCCATACGAACAGCGGAACGTGGTATTCGTACTTGCTGCCGTGGAAAGAGCCGTGCAAGAGCATGTTCCTGTCGTCGTCCAGAAGGTTCTCGCCGTGATCGCCCACATAGACCAGTACGGCGCGTCTGCCTGTCCGCTCCAGTTGCTCAATAACAGCGTTGATGAACCAGTCGGTGTAGAGAATGGCGTTGTCGTAACTGTTCACGAAGAGTTCGCGTATCTCATTCAGCACAATCCTGTCGCGTATGAGCCTGCCGCTGGTGATGTCCATATCCTCGATGACAGCGCGAATATCCCTTTCTTTCAAGTCAGGAGTGAAGACGCTGAACGAGGCGGGATAGCGGGCGGAGTACTTGAAGTGGCAGCCCAAAGAATGGATGACAATCATCTCTTTCTGTCCGCTTGCCGCCCTCAGTTCGCGCTCAAGCGGTGGCAGCAGCACCGAGTCCATATACGAACGCTGTAGTTTGCTGCCCGCATCGAAATAGTAGGACCCGTCGCAGGCGGACGATATGCGCAGCAGCTGCTCGTTGGTGAAACTCTGATCGGCAATCCACGCCGTGCGGTAGCCAGCCTCCTGAAAGGCTTCAGGCAGGCTCTTCTCCAGATAGAGCCGCTCCTGTGTGGCGGGTGTGGCGCGCGAGAGCATCATCGGTACGCTGACCGCCGTGAGGTTGCTCACACTGTAGCAGCTGTCGAAACTGACAATCTCCTCTCCGCGAACTGCCAGCAGAGGGGATGTGGCTCGCGGATAACCGTTCAGCTGCCAGTGGTCGTAGCGGGATGTCTCGCCCACAAGGAAGACCACCAGATCCTCTTCATCTTGCGCTGCGGACGGCATATCTGCCCGTTCCTCCGCATACTCCGCGCCGAAACGGAATGACTGCAACTCATTGTCAGCGTCCCGGATGGTATGATGCACACGGATCACTTCGGCTGTCTCGATGAATATGTTGGCGGGATTGGACTGCCGTACCGGCTCCATACGACCCAGTAAAATGTAGAAAAGCAGGCACACAACCGCTATGCCGTTCCGCCAGAACCGGTTGGTGATGAGGTACTCGTTCCGTACGTATTTACGGTTGAGGACAAGGTAGGTGGTCCAAAGCGCGATGGCGGTGCCGAGCCCCCACCAGTAGGAGGTGAACAGTTCCCACAACTCGCCCGGCTCGGCGATGATGCACGTATAAAGAAAGAGCAAGGAGGTGGTCGCGCCGTTGAGAATCTGATGCACGATGTCGATGCCCGCAGGCACAAACGCCAATGTCGCTATATAGAAGAACGTGCGGCGGCGGAACAGAGCCAATCCCATAACGTAGCAGGCAATCCCGCCAATCAGATACAGCAGACAGGCAATGATATCCCCGACTGTCGTGTTCGCCAGAACGCGAAATCCCTCCGAGGAGATATTGTCAGCCAGTACCAGTCCCAACAGCGTAGGCGATACCAGAAACAGGCACATCGCCGCCACCGACCGTCTTTCCCTCTTGTCCCAAATCGTCATTTCTTCTCCTTTTTGTACCGTTTGAGCCGCTGCTGCCAGCGTTCGCGCGCGTAAGCCTGCATATCGGTTATCTCGTCGTTCTCGTCCACAATCTCCAGCCCGAAGATGGTCTCGATGATGTCCTCCATCGTGAGGATGCCCTGGAAGCAGCCGTACTCGTCGATGATGGCGGCTATCTTGCTGCGCTCCTTGAGCAGCTGATCGAAAATCTCGCCGATGGACATGTCCTCGTTGAAGATGGGGATGGGGCGCTTGATTTCGCCTAATGTCCGGGTGAAATTGTCCTCCGCGAGATCTTCCAGCGCGTCATCGCGCAGCACGTAGCCGGTGATGTATTCGGGCGACTCGGCATAGACGGGTATGCGCGAGAAATGGTCGTATTGGTCGTCATCGTAGTACTCGCGCAGGGTCATCTTTTCCGATGCAATGGCCGACACCACACGCGGGGTCATCACATCGCTCGCCTTCACGTCGTCAATGTGTATGATGTTGTGGATGAACTTGTTCTCGTCCTCCTCAATCACGCCTTCCTCTTCGCCGACGCTTGCCATCGCCACCACCTCGTCGCGGCTCACCGTCGCCTCGTCCGATTCGGGGAACAGTCTGCCGATCCAGCGGAAAAGCAGCACAAAGGGGTACATCACGACAATCAGCAGGCTGATTACCGATGCGGTGAAACCCATCAGGTGTTTCCAGTAGGTCGTGCCGATTTTCTTTGGGATAATCTCCGAGCAGACAAGGATGATCAGGGTCATACCCGCGCTCACAATGCCGATGGGCAGCGACTGGAAAACCTCTGTCGCCTGATGACCGATGGCGGTGGCTCCGGCGGTGTTGGCGACGGTGTTGAACGAGAGGATGGCTGCCAGTGCCTGATCCGGCTCCGTCTTGTACCGCTTCATCCGCGTGGCGGGTTTGTAGCCCTCCTGCTCGCGCACGGTGATGTAACTCAAGGTGGTGGACATCAGCGTCGATTCCAGCAGCGAACAGAGGAACGAAAGCGCAATGGTTGCAATCAGTAGTATAATCAGTAGTGTCATACGTGCAAAAAAGGATTATTATCTGCCCACCAGTTTTTTTATTTCAGCCAGTTTGTTGAGCGCATCAATGGGTGTGAGCGTGTTGATGTCAAGTGCCTTCACCTCATCACGAACCTGTTCAAGAACAGGGTCGTCCAGTTGGAAGAAGGAGAGTTGCAGCCCCTCCCGTTGGGAAACGGACTGCAGCGCGCCCGCCTTGTTCGTCTGTTTGCCCTCAAGATCGGAGAGGATGGTTTTGGCGCGTTCCACAATGGATTTCGGCATACCTGCCAGTTGTGCCACGTGGATGCCGAAACTGTGCTCCGACCCGCCCGGTACGAGCCGACGGAGGAAAATCACTTTGCCGCCCGCTTCGCGAACGGACACGTTGTAGTTGCGGATCCGCTCAAAAGTGCGCGCCATCTCGTTCAGTTCGTGGTAGTGGGTGGCGAACAGTGTCTTGGCATGACAGGGGTTCTCGTGCAGGTATTCCGCTATTGCCCATGCGATGGATATGCCATCGTAGGTGGATGTTCCGCGCCCCAGTTCGTCGAAGAGCACCAGCGAACGCTCGCTCAGGTTGTTCAGTATGCCCGCCGCCTCGTTCATCTCCACCATAAAAGTCGATTCGCCCGATGAGATGTTGTCGCTCGCCCCTACGCGAGTGAACACCTTGTCCACCAGTCCGATGGACGCGCTCTCCGCAGGCACGAATGAACCCGTCTGCGCCATCAGCGTGATGAGCGCCGTCTGGCGCAGCAGAGCCGACTTACCCGCCATGTTCGGACCGGTCAGCATAATGATCTGCTGGCCTTGGTTGTCCAACAGCACATCGTTGGCTATATATGTCTCACCTGGGGGCAGATGCCGTTCGATGACGGGATGACGGCCTTGCCGTATGTCAATCACGAGACTATCGTTCACGTCGGGGCAGACGTAGTGATTATCGATTGCGACAAGCGCGAAACTGAGCAGGCAGTCCAGTTGGGCAAGCACGTTTGCATTGATCTGAAGAGCCTGTGTGAACTGCGCGCCGTAAGTCATCAGTTCCGTAAAGATACGGTTCTCGATGATCTGTATCTTCTCGTCGGCGGTCAGAATCTGCTCTTCATACTCTTTCAGTTCGGGGGTGACGTAGCGTTCGGCATTGACGAGCGTCTGCTTGCGAATCCATTCCTGCGGCACCTGGTCCCTGTAGGTGTTGCGTACCTCCAGATAGTAGCCGAACACGTTGTTGTAGTCAATCTTGAGAGAAGGTATTCCCGTACGCTGACTCTCGCGCTGCTGCATCTCCTGCAGGTATTCGCGTCCACCCGTGAAGATGCTGCGCAGCTCATCCAATTCGGGGTTGACGCCTGAGGCGATAACCTCGCCTTTGCCTATGGCAACGGCGGGATTCTCCTTCATTACCCGGCGTATCCCATCCAGGAGGCCTGCGGCTGGATCCAGCCCGGCTATGAGCTTGTCCAGTGCCTCGCATCCCTTGTCGCGGCACATTTCCGCGATGGGAGCGCCTTGAGCCAGGCTGCGCGCCAGCTGTACTGTCTCGCGCGGACCTATCCTCCCCGCGGCCGCCCTGGACAGTATCCTCTCCAGGTCTCCCACGTTGCTCATCAGACCCTGCAGCTTTGCCAGTTCCTCCGGCCTCTCCAGGAAGAACTCAATTATGTCGTAGCGGCTTTCAAGCTCCTTTATGTCCATCAGAGGCATTGCCAGCCAGCCGCGCAGCAGGCGCGATCCCATAGGGGAGCAGCACCTGTCCATCACGTCAACCAGGGCGGTTCCCTCGCCTCCTGCGGCGGCGTTGAACACCTCCAGGTTGCGCAGCGTGAACTTGTCCATCCACACATAGGAATTGCGGTCTATGCGGGAGATAGAGCAGATGTTGCGCAGTCCGCTGTGGTGCGTCTGCTCCAGGTAGACCAGCAGGGCGCCGGCGCTGCATACGCCCAGCGGGGCGTTGGCTACGCCAAAGCCCTTGAGGCTCCTTACCCCAAACTGCTTGCAGAGCTTCTGCTCCGATGCTTCATATACGAAGGCCCATTCGTCAAGTGAGGTGGTGTAGAAATCCCCGAAACGCTCCTTGAAGCCCTTCTCGTATCCGTGCTGCACTATGACTTCCTTGGGGTTGAGGCTGGCGAGCAGGGTGGATGCGTAGTCAAGGCTTCCCTGCGCCACCTGGAAGGATCCCGTGGATACGTCCAGGAAGGCTATTCCGCAGTCGTTCCCCTCAAAGGTGAGTCCTGCAAGGTAGTTGTTCTGCTTTTGCTCAAGGAGGCCGTCGTCAAAGGCAATTCCAGGGGTGATAATTTCTGTCACTCCCCTCTTGACAAGTTTCTTGGCTTTGGACGGGTCTTCCAGCTGGTCGCAGACGGCGGCCTTGTAGCCGGCCCTGACCAGCTTGGGAAGGTATACATTGAGCGCGTGGTGGGGGAATCCCGCCATTGGAGTGTCGCTGTCGCCATTGCTCCTTTTGGTGAGGACTATGCCCAGGACCTTGCTTATGGTTACGGCATCATCGCTGTAGCATTCATAAAAATCCCCGACTCTGTACAGCAGTATAGTGTCAGGATACTGGGCCTTAATGCCAAAGTATTGTTTAAGAAGTGGAGTGTCCTCGGCTCGCTTTCCCATATAACGCAAATTTAACTAAATTTGCACAAGTATGGATGTAAGGGCTAAAAAATCATTGGGTCAGCATTTCCTCACGGACCAGGG
The DNA here is from genome assembly GCA_002308815.1 of Bacteroidales bacterium UBA1253. Lineage (GTDB taxonomy): Bacteria > Bacteroidota > Bacteroidia > Bacteroidales > Paludibacteraceae > Colicola. The sequence goes on from DBVX01000085.1 coordinate 51,182, forward strand.
CGCGGCAAGGGGCATAGTGGCCGCCCTGAGCGCGGACTCCCCCGTGCGAAACGTACTGGAAATAGGCCCCGGAACGGGCGTGCTGACACGCTATCTCATAGAGAGGCCGGACATAGACCTCAAGATGGTGGAAATAGATGCGGAATCAGTGGAATATCTGCTTACGCACCTGCCGGGAATGCAGGGAAAACTGTTCCTGGCGGACTTCCTGCGCATATCTCCGGACAATCTTTTCTCCGGCGATTTCCGTGTCATAGGCAACTTCCCTTACAACATTTCATC
>DBVX01000085.1:51519-52484 GCA_002308815.1 Bacteroidales bacterium UBA1253
CAGAAAGAAGTGGCGGACCGCATTGCAATAGGCCCCGGAACCAAGGTTTACGGCATCCTCTCCGTGCTTCTCCAGGCCTGGTACGACATTGAGTACGTGATGACCGTGGGTCCCGGCGCTTTCCTGCCCCCGCCAAAGGTGCAGTCCGCAGTCATCCGTCTCACCCGCAACTCCCGCACGGAACTTGGCTGTGACGAAAGGCTGTTCCGACAGGTGGTCAAAACCGCNNTTCAACCAGCGCCGCAAGACCCTCCGGAACGCGCTCAAGCCCCTCATTGCTGAAGGGCTTGATACGAGAGATCCCATATTTGACCTGCGTGCGGAGAGGCTGGGAGTTGAAGACTTCGTCCGCCTTACCGGGATGCTGTCAATTGGGTGATTCCGTTGTGTCGCTGGTAATATATCCGTAATAAGTCATCTGAGACCTGTTGAGAGGGCTGCAAATAAGTGTTGCGGTCCTGTCCGTCCATACGGAGAGAATCACCTCGCAGGGGCTGTTTCCGCTCTTGGCCGTGAATTTCATTACGTACAGGCCTTCTCCGGCTACCCTTGACTTGTCCGTCTCAATTTCTACCGGAACCTTGTCAAAGACAATTCCGGAATCGCCTTCGGTGCCATAGGCTGAGGCGCTGCTGCCGGAGCCGTAATAAGGCAGCCTGGCGGAAACTACGCTGTTGACGACTACCATACGGGCTCCCGTGGCGTTTACCACGGACCCTCCGGTAGCAACCGCGCGCGTGATTTCAATGGTGAACGATTTCTGGTTGATCACTTCCATCACGGCTGTGGCAATCAGCGGATCCACGCCCACCTGCTTCACGTTGGAGCACTGGGTGAAAAGGCCCAGGACAATGGCTAGGAATGGGATGTAAAAAACTCTTTTCATATGCAGTGGGATTAGTTTACGGTAGTATCTCTGCAATCCTGCCGGCAAGGGCTATGAAGGCCACTCCGTCAGGGGATGA
>DBVX01000085.1:52606-53013 GCA_002308815.1 Bacteroidales bacterium UBA1253
TCCTCAGGGGTGAACCAGGCCATATTTTCCACAAGGCCGAACACCGGTTTCTCCACGCCCTGGGTCTGGAACATATTTACGCCCTTGAGCACGTCGGACAGGGCAACCTGCTGGGGAGTGGTTACTATTATGGCACCCTCCAGAGGAATGTCTCTTACAAGGCTTATGTGGATGTCGCCGGTTCCCGGAGGCATATCCACCAGCAGGTAGTCAAGGTCATCCCATTTTACCTGCAGTATCATCTGCTTGAGGGCTCCGCTGGCCATAGGACCCCTCCAAATCAGGGCCTGTTCCGGTTTGGCAAAATAACCAATGGACATCCATTTTACGCCGTATTTCTCAATTGGCACGAACCACTGCCTTGCCTCCTCGCCGTCCTGGCCCCTGGTCTCCACCACTTCCGGGCT
>DBVX01000062.1:0-16907 GCA_002308815.1 Bacteroidales bacterium UBA1253
GCGAGTGGCCCGAAGATCCGGGAGATCCCGCCCCTGACCCCGAACCGCCTGTACCGGTAGGCGATATCCCCTGCCTGCTGATGCTGCTCCTGACAGCTGCTTATGTACTGCGCATAACCCTGCAACGTAAGGCAGCTGTGGCAAAATGCTGAATTATGCAAGTTTATTGACGATAAATTTGCAATTGTCAAAATTATTCAGTATCTTTGTAGGCTTTTTGTGTGCCGGCACTCCGGCAACACATGAAATGCATAGTCCATATCTGATAACTAATAATTGAAATATATATATGCAAATCAATCATTCTGAAATCAAAGACCTCACCTCGGTCATCACCCTGACACTCGGTCCGGCTGACTACGAGGAGGCTGTAAACAAGCAAATCCGTCAGATTCGCCAGAAGGCTGACATCCCCGGCTTCCGCAAAGGCATGGTGCCTGCCGGACTGATCAGGAAGATGTACGGCAAGAGCGTACTGGCTGACGTGCTGAACAACAAGATTGCCGAAGAACTCAACAAGTACATTGAGGAGCAGAAGCTCCACGTTCTCGGTGAGCCTCTGCCCAACGAGGAGCAGAATCAGAAGGTGGATCTGGAGTTCGACAGCACCTTTACCTTCGTCTTCGATATCGCGCTTGCGCCCGAACTCGATACCAAGATGACCGCCAAGAACAAGATTACCTACTACCGCGTAAAGGTTACCGATGAGATGGTTTCCAAGCAGGTCAGCAACTACGCCGACAGATACGGCTCGTATCTGGATGCGGACGACGTGCAGGAGAACGACATAGTTCGCGGAGTCATCAGGGAGGACAAGGAGGAAGGTATCACCAAGGAGGACGCGGTTATCTATCCCCGCTATATCAAGGATGCGAAGATTAAGAAGAAGTTCATCGGACTCAAGAAAGAGGGGAATGTCACCTTCAATCCTATGAAGGCTTTTGAGAGTGAGACGGAAGTCGCTTCGCTGCTTGGCATCGACAAAGACACCGCCAAGCAGCTCACCACCGATTTCACGTTCACTGTCACATCCATCTCCCGCCATCAGCCTGCTGCTATCGACGGGGAACTCTTTGCCAAGATTTACGGTGAGAACAACGTCAAGGACGAGGCGGACTTCCGTCAGCGTGTCCGTCAGGAGATACAGGACAACATGGACCAAGACAGCGAATACAAGTTCGGATTGGATGTCAGGGAGGCGCTGATGAAGAAGGTGGAGAAAGCCGAACTCCCGCAGGAGTTCTTGCGCCGCTGGGTCAAGACCAACAACGAGAAGATGACCGATGAGGAGATTGACAAGAACTTCCCGCAGATGATTCTTGAGCTTAAATGGCAGCTCGTCAAGGACCAGCTTATGAAACAGCTCGACATCAAGGTCGAAAAGGAGGACGTTGACGCATACGCAAAGAAGGTTGCCAGAATGCAGTTCATGCAGTACGGGCTGATGCACGTTGAGGACCAGTACCTTGACAACTTCGCACAGGAAATGCTCAAGAAGGATGACCAACTCCGTGGCATCGTCGAAAGAGTGGCTGAGGAGAAGATATATGCGGCTGAGAAAAAGATTATGAAAGTCGAGGAGAAGGAAGTCTCGCAGGAGGATTTCAACAAGCTCTTCGCCTGAACATTCTAAAACATTCCGCGTAATGCACGTGCATTTTATCGCTATCGGAGGCGCGGCCATGCACAACCTTGCCATGGAACTCGCCGCCCGGAAGAATTATACGGTAACAGGGTCGGATGATGAAATCTTCGACCCTGCTCTTTCCCATCTGCGTCAGGCAGGACTCCTTCCCCCTGAGATGGGGTGGTATCCCGAGAGGATAACGCCTGACGTTGATGCAGTCATTCTCGGTATGCACGCCCGCGAGGACAACCCCGAACTGGTGCGTGCCAGGGAACTTGGCATACCTGTCTATTCCTTCCCGCAGTACCTCTACGAGCAGACAAAGGACAAGACCCGCATTGTGGTGGCGGGGTCGCATGGCAAGACCACCACGACCGCTATGATTCTGTATGTCCTCCGTCAGCTTGGTATCGAGACCGACTATATGGTTGGTGCGCAGATTGAGGGGTTCGAGCGGATGGTGCGTCTTTCCGATACTGCCAGGTATGCCGTCTTTGAGGGCGACGAATATCTGACCTCACCGCTGGACAGACGCTCCAAATTCCTCTGGTACAGGCCCCATATCGCCATCCTCACGGGCATAGCGTGGGATCATATCAACGTCTTCCCCACATGGGACGGGTATGTGGACACCTTCCGGCAATTTACCCGTACTATTACCGATACGCTTATCTATTTCCGAAACGACACGACACTGGCGCAACTCGCCGGAGAAGTTGCCGGACAAATCCATTGTATCCCTTACGATGCATACAACGGAAATGTACCGATGCAGGTTTTCGGTCGGCACAATATGCAGAATCTCCAGGCGGCTTGTCTTGCCTGTCAGCAGATTGGCATCGCGCCCGAAACGTTCTACGAAAAAATATCGTCTTTCACGGGAGCCAGCAACCGGCTGGAGCGGATAGCCGAAACGGCGGATTTCGCCGCCTACAAGGACTTCGCCCACTCACCCAGCAAACTGAAAGCCACCATCAACGCCGTGCGGGAGCGATACCCCGACCGTCGGTTCATCGCCTGTATGGAGTTGCATACTTTCTCATCGCTCACGGCGGACTTCCTTCCGCAATACAAAGGCACGATGGACGAGGCGGACGAGGCGATTGTCTATTTCAACCCGCACGTCATCGAGCACAAGCGGCTTGCTCTTGTCACGGCGGAAGATGTGAAAAAGGCTTTCAGTCTGGACAGACTGCGGGTCTATACCGACAGCCGCCTGCTTGAAGCCAACCTGTTGCGGACCGACTGCCATGACACGGTGCTGCTGTTGATGTCAAGCGGCACGTTCGATGGTATTGATGTCGTCGGTCTGGCGCAAACCCTCGCGGCACGCAGTAATTGACACGTTATAAACAACACCCATTTTCTATGTCCCCCGAGAAACAATTGCAACGCGACCACCTCTATATGAAGATGGCGCGCACGTGGTCCGAGAACTCCTACTGCCGCAGAAGACAGGTCGGCGCGCTCATCGTCAGCGACAATATGATTATCTCCGACGGGTACAACGGCACGCCATCCGGCTTTGAGAACAACTGCGAGGACGACAACAACGTCAGCCTCCCATACGTTCTCCACGCCGAGGCGAACGCCATCACCAAGGTGGCGCGGTCGAACAACTCCAGCAACGGTGCCACGCTCTACGTCACAGCATCGCCGTGCATGGAATGTGCAAAACTCATCATCCAGTCCGGCATCCGGCGGGTCGTCTATGGCGAGCAGTACCGGCTGATGGACGGGGTGGAACTGCTGCAGAGAGCCGGCATACAGGTGGACTTCATCCCTACGGACAAAGCGTAATGGCACGGATTTTGCATCTTTCGAGGTGCAATCTTAATACTCTGACATACAATGAAAAAATACATCTATCCCACTTTCGCCGTCGTGACGCTCATCTTGGGTTTCTTTGTCGGAAACGCCGTTTCCAACCGTGCGCAGGCGCAGAAGATGGTTATCAACAACGGACAGGTTTACCTCGAACCCACCAAACTTGACCAGTTGCTTCTTCTCCTGCAGAGAGGCTATGTCGAGCCTATTGACATCGACTCGCTTACCGAGGAGGTAATGACAGACGTGGTGCAGAAGCTTGACCCGCACTCCGCGTATATCCCCAAGGAGGATCTGGAGATGGTCAATTCCGAACTTGCAGCCAGTTTCTCCGGCATAGGCGTGCAGTTCCACATCGAAAGCGATACGGTCAATATAGTCAGTGTCATCTCGGGCGGACCGAGCGAGGGTGTGGGCGTGCTGGCAGGCGACAAGATCGTCGAGGTGGATGATTCCGTCTTCACAGGCAAGAAAATCACAAACGAAAAGGTGATGCACACCCTGCGCGGCGAGAAAGGCACGCAGGTGAGACTTGGCATCCGCAGGGCGGGAACAGATGAGACGCTGCATTTCACCATCACACGAGGCGATATACCTACATGGTCGGTGGATGCCAAGTTCATCATCCAACCCGAAAACTCGAAAGAGAAAATAGGCTTTGTACGCGTGAACAAGTTCGGCGAAAAGACCTATCAGGAGTTCCTCTCCGCCCTCTCCTATCTGCGTAAAGAGGGCGCGGATTCCTATATCATCGACCTGCGTGAGAACTCCGGCGGATATATGCAGGAGGCAATCAGTATGGCGAACGAGTTCCTTGAAGACGGCGACCTCATCGTCTATGCGGAAGGGAGGGCGTACCAGCGTATGGAATCGCGCGCAACGGGCAACGGACGGTTCAGAAAAGAGCGGATAGTCGTGCTGATTGACAACTTCTCCGCCAGTGCCAGCGAGATTTTCGCGGGTGCGATGCAGGACAACGACCGTGCCACCGTCATCGGCAGACGCTCCTTCGGCAAAGGGCTTGTGCAGCAGCAGATTCCGTTCCCTGACGGCAGCGCGCTGCGTCTGACCGTCGCGAGGTACTACATCCCGTCGGGCAGATGCATACAGAAACCCTACAAGCGCGGCGAGCAGGAGGACTATCAGATGGAACTGCTTGAGCGGTTCAACCACGGCGAACTGTACTCCAAGGACAGCATTCATTTCACTGACACGACCAAGTACTACACCAAACAGGGACGGATTGTTCTCGGCGGCGGGGGTATCATGCCGGACATCTTCGTGGGACGCGACACAACGCTCTACACCAAGTACTTCAATCAGGTTGCCAACCGCGCCTATACCTATCAGTTCGCCTACCACTATGTGGACCGTCACCGCAAGGAACTGGAGAAATACAAAACGTGGCAGTCGCTTGAGCAGCACCTGAAAAAAGCCAAATGGATGCCGGAGTTCACCGCCTTCTGCCAGAAGAAAGGTGTGGAACCCGTAGAGAAGGACATCGCCGTGTCCAAGCCTCTGATAGAAAGGCTCGTCAACGCCTATATTGTGCGCAACATACTCGGTGATGAAGGCTTCTTCCCGCTCTTCGAGCGCGATGACGACATCACGAACCGCGCCATACAGTACCTTACAACCGGCAAATAGATAATTAATATGCACGCTATCGCACCTTCTGTCCTCAGTGCCGATTTCGGCAACCTCCAGCGCGAGATTGAGCGCATCAACCTCAGTGAAGCCGACTATTTCCATGTGGATGTGATGGACGGCACTTTCGTACCCAACATCTCCTTCGGATTCCCCGTTATGGAAACGCTTCACAAGTACGCGGAGAAGCCTCTGGACGTGCATCTGATGATTGTGCATCCCGAGAAGTACGTGGAGCGGTTCTGCGATGCGGGTGCGTGGAGTGTGGGGTTCCATCTGGAAGCGGTGGATGACCCGATGCCCATCCTGTCGCTAATCCGTGCAAAAGGGGTACGCACTTGCCTTACCATCAATCCGGATATTGATATCCACCGGCTCGACCCTTATCTGGACCAAGTGGATATGATCCTTCTGATGTCCGTCTTCGCGGGGTTCGGAGGACAAGCCTTCATTCCCGAAACGATGGAAAAGATACGCTACTTCCGTTCCGAAATCACCCGCCGCAGTCTTCCCACTCTCATTGAGGTGGACGGCGGAGTGAACATAAAAAACGCCGGCGGCATCTTTGCCGCCGGCGCGGATATACTTGTTGCGGGAAGTGCCGTGTTTCACGCTGCTGACCCCGCCGCAGTCGTCCGCGCTATGAAACATAGTGCGGAGTAGCAGCCAGTTCCACATGCAGCGTCATTCGCTCACCCTTTCGCAACACGGTCACCGCTATCCTGTCTCCCGGACGAGTCTTTCCGATGGCGACACGCAAGTCGTTGGCTGACTGAATCTTCATTCTCTCAATCTCTACCACCACGTCGCCTGCACGAATGCCAGCCTTATGAGCCGCTAACCCTTGTACCACACTCGCCACGTATGCTCCCTGTAGATTGGGCAGACCCGCCTCCGACTGCAATTCGGGCGTTATATCGCGAATCTGCACCCCTAATATGGCCCGCTGGACACGACCGTACTGACGGATATCCGCCACCACTTTCTGCACAATCGCACTCGGCACGGCAAATGCGTACCCCGCGTATGAACCCGTCTGGGAAGCTATGGCGGTGTTGATTCCGACCAGTTCGCCTCGCGTGTTCACCAGCGCGCCTCCCGAATTGCCGGGATTGACTGCCGCATCGGTCTGTATGAACGATTCGATGCTCATATCGGAATTGATGATATTGATATTGCGCGCCTTGGCGGACACAATACCCGCAGTAACCGTCGAAGTGAGATTGAACGGATTGCCTATTGCCAATACCCATTCGCCTATCTTCAACTCGTCCGAATTGCCGAAAGATATAGTCGGCAAATCCGCTGCCTCCACTTTAAGCAAGGCAATATCCGTATTCGGATCCGTACCTACCAAGTGCGCCTCGTACTCACGCTTATCGTTCAGCACGACCAATATGCGCTGCGCCTTGTCAATCACGTGGTTGTTGGTAACTATATACCCGTCTGTATCAATTATCACACCCGAACCCGATGCCATCTGCGCCTGCTGGCGGGGCTGCTGCACGCCCGGACCGAAAAAGAACTCCAGAAACGGATCCGCATAGACGCGCGACTGCGTGGCATACAGCGTCTTGACGTGCACTACCGCGTTCACCGATGCTTCCGCAACCGTTGAAAAATCGCCATCAGGAGCAAACGATGCGTAACCCGATACCGCTGAAAACGAGGACGAAGAGGAGGACGGAGAAGACACCATCCGGTAAACCGTGTCCGACGATGCTGCGGAATAATCCGTCTGCATCTTCCGAACTACATAATAAGCACTACCGCCGCCTGCGGCGGCACACACCAACAGCAAGAAAAGAAACCGAAAAAACTTATTCATAGCGATACGTAAAAAAATGTTATTTTTTCTGCGTATCGCAAATTCCGTGCCAAAACCCGCTGAATCCTGTGCGTCAGCCGTTCAGGTCATAGCCGTAGTGACGCAGGCGGGACTGGCTGCTGCGCCAGTCCTTATCCACTTTCACAAACAACTCCAGATACACCTGTTTGCCGAAGAACGCCTCTATATCCTTTCTGGCTTGCGCTCCCACCCTTTTCAGCGCGCTTCCCTGCCTGCCGATAATGATGCCCTTCTGACTCTCCCGCTCCACATAGATGACCGCCATAATGCGGATCAGACGCTCTTCCTCCAGAAACTGCTCCACCTCCACCTCCACGCTATAGGGAATCTCCTTGTCGTAATTGAGCAGAATCTTCTCGCGGATGATCTCATCCACAAAGAAACGCGCCGGCTTGTCGGTCAGCTGGTCCTTGGCGAAGAAAGGCGGACTGACGGGCAGCGCACGCTTGATGGCTTCAAACAGTTGGTCCACACCGAAACGCTCCTTGGCGGAAATGGGAAAGACCTTCGCCTCGGGCAGTGTCTTGTTCCAGAAGGAGACCAGATTCTCCAGCGTCTCCTGCGTGGTCAGGTCAATCTTGTTAATCACAAGAAAGACACTCGTACCGCCCTGCGCCATGCGTTTCACTTTCTCCAGAAAGTCCGCGTTGCGGTCGGCGGTGTCCTGCACATCGGTTACATACAGCAGCACGTCCGCGTCCACCAGTGCCGAGCGGGAGAACTCCAGCATCTGCTCCTGTAGCCGGTACAAAGGCTTCAGCACACCGGGGGTATCGGAATAGACAATCTGAAAATCCTCACCGTTGACGATACCCATTATGCGGTGGCGGGTCGTTTGGGCCTTCTGCGTGATAATGCTCAAACGCTCCCCCACCAACGCGTTCATCAGCGTTGATTTACCCACATTGGGATTACCCACTATATTGACAAAGCCCGAACGATGATTGCCGCTTGTATTGTCCATAACAGTAACCAACCTGACAATTTCTCAATCCAGATCCAGCGGTGCGAAAAGCGCGTTAAGCGAGACACTCTTCACCTTCGCTATCTTGTTGAGAGCCTTCTTGTCCACCAGTTTCGGGTCTCCCACAATCATAATGGCCATCGGCTTGCCCTGTATACGGGTCTTGTAGTACTCCTCTATCTGCTCGAAAGTGAGGTTGTCAATTTCCTGCTTGTGTACCCGTATCGGATCATCGGTGTAGCCCAGACGCTTCCAGAAATCATATACCATACTCTCCGACCGCATCGAAGGCTGCGAGGTCTGCAACCCCTGCCGCAGCATCGTGCGGACGGCTTCCAGCCGCTCCGGATGCATCGGCATGGAGTCTTTCAAGTGAAGGAATGTCTCCACCGCATCAGCCACTTTGTCGGACTGGGTGCCTATATAGCCCACGAACGAAACAGGTTTGCCTGCCAGCAGCGCGGAGGACATCCCTCCGTAAGCCGAATACGCCATCGAACGCTTCGTTCGAATCTCGTCCAGAACAAGTCCTGAGAAACCGCCGGCGAAATACTGGTTGAATGCATCTTTCACCACCTCCTGCCGCAGGTCATACGGCTCGCCGAGGAAATAGAAATAGACAGTGGCCTGCTGTAGTTTGGGATCAGACAGGAAAAAGATTTGTGTCTTGTCATACTGCTGCTTTTCACGCACTTCCGGCGAGGAGGACGGTATCATCCCTTCCGAAAGCGGCAGGGTGGCGAACACGGTCTCGGAGGGGAGTGTGCCGCAGTAATGCACGTCCAGCGCGTACTTGGTGGCCTTCTGGAACTCGGTCATCATCTTCAGTTCATCCATATCATACACGTCAAGGAACTTGACCACATCCAGATAGCGGGACTTCTCACCATATACCGCCCATTCCTGTAATGCGCTCGCCCATACGGGGTGCATCTTCTTGATGGTCAGACGGGAGGACAGTTCCGAACCCTTCACCGCATCAAACTGTTTCTTGTCCAGTTTGGGCATCAGAATCTGAAGACCAACCTGCTCCATTATCTCTTTGAGGTGCGCTTCCTCGCCCACAATCTGAATGGTCATATAGCTGTCGTCCACTCCGTACTGCACGTTGCCGCCCAACTCGCTGAGTTTGCGGCGGAAGGTCTGCGCGTCCGTATCCGGCATCGTACCCGCACGGTTCATCAGCTGGACTACATACTCCAGCATCGGCATCTTCTTCGTCCCCACGCCGTAACGGAGGATAAGGGAGAAAAGGGAGTTCTTTGTGTTCCGCGTATAGTGCATCCGAACGTTCTGATCCGCGTCTGTCACGCGTACGTCTGCAAAATTGTTATAGTGTACGTTCGGCTGCCCTTCGGACAAGCGGCGGAAATCCCGTGCGTAAGCGGTTTCTCCCTCCGCTATCCGCAGGGGGCGGATGTTCGGTTTTGGCAGTTTGTTCACTTTCGGTTCGCCTTCCTCGAATGTCAGGGTCATCGGCACGGCATCGAAATACTTCTTTGCCACACGCTGTATGTCCGCTTTGGTCAGCCGGTTGATACGTTCCTTCAGCGTGAAGATACGGTCTGTGGGAATGTCATAGATGAAGCACTCCACCAGTTCGTCCATATTGGCAGCTCCTTCCTCAAAGGATAGTGTGAGTTGTGTTCGAAACTCCTGCCTTACAGCCTCTATCAGCCAGTCGGGTATGTCACCTGTCTTGATTTTGTTGATTTCGTTCATCACGATGCGCTCGGTGGCAGCATTGCTCTCGAAAGAATGCTGGTTGGGGTCGAAATACGGAATGGCTGTCACCATCACGCGCCCCAGGTCACGGCGGGCATCCACCATACACTGCGCCGCGCTCACATCGCCGTCCATCGACACCTTGTCCAGCAGACCCGTGTTCGACCCGTTGTTCAGCAACCGGCATACAAACTGCAGGGCAAGCAGATCGTCATCCGTTGTGGTTGCTCCGTCAAACACCCAGTATATCTGCGGATAGTAGCCCAGATTGAACTTCTTCTTCAATCCGTGTTCAAACGCGGGAAGGTCTTTCCTGCGTGACGGCAGTTCACCCTTGGGCAGTCTGCCGAAAGCCTGCTCTATCAGCGGCTTGGCGGTTTCCGTGTTGAAGTCGCCCACCAGAATCAGAGCCATATTGTTCGCCACATACCACGTATTGAAGAACTCTATGAGTTTGCTCAGGCGGGGGTTCTTCAAGTGTTCCGGCTCGCCTATCACGTTGCGCTCGTAGGGATGCCCCTTATAGACGGCAGCCATCAGCTGGTCGCGCTGCTGCGTCCGCACATCGCCCGCGTACATATTGTATTCCTCGAACACGTTCTCCAACTCCGCCTGGAACGTACGGAACACGGGATTGATCATCCTGTCGGCATTGATGGTCAGCCATTTGTTCATTTGGTATGCGGGGAACGAACTGGTATAGCAGGTCATATCGTAGGAGGTGAACGCATTGACATTCGTTGCGCCTATCTCGTCCATCATGGTGAAGAAATCGCGCGTGGTCGAATAGCGCATCTCTTCCATCGAAAGGCGGTTGATGCGCTGCGCCAGCGTGTCGCGCTGCACAGCGTCCGTTGTGGTGGCGTATTCGTCATACAGACGGATAATCTGCTCATAGACAGGTTTCTCCTTTCCCCAGTCAAGCGCGCCTATCCGCTCCGTGCCCTTGAAGAGCATGTGCTCAAGATAGTGAGCCAGACCCGTATATTCCTTCGGCTCGTCCACCGAACCCGCACGGACAGCCACATAGCCGGTAACATCCGGCTGGTCGTGGTTCTCCCACAGCATAACGGTCAGACCGTTGGGCAGTTTGTACTCCGACAGCGACTGCCGGTCCTGCGCTGTCATAGCAGACACGCACGCCAGCGTCAGAATGATTGCAGACAATACTTTCAGATTCTTCATAATCGCGTTCTTTATTAATATGTTTGCTTACTTCATTGCCTCCTTTTCGGCAGCAGTCCGGCTGCCGCGAAGTGCGAACCATAGGATATATGCTGCGGCTGCGAGAGGCACAGCGTAAGAGAGGATGAAACCCCATTGGTCGGCAAGATGGCTCTGCACGAAGGGCAGGATGCCTCCGCCGAACACCATCATCATAAACAGCCCGCTTGCCATGCTCGTATGCTCACCCAGTCCCTCCACCGACAGGTTGAAGATGCTGCCCCACATGATGCTGGTGCAGAAGCCGCACAGCACGAAGAACATGGCGGCAATCGGTATCTCATGAAGCGAGAACGAGAAGGTGGTCTTGTCTATCGCAGGGAAGAACACCTGCACGCTGTCCGAGAAAATCATTCCCAGTGCCAGCAGCACGATGCAGGCGACGGAAACAGCGGTGAGCATTGCCCGCGAGGACACTCTGCCGCCGATGGTGCCGCCTGTCAGGCGGCCGATAAGCATAAAGAACCAGTACATTCCCACTATCGTCCCGCTGACGGATGCCGCCACGCCAATCTCCGATGAGGTAAGGTACAGGTTCGTCACATTAGCGATGCACACCTCCAGCCCCACGTACAGCCACACACCAATCGCGCCATATACAAAATGCTTGTAACGAAGTGTCTTGCGGATGGATTCGCCCATCTTCTCCTCATTTTTTTCGCCCCGTTCCATTCTTGCCCGTGCCGCCTCTAATTCCGGTTCAGGGATGGGGGCGAAGCAGAGGACAATGAATGCGAACGCAAAGATGCCCATCGCTATGTACAGCGCGGGGTTGGCATCGGCTATCTGCGTGTCCCTGCTCACCGTGCCTATAAGGTAGCCTATCAGTATGGGAACAATCGTGGCATTCAGACTGTTGCAACTGCCGCCCCATTGCACGAGTTGGTGTCCGCGTTTGCCGCCGCCGCCCAATGTGTTGAGCATCGGGTTCACAATCGAGTTGAGCAGGCACATGGAGAAACCGCTCACAAACGCGCCAGTCAGATACACACCGAAACTGCCCATCCTCCCGCTCATAAAGGTGATACAGACACCTACAAAGCCTATTCCGACCGCCCAAAGCGATGTTACCTTGTAGCCGTAGCGTTTGAGCAGCATACCTGCAGGCAGACCCATGCACGCGTAGGCGATGAAGTTCGCCATATTGCCCAGTTGGGACATTGCGTTCGTGGCTTTGAACTGCGCACGGACAATCACGCCGAACGGATCCTGCATACCTGTTACAAACGAAATCATGCCGAACAGGAAGAAGCAGATGATGATGGTGAGGATGTTGGACTGTTGTTGCTTTTGTGTCATAACTGCGGGGATTGTGGGTTGGTTCTATAGATTCTCTTTCAGGAAAAGTATAATCCGTTCGTGGAGATGGCGGTAATGATTGCCGCTTCGCAGGCTGTGGTTGTCATCGGGATAGACCTGCATCTCAAACTGCCTGCCCGCGTTGATGAGCGCTTCGGTCAGCAGCCATGTGTTCTGCACGTGTACGTTGTCATCCGCCAGTCCGTGTACCAGCAGCAGCCTGCCAATTAGGTGATTAGCCATTGTAGTCAGGTCGGCCTGCTTGTAGCCGTCCTCATTGACCATCGGACGGCGCATATACCGCTCGGTATAACCCGTATCGTACAGCCGCCAGTCGGTGACGGGGGCGATGGCTATACCACAGCGTATCAGCGGATTCTGCGCATCCTGTTCGCAGAGGGTGCGTATGGTCTGATACCCTCCGTAGCTCCATCCGACCATGGCGATGCGGGAGCCGTCCGCATAGGGCAGTTGCTGCATATAACGTGCTACACTCAAATGGTCTTCCGCCTCTTTCTGACCGAGGTTCATATAGGTTTCGTTGCGCCATTGCCGTCCCCGGCAGTCGGTGCCGCGCGGGTCGGCGTTCACCACCACGTAGCCCATATCCGCCAGCACGTAGGCTATGCGGTGGTGCCATCGATTGAGAACGCGCTGTGATGCGGGACCCGAATACTGGAACATCACCACGGGTCGTTTGTCCGTTCCCGAGGCATCAGCAGGACGCAGTATCCACGCGTCCAGCGAGTCGCCTCTTTCGGTGGGGATGCGCTGGAACTCCTTGTGTGGCAGGTTGAGAGCGTTCCATTTGGCGGCGACCACAGCATTGTTCTCAATATTGCGGATTACCTTGATGCCGCTCTTATTGAGAGAGCAGAGCGTATAGGTGGGCGGCACAAGGTCGCTTTCATAACGCAGAATGCAGCGGTTGAAATCTTTGGACGGATACAGCCAGTAAAAGCCATTGTCTTTGGTCAGGCACACGTTCTCGCCTTTCTTCAGCGATACGGAATATATCTGCCGCTCGGTGGGTGTCGGTGCCGCCTGATAGTACACCGCTCCCGATGATTCGTCCGCGCCATAGACTCTCGTCACATCCATACCGTTCGGCGAGAGGGGACGTTCTATTGCGCCTTGCTCCGAACACAGATAAATCCTGCGCCAGCCGTCGCGCTCGCTCAATATCACAGCCTTGCCGTTCTTGAGCCACTGCCATTCGTCCCACAGGGCATAGTCCGTATAGTATTTGTCCGACTGTTCCTCGTAGAACAAGTGCGATACGCTGGATTTGGGGTTGCACGCATACACCGCCATTCGTGTCTGGTCGCGGTTGATGATCTGAACCATCAGCCTATCGCCTTCCTCCGTGGTGCGCCAGCGGATGCGGGGGATATACCGGTCGGTCTCTTCCGGCAGTTTCATTTGCACGAGGCTCTTCTCGCGTATGTCATAGACCCATACGGACGGTATGGCGTTCGCGCTGCCAGAACGCGGGTAACGGATGGTTTGTGAGGCGGGATAGGAGGGTTGCCCGTTTTCGTTCAGAAATGTCTGCCACGTGAACGCGGGTACTACCGCCTCCTCCAGACGGATGAAGGCTATCTGCTTGTTGTCGGGCGAGAAGGCGAACATACGGGTTATGCCGAACTCCTCCTCATAGAGCCAGTCGCTTACGCCGTTGAAGACATCCGCCTTACCCCGTCGCGTTATGGCGACTTCGGTGCCGAAATCCGTCTTGTAGAGATACATATCCTGTCCCTTGCCATAGACGATGTACTTGCCGTCGTCGGACATCAGCACGTCACGCAGAAGCGTGTCACTCAGTGATTTTTCTGTTTTCCGGTTGTTGTCGCGGATGGAGTAGGATGCGAAATATGAGTGGCGGTACTGCTTCAGCCGTTTCTTCTCTTTCAGTTCGTAGCGCGGGCGGTCTGTCCCGTTGAGCAGCGAGTCAATCTCACTCGAAGTCAGGTACTTGGGGTCATACTTCTTGTCAATCAGGAGGTCTGTGAGCAGGTCGGCGTGAAGCGTCACGCTCACGGACAGGGCGATAAAGAGGAGAAGGCGTTTCATAGTTGTTACCATCGTGTGGGTTTGCGTGTGGGGAAAATGAGTATCCACAGGTTGCACAGCGGCAGCAGGATATCCCATAGGATGAGGTCGGAAGGCGTTATGCCCGCGTGCATCCCTTTGGGTATGTAGCCCAGTCGGTGTGCGGAGAGATTGAGTACCACGGCACGAAGGATGAGGCGCGGCAGAAGCAGCAGAACGACGGTTGAGAGCAGGATGATGCCGTACTCTCTGTCGGCGGGGAATACTGTCGCGCTGCGGGCAATCAGTACAGCGGCAGTGCTGTACCAGACAGCGCGGGACAAGGGTTCGGCTCCGAGACGCAGTTTGCTCAAAAAGGTATAGTGGGGAGACACACTCAGGTGCCGCCGTCTCTGGTGCCACCACTCCTGCCATGTCCGTTTAGCGGGCGACCATGTGACGCTGTCGGGGCAGGTCACAGTAGCGGTTGTTCTGCCCTTGGCATAACGGTTGACTATCAGGTCGTCGTCTCCGGCGCGCTCACCGATATAAGGAGAAAAACCGTTGTGCGACAGGAACCATTCTTTCTTGTAGGCAAGGTTGCGACCAACTCCCATATACGGGTGACGGCAACGCGCAGCACCGAGGTAGTGCAGACCGTTGAACAAAGTGTCGTATCGTATCAGCCGGTTCAGCAGTCCCTTGCCCTTGAAATACGCGCCGAATCCTAATACCACGTCCGTTTCAGCCGTCTGGTCAAAACCGTTCATCATCTCCCATATCCAGTACTTGGAGGCAGGACGACAGTCGGCGTCCGTGAAGATCAGATAGTCGAACCGTGCCGCTTTGATTCCGAGGGTCAGAGCAAGTTTTTTGCTGCTGATGATGCGTGCGTGCTGGGGTACGAATGTCCGCCGCAGACGGGGGTAATGGTGCATGAACTCATCCAGCACGTCCCGCGTGTTGTCTTCCGAACCGTCATCCACTACGATAATCTCGAACATCGGATAGTCCTGTTCCAGCAGAGAGTGGAGATAGTCGCTTAGGTTGTGTGCCTCGTTACGGGCGGCGACAACCACTGACACGCCCCGCACGTCATCGCTGAAGAGATCAAGCTGATCGCCCGCATGTTTGGGACGCTGTTGCTCCGCAGGTGGAACAGGTTTGGCTTTCGGAAGACGGATATAACGCAAATAGAAATACAACTGGAACACCAAAACAGCCAGCATCAATCCTGCCGGATACAGGTCAATTAGTGCGATGTCCCAACCTCCGATGTTCATCACTGAAGTCGTTATGCCCCTTTGATAATGCCGCGTTCGGACTCCCGTATGAAACGGAGAATGACATTCCTCTCCTCCGATACCGGTATTTCCTCTGCCACCTTTTCCACCGCATGGGTGGTGTTGAGGTTCGACTGATAGACAATCCGGTAAATCTGCTGTATGCTTTCAATCTGCTCTTTGGTAAATCCCCTTCTGCCCAGTCCCACTGTGTTGATGCCGCAGAACTGGATGGGCTGGCGTGCCGCAAGGACATACGGGGGCACGTCCTTGTTGATGAGGCTACCGCCCTGAATCATCGCGTGCGCGCCGATGCGCGAGAACTGGTGAACCAGCGTTCCGCCGCCGATGACAGCCCAGTCACCCACTACGACTTCGCCCGCCAACTGCGTGACGTTCGACATGATTACGTGGTCGCCCACCACCACATCGTGTGCCACATGGCAGTAAGCCATTATCAGACAATGACTACCGACCACTGTTTTGCCCTTCGATGCCGTACCACGATGGACGGTCGAGCATTCGCGAAGAACAGTATGGTCGCCTATATACGTGTATGTCAGTTCGCCTTGGAATTTCATATCCTGCGGAATGGCACCCACGATGGCGGTGGGAAAGATGTGGCAGTACTTGCCTATGCGCGTATGGGCGCAGACGGTGGCGTTCGCATCAATGACGGTACCCTCGCCTATCTCCACGTCATCATCAATAAAAACAAACGGTCCTATCTCCACATCCTTTGCTATTTTCGCATTCGGATGGACGGATGCTAATGGGGAAATCATAATCAGTAGTGGTTGGTTTGAATATTTTTTGACTTTCTTGTTGCGCGATACGGGTTTCCTGTTCCGTTTTTTTACAAAACGGCGGAGAAACGCAAAACCGCGCAAAGATACGAAACAATTGTGAATAAAAAATGACGCCCGCGCTAAAATTTTTAATCGGTTGTCCTTTTGTCAGTCACATCGGGTCTATATCCGGTTGTATGACCACTCCCTTGCAGGGTAGGATGGCGGCCGCCTCCTGCAGTATCCGCCGGAGCAGTTGCTTGCCTTTGCCCACTGCCGCTTCGCGTTCGATACGGAGCTGCAGCTGCCTGAGGTGGAAGCTCTGCACACGTGTCACCGATGGCTGCATCACTGCCGAGCAGCGGCTGCCGAACGCCAGTGTCAGCCGTGCGTGCAGGTCTGCTGCGGCTTGTTCAACGCGCTGCTCGTCGCGGTGCTTAAGGGTCAGCGTTATCAGGCGGACGAAAGGCGGGAAGCGGAACTGTTCCCGCTCCTGTATCTGCCAGCGGTAGAAACTGTCCGTGTCGTGCCTGCCGAGGTAGTCGAAGATGGGATGTCTCGGATCGAATGTCTGGATGATGACCTCGCCCTGCTGTCCTTTCCGGCCCGCCCTGCCAGCCACCTGCTCCAGCATCTGGAACGC
>DBVX01000062.1:16985-22654 GCA_002308815.1 Bacteroidales bacterium UBA1253
AGACCCTTCGTGACCATCTGCGTGCCGATAAGGATGTCCACCTCGTGCTGCGAGAACGACCGGATTATCTCTTGGTACGCGTCTTTCTTGCGTGTGGAATCCAAATCCATCCGTGCCACTCTCGCGTTGGGGAAGAACTGCTGCACCTCGTCCTCCAACCGTTCCGTACCGAAGCCTCTCACCCGCATCTCGCCGCCGCATTCACCGCATTCCTGCGTCACACTCGTCTCGTACCCGCAGTAGTGGCATTGCATGTAACTGCCACGGATGTTGCGGTGGACGGTCAGCGCTACATCGCAGTCGGGGCACTTCGGCACGCTCCCGCATTGTGTGCATTGTATGTACGGCGCGTAGCCCCGTCGGTTCTGGAACAGGATGACCTGCTTGCCTTTCGCCAGTTCCTCCTTCATTCGTTCCACGAGGGGGTCGCTCAGGTGTCCGTACATCTCCTTGCGGTGGTACTGCCGGTTCAGGTCAATCAGCGTGATGCGCGGCATCTGGATCCCTTGGAACCGTTCCGTCATGCGGCTGATGCCGTACTTGCCTGTCCCGGCGTTGTACTGTGTCTCGATAGAGGGTGTGGCTGTGCCGAGCAGCACGCGTGCGCCTGTCTGTGTGGCGAGCATGATGGCCACCGACCGTGCGTGGTAGCGCGGGGCGGGGTCCTGCTGCTTGTAACTCGCCTCATGCTCCTCATCGACAATCACCAGCCCGAGGTCCCTGAACGGAAGGAACACTGCCGACCGTGCGCCCACGACCAATTGCGCCGTAGGGTGGTTCAGTACCTGTCTGTACGCTTCCGCACGCTTTGTGTCGGTCACGCGCGAATGATAGACCAGCATACGGCTGCCGAACACGCGCTCCAATCGGTCGGTCAACTGCGCCGTCAGGGCTATCTCCGGCACAAGGTACAGCACCTGCCTGCCCTGTCGCAACTGCTCCTCTATCAGGTGGATATACACCTCCGTCTTTCCTGACGAGGTAACGCCGTGCAGCAGCACTACTTGTTTCTCCTGCCATTGACTGCGAATTTCGCCTACGCAGCGTTCCTGCTGGCTTGTCAGCGGGAAGGGCGGATGGGTGGTGTCACTGGTCGGAGCGGGGCGTTTGGCGCGTCTTACGGGCGCGTCAAAGGAGAACTGGCGGTCAAGAATCTTCTTCGAAAGGGCGGCTGCTAGCACGTCGCCTATCGGACACAGGTAGTAGTCGCTCATCCATTGCCACAGCCGCAGTTGGTCTTTCGTCACGGCGGGCGCGGTGTCTAATACGGCAATCACTTCCCTCACCTTGTCCGCCTCGACCGTTGCGGGCAGGTCGCCGCGCGTGCGGTACACGATGCCCGTCACCTCTTTTTTGCCTAATGGCACAAGAACACGTGAACCGGCTTTCACAGCATCTTCGGACATCCGGCACTCGTGCGGGATGGCATCCTCTGTATTCCGTTCGTCGGGCACACGGTACGTGTATGTGTCCTGAATGGCAAGAGGCAGTATGACATCCGCATATACCGTCATTTTCTCGTTTTTGTGTCCTTGTTTTGCAGCAGATCAGTTATCGGAATAAATCGTCTGATGTCAGGCTTTTGACTACGGACAGTGAGTATTGGTTTTTGTCGCAGTCCGTACGGAGTGATGAAAGTAAGATGTGTGGTCTGATGCGAACCTGTCTCATACAGGAAATATTTTCTCACGTAGTACGGTCTGATAAAATCGCAATACATCAGGTCTTGCAGTACGGCGGAGAGTCTGCCGTTTGTGGCGGTGTTCAATGCAGTGGGCTATCTCATCGCGGGTCAGCCCTTGTTTGTGTGAGGAAAGAACCATGGTTATCTCGATTCCTGTATGACAAATCAAAAATGAGACAGCAAAATTACATTGTTGATTTTATATATGCAAGTATCTTGTTCCAAAAACAGAGCGACCGCATCAAAATTTCTTTTTTTAATTATTCCTTGTCACAATAGTTCGTAATTCAATGAGGATTATTGTCCATTTTCTGGTATTGTTTCCGTATAATCATATCTTTTAGTTTGACTTGCGGGTGGTGGTACTGATAGCCCTTTTGCGTAGGCCGGTTGCCGACTTCCACTGCTTGATGCGGGCAGAAATGAACACAGCCCAGACAAAGCGTACAGTTGTCGCCGATATGAGCGACAGGCTTGTCTGTATTCTGTACTCTGTCAGCGGAGCGGTCTGTATTATCTGTTAAACTTATATTTCCCTGCGGACAGACGCGCACACAGATGTTGCATCCGATGCACTTGTCCGTATTCACCACCGGAGTAGTCAGCCGATATGATTTCTTCGCCAAAGAACCTGCATTCAGCAGCCAGCCAAGCGGGTCAAAGCCCGCAAAATGCAGCCTGTGTTTCTCCGCGGAAAGGTCGGCGATGATGGTCTCCAGACGTGGCGCGAACTTGTCAAACTTCCATGTCTGGGCGTTGGGGTTGCGACCGAAAGCAAGGGCGCTGGTGTCCGGCACTCGTATCTTATGACAGTAATCCACCCTCACGCCTTGTCGCTTCAACAGACGTCTGACCGTCCAGATGGCATTGTTGGTCTGCGCGCCACACGTGATGACTACGAAGGTATAAGCATCTTTCGGAAAGACGATACGCGGAATAAGGGCTTTGACGGCTAACGGGGCATCCAGCCAGTAGGTCGGGAAGACCACGCCGATGCGCTTTTCGCCGCTTAAATCTGCGGCAACGGCTTCATGCAAGGAGATTACCTGTTCTCCAAGAGGTTCTGCGATCTTGCGGGCAATCGCGAGGCTGTTTCCTGTTCCAGAGAAATATAGTATCATATTATTGTTGTTTCATTTCTTCTTATTATATTTGGCCTTGACTATCTCGTAGGAGTTAAGGATAAGGTCACAGGCAATGCTGTCAGGTGCGGAATGCGGATCAAGACCTATCCAATGTTTAGGCGACTCGTTGTAAGGATTGCCGATGCAGTCGTATTGCGCTTTCAGTTCGTCTATCCGTTCGGGCTGGCATTTGAGCGACACCACCTGAAAATCGTTCATGTCGAAGAAGCAGAACATGTGCCCGCAGACATAAAAGACGAGCACGCCATCGCCATTCTTAAACTTCACAAACGGCAGTTTTTCCTCCACATCCTGACCTAACGAAAGGCAGTAATCCCTATATTGTTCAATATTCATACCCTCAAAATCTCCTTGTTCGTTTGCAATATGCATCGTACTCTTCGCCGAAATCCTTGCGGAGACGGTGTTCCTCGGTGAGGACTTGGATGAACATGATGGCGAAGAAGATTGCCCAGACGAGGACGGCTTGCCATGTCCGGAACCAGACGATGAAACCGGCGAGGTACGTGAGTGTGCCGGTGAGCATCGGGTTGCGGCTCAGACGGTACGGGCCGCCGGTCATCAGATGTCTTGTGCGCGGAGCCACCTCATGGCCGAAAGCGTCCATCGGGTTACCCTTGCCGCGCCGCTTCATATAAACTATTGTCCATATGCTCAGCGTCAGGCCTCCTATCATCAGCAATCCCGTGATGGAGGCTCTCAAGGCACCGATATGCACAATCGGCGGCATCCCTGACGCCAGCCACATCACCGTTGGCATTAGCCCCACAAAGAGCACCCCGCCGAGGATATAACCCAGTATTTCCCTAAGCTGTTTCATTTCTTATAGAATTGCCACGTGTCGCTGTGGCCGTCGGGATAGATGAAGCTCCATTGCAGTAGGTCGGCGGTCAGCGTGTCGAGATGGAACTTGTACTCGTAGTCGGCACCGCCGCTGTAGGCGTTGACAATCTTTTGCGACAGCTCCGCTTCGCGGTCGCCGCCTTCTATCAGTTCCATGCGGAACTGTTCCTTGATGCCGGCGAAGTAGAAGTCGTCGCCTTCCAGACGCCAGCGGCTGGGACTGATGTAGTTGAAGATCCAGGTGATAGTGTCGCCGTCTTTCAAGGCCACAGTGTAGGTCTGACGCGCCGAGTCGAGGGCTGTGCCGTCGGCATAGAAGTCCATCGTGCCTGTCTCGCTCACGTCGAAGTGGTTGCCGTCCATAGCATAGTCGAAGGTGTGCTCGTAGGTGTAGTGGCCCTCCACCTGCGGCGTTTGCTGTTTGTGGCCGCAGGCGACGGCGGCGAGCAGCAATAGTGCTGCCGCCCCAAGATGTGCGAAATGTTTCATATCTTTCATGATCATGGTCTCCTATGTTTAAGTTTTGTTTATCGTTCGGTTTTGGTGAGTAATAACACCATCCTTGTTTATAGGCGGATAGCCACAGTTGGCTTACTGCTGTTGACGCCACAAAGATACACAATTTCCGGATGATGGCAAAATAAAATTGGGATTTTTGAGTTATGAGTTTTGAATTAGGAGTTTTGAGTTATGAGACGATTGATTATACTGACCATGGCGGTGGTGCTGGTGGCGGGGTGTGCGCGGCACAGGCACGACGACAAGCAGATATTCCGCTACAATGAGAGTGCGGGTATAGCGACGCTGGATCCGGCGTTTGCGAAGGATCAGAGTATTATATGGCCATGCCGGCAGTTGTACAACGGGCTGGTGGAGCTGAGCACTTTCGATGAGGACGATTCGGCCGCCGACCGTTCTATGACGGTGCTGCCATCGATAGCCAAGAGCTGGGAGGTGAGCGGCGACGGTTTGACATACACCTTTACGCTGAGGGATGATGTCTACTTCCACAAGGATGCGCTTTTCGGCACCGAGGACAGTACGCGGCGCGTTGTGGCGGAGGATTTCGTATACAGTTTCGGGCGCATCACAGACCCGAGTGTAGCGTCGCCTGGGGCGTGGATTTTTAGTGATGTGGAGAGTGTTGAAGCGTTGGACGACACGACGTTGAGGATAAAGCTCAAGAGCCCCTTTGCGCCGTTCTTGGGTCAGCTGGGGATGGTGTATTGCTCGGTGGTGCCGAAGGAGGTTGTAGAGCATTGGGGCAAGGACTTTCGCAACCACCCATGCGGCACAGGACCTTTCCAGTTCCAATACTGGAAGGAGGGGGTGAAGCTGGTGCTGCGAAAGAATGTAAACTATTTTGAGACGGGCCTACCCTACTTGGACGCAGTGGCGGTGACGTTTATCGTGGATAGGCAAACGGTGTTTCTGGAGTTTGTGAAGGGCAGTTTGGACTTCATGAATTCGCTGGACGCGAGCTATAAGGACGAGTTGCTCACCCCCGAGGGAGAGCTTGAAGCAAAGTATGCCAATAGAATCAATATGGCGTCGACGCCGTATCTCAACACCGAATATTTAGGCTTCAATATGGAGGGCGACGACTCGCCGCTGAAGGACCGCCGCATACGGCAGGCAATCAACTGCGGGTTTGACCGGCAGAAGATGATGCGCTACCTGAGGAACAATATAGGCACTCCGGGCGAAGGAGGCTTTATACCTGTGGGGTTGCCGGGAGCAGCTAGCGGGGCGATGTACAGCCACGACCCCGAACGCGCACGCCGTCTGCTGGCCGAAGCTGGATATCCCGACGGCAAAGGGCTGCCNNAAGATTAAGCTGGCCACCACGGCCAACTATCTGGACCTGTGTAAGTACATACAACAGCAGCTGGGATTGATAGGCATTGACATACAGGTGGACGTGAATCCGCCGGCGGCGTTGCGCGAGCAGATAGCTCAGGGTAAGGCGGGTTGGTTCCGCGGGTCGTGGGTGGCCT
>DBVX01000099.1:0-14110 GCA_002308815.1 Bacteroidales bacterium UBA1253
GCCAATATGTTGACACTCGGGATTTTGTCAAGGATAATCCGTCGGCTGTTTTATAGCAGTTAAACAAATAGGGATGACTATGGCCTTCAATATATCCTCTCCTGATGGCGAGAGGAATAGAAGGAAAGCAGCTAAAGGAAGAAAAATCTTTCTCCAACTTAGAGAGTAAAAAGTTTTGTAAAGAGTATAATAATTGTTTCTCTACTAATAAGATAATCCTCTCAATCTTCATATACTGAGAGGATTCTTTTGTAGAATTGTTCGTAACTAAGCATGGAGGAAAAATCATGCTGAGCCCTTTTGCCTAATGTTTCACAAAGTTCCTTGTTGCCTGTTATCCGGTTTAAGGCCACAGTCAGTGCTTCTGTATCAGAGGGAGGGACAAGAATACCGTTTATGTCATTCTTCACATATTCTGACTGTCCGCCGTTGTTGGTCGTAATCACGCACCGACCTTGTGACATATACTCCAGACATGCCAAAGAGAAAGATTCCCTTGCTATACTTGGAATCACACCGAAATCGGCTTGCTGAATATAGGAAATAACATTATCTCTGAAACCGAGGAGATGTACCCTGTCTCTCAGGTTCATCTGCTCAATTAATTGTCTCAGGTTTCTCACATAGACCTCATCTCCGCTGCCTATCAATACCAGGTGTATTGTTTCAGCAGAGGTTTTCCTGATGGCCTTGATGAGCACGTCAAGGCCTTTCTCTGCTGCCAATCGGCCATGATACATTGCCAATACAGCTTGAGAGGGGACGGAAAGCATTTCTCGCAGATTCTCTGTCTGAACTGTGGGTTGTGGTACGATGCTGTTATGTACTACCGAGAGTTTCTCTTCCGGGATTTTGGGATATGAACTCATGAACTCCATCTTTGCCAGGTTTGATACAAAGATGACACGATGGATGCTACGATACAACCACCTGTAAAGCCATGAGGTTTTACCTTGCCTGACCAGATGTCGTGTAACGATGAGCTTTACCTGACGGTTTCCTGCTATCTTGCAGGCATATAGCACGGTGAAGGCATCTTTGAAATTATGAACATGAACTATGCATGCTTCTCTGCCAATGACTTTCGCCATGTGCATACTGCTCACTATATCGCCTATCCCTTTCAAGCTCAAGGTGTGGATTGGTATGTTTAGTGTGAGCAACTGTTTCAGGACGGGCTGACAGGGACGACAAAACAATTCTACTTGGTGTCCGTCTTTGATGAGATGCTGACAGAGGTCGAATACATATTGTTCGCCGCCACCCCACACCTTGTTGGATACGACATGATAGATTCTCATTTATCAAGTTTTTCGTTGACATGGCGTTCGTATACCTTTGCCAGGTAGTAGAACTTGCTGCAGGCAGAGAATGCTGCTTTGATGAAGCCTGCACGCCCTTCGAGACATGCCCCTTCAATAAAATAATATTTGATGAAGCGCCACAGGGGAGAGAATATCATTTGGAATAGGGAGGCATTATGCTGATGACGCTTATTGAGGTCATCCTCTGTGTAATCGTTCATCTTTTTGATTTGCCCGCTGATGCTAATGCCGGCATGGATGAGTGCGTACTTGGTGTCTCGTATCATGTGTCCGATAGTGCCATTGATGGTGGGTACGGAGTGAATGGTAGGTGGCCAAGTGGCTTTGGTCTGATCCATAAAACGCAATTGGGAGTCAGGGTAGGAAGCCTTAATCCATTTGCCGAGAAACATATTTTTGCGGTGAATGTAAAGGGCATCGGCATGGTCGGGCTGAGAGATGTAGTTGTAAAGATACTCCCTAAGTTGAGGGGTAACAACTTCATCGGCATCAACAGCGAGCACCCATTGGTTGGACACGGAGTGTATCGCAAAATCGCGTGCTGGCTCAGGTACGGTATAGTTTTTCTTAGGGAAAGTGACGATTTTACATTGGTATTGACGGGCAATGTCAAGAGTATTGTCGGTACTTTCCATGTCGCATACTAACACCTCGTCAAAATCCTTGACTGATTCAAGAGTGTATGCCAATAACTTTGCGGCATTGTAAGTGTGAACGACTACTGAGATTTTCATTTTTGTCATGCAATAGTGTGTATTTTATGCAAATGTAACTCATTTTTCTCAGAAAGAAGAATAAAATGCCCTTTTTCAGTTATAATTGCTAACTTTGCAAAGAGTAGACAAATAAAAATGAATTGTCGGATAGAACTCAACAAATCATATCTGTACGCAGATGCTCTTGAGACATTCATGAGGGACTTGGAGCGAAACTTTGACTCCCAGGGTGAATTGCTGGCGGCTAACGGAAGAAACATTATCAAGAGTTTTGATCTGAAAGTTAATGGCTGTCAGGACGAGAAAATAGTAGTAATATACTTTCGCTTGAAAAATATCTTCCAGAAAATACTATACAGTTATGTTGTATCCTCTAAGGCAAAAAGGGCATTTGATAACGGGTTAAAGTTGATAGCGGNNTTCAACGCCTATGCCTATGGCTTATGGCGAAATATGGAAACGGGGTATTTTGCAAAGTTGCTATTATGTGACAGCTTGTACTATGGATGTCTCGGTGAGGACACTTTTGGAGGAACAGTTTGACAAGCCTCTGGCGAGGGCTTTCGCAAAATTTATAGCTCGGTTGCATGAACATGGCCTGGTACATCACGACTTGAATTTCTCCAATGTCTTGTACCATCAGGATGAGGACGGTTATGTTATTTCGGTGATAGACATCAATAGAATGACGATGATGTCGCCTGCGAGATTGTCTTTGAGGACATGTAAAGATGATTTTGTGAGGTGGACCGATCGTAAGGATCTGTTTGAGTTTGTCATTCGGGAGTATGCTGAAGCGAGAGGACTTGACATCGAGCGGGTACTGGCCTTGGTGTCGGCGATGAAGATGAAACATGACAAGGCATGGAAACGCAGGAAACGCTTCACGGGCCAACTGAAGAAATGGGTCGGTATTAAAGGATAGAACCGGCAGAAAAGTATGTGTTTGTTGATATAGCAATTTGTAATGTTGTGCTGTATACTGGAAAACAGGTATGACATTCCTGGTTTCAAAACAATTTGTACATTTGTTGTTAAAAAAGTGCTGATTTTCTTGTGTATAAGAAAAAATAGCACTATCTTTGCACCATAGAAGGAGTGGGAGGCCCGAAAGAGCTTCTCATTTTTTTAATCTTTCCGATTTAATAGATTTATGATAGAAAAGAAAAAGGTAATTGAGATTGTTAACAAGTGGTTGGAAGGTAAGAATTATTTCTTGACAGATTTGACTGTTGACGAGAATAATCACATCGTTGTTGAGATAGACGACAAAGAAGGCGTCTGGATAGATGATTGTGTGGATTTAAGTAAGTATATAGAGTCTTATCTTAACCGTGATGAGGAGGATTATGAACTTGAAGTCGGTAGTGCTGGTCTTGGTCAGCCGTTCAAGGTCCTCCAGCAGTATTACAATCATGTGGGGGACGAGGTTGAAGTTCTGACGCAAGGCGGAAAGAAATTCAAGGGTGTCCTTAAAGATGTTGACGAGCAAGGTGTTGTTGTGACCGTCCTGAAGAAAATAAAACCAGAAGGAGCCAAAAGGCCAAAAATGGAGGCAGTCAGTGAAAATTATTCGTTTGCTGATTTGCGTTCAGTGAGCTATGCTATTGATTTTAAGAAATTGAAATTGAAAAAATAATATATATGGTAAAAAAGAATGAGAATATCCTCAACCTGGCAGACAGCTTCGCTGAGTTCCGTGAGAACCGGAATATAGATGCGGCTACCCTGGTGGGGGTAATTGAAGAGAGTTTTAGAAGTATCTTGGCAAAACTCTATGGTACAGATGAGAATTTTGACGTGATCATTAATCCGAAAAACGGAGACTGTGAGATTCACCGCACCCGTATCGTTGTTGAAGACGACAATGTACAAGATCCCAACAAAGAAATGCCATTGAGCGAGGCACGTGGCATTGCTGATGATTATGAGGTTGGTGAAGAAGTCAGCGAAAGTTTTGACTTCAAGAAGTTTGGCCGTCGTGCCATCCTGACACTCCGTCAGACTTTGGCAAGCAAGATACTTGAATTGGAGCATGATTCTTTGTATAATAAGTATAAAGATATGGTGGGACAGATTGTTTCTGCTGAAGTATATCAAATATGGAAGAATGAGATGATGCTCATAGATGACGAGAACAATGAGTTGATTTTGCCGAAGAGTGAACAGATTCCCGGTGACTTCTTCCGTAAGGGAGAACCTATCCGTGCGGTGGTCCTGCGTGTAGATAACCAGAACAATAATCCAAAGATATATTTGAGCCGTACATCTCCTGACTTTCTCCGTCGTCTTTTGNNNNCAGAAATTGCAGACGGATTGTTTACGGTGAAGGACATAGCCCGTATTCCTGGTGAGCGTGCTAAAATAGCCGTTGAGAGCTATGATGACAGAATTGACCCTGTAGGTGCCTGCGTGGGTGTGCGTGGACGTCGTATTCATGGTATTGTACATGAGTTGCATAATGAGAATATAGATGTGATTAACTATACAGCCAATACCGAGCTATATATTGAACGTGCATTGAGTCCAGCTCAAGTATCCAAGGTGTATTTGGATGAGGTAAACCGCAAAGCAGAAGTCTATCTCAAACCAAAAGAGGTTTCTCTCGCAATTGGTAAGAGCGGCTTGAATATCAAGCTGGCTTGTATGCTGACAGGCTATACTATTGATGTGTTCCGTGAGAACGAGAATGACGAGACGGAAGAGGATATCTACTTGGATGAATTTAACGACGAAATTGACCAGTGGGTAATAGATGCCATAAAGAATGCAGGATGGAAGACAGCCCGCGAAGTTTTGGCAGCTTCTCGCGAAGTCCTTCTTCAAAGCACAGACCTTGAAGAGGATACGATGGATAATGTGTTGAGAATATTGAAAGCGGAATTTGACCAAGAATAAAATATATGGGAGTTAGACTGAATAAGGTATTAAGAGAATTTAATGTTGGATTACAAACTGTAGTTGACTATCTTGACAAAAAGGGATGCAAGGTAGATGCTGACCTTAACGCCAAACTTTCTGATGAAGCTTATCAGATAGTCAGAGAGGAGTTTGGCAAAGATAAACTTCTGAAGAGCGAAGTGGAGAAATTAATGTCGCAACGTCAGGAGGTTAAAGAGAAAAAGGTCGCTGTGGCTCCTCGTAAGGAAGAGGTTATAAAAACCGAGATACCTCAGGATGTTCTCCCCCAACTTAAAAAAGTTGGTCAAATAGACCTTGGAAAAGTAGTCGCTAAACCTGTAGAGCAGAAAAAAACGGAGAAACCTGTCATAAAGGAAAAACCAAAAGTTGCGTCAAAGAAGGAGATTACACCGAAGGAGACACCAAAGGAGGTAACTGTAGAACCAGAGAGACCAGAGGGACAAATGGCTGACAAAGCAGAAATTAAACAAAAGTTGCAGCCAGCTCCTGAGGTAGTTACTGAGACAAAAGAGAATCCTCAGGAAGAACCTCCGATGCAAAAAGCAAAAGAGGAAATATTCAGGCCTCATGTCCAGCATGCAATTAACGGACCCAAGGTGTTGGGTAGCATAGATTTGTCTGCCATAAACGAATCTACTCATCCTCAGAAGAAAACCAAAGAGGAGAAGCGCAAGGAGCGTGAAGAGAAGTATATGCAGAAAGAAGCTCGCAAGAAACGTAATCGTATACAGGGTAATAAAGTAGATATATCCAGCGAGGTTCGTAAGGATGATGAGTTTGAACAAGATAATCGCCAATATGACAATGTTCAGAGCAAAGAGCTGCGTCCCAAGAAACAGAACAAGAAACAAAAGGCGCAACCTGTCAAGCAATTAGTCAGCGAAGAAGATGTTGCAAAGGAGGTAAAGAAGACTTTGGCACGTCTTACCAATAAGCAAAAAGCTTTCGGCAGCGGCGTTAAACACCGCAAGGAGAAGCGTGACCTTGTCCGAGCCAATATGGAAGAAAGGCTGAGCGAGGAAGAAAGCCAGAGCAAGATATTGAAGTTGACTGAATTTGTGACTGCCAATGAGCTGGCAAGCATGATGGATATCCCCGTCACTCAGATTATTGCAACATGTATGAGTATTGGTATGATGGTGAGTATCAATCAGCGTCTTGATGCAGAGACAATCAACTTGGTGGCTGAAGAATTCGGATTTAAGACCGAATACGTCAGCGCATCTGTTTCAGAGGCAGTGCAAGAAGAAGCAGATAGCGAGGATGAATTGCAGATAAGAGATGCTATCGTTACTGTGATGGGTCATGTTGACCATGGTAAGACCTCGTTGCTGGATTATATCCGAAAGACATCAGTCATTGCCGGAGAAGCTGGTGGTATTACCCAACATATAGGAGCATATAACGTTACACTGGAGAACGGCAGGCATATAACATTCCTGGATACTCCAGGTCACGAGGCTTTTACAGCGATGCGTGCCCGTGGTGCTCAGGTGACAGACATAGCTATTGTTATCATCGCAGCTGATGATGGTGTTATGCCACAGACAAAGGAGGCTATTACTCACGCCCAAGCTGCCGGTGTTCCTATTGTGTTTGCCATCAATAAGATAGATAAGCCAGGGGCTAATCCCGATAAAATTAAGGAACAGTTGGCAGGCATGAACCTCCTCGTGGAGGAATGGGGCGGTAAGTACCAGAGTCAGGACATCAGTGCCAAGAAAGGTACAGGCGTGTTCGAACTGCTGGAGAAAGTGCTTTTGGAAGCCGAACTGCTTGACTTGAAAGCCAATCCCAAACGCAGAGCGAAGGGCAGCATTATAGAGTCATCGCTGGACAAAGGACGCGGGTTCGTCTCCACCGTTCTGGTCAGCGACGGCACGCTGCACATAGGTGATGTGGTGCTGGCGGGTTCGTACCACGGCAAGGTGAAAGCCATGTTCAACGAGCGCGGGCAGAACATCGAGAAGGCTCTTCCGGGCGAGCCGGCAGTCATACTGGGTCTGAACGGCGCGCCTACGGCGGGCGACGAGTTTATCGTAATGCCCACCGAGCAGGAAGCGCGTCAGATAGCGTCCAAGCGCGAGCAGTTGCAGCGCGAGATGTCCATCCGCACGAAGAAACATATCGGACTGGAGGAGATCGGCCGCCGCTTGGCGATAGGCGACTTCAAGGAACTGAACCTCATCGTCAAGGCCGATGTGGACGGTTCCGTAGAAGCCTTGAGCGACTCGCTCATCAAACTCTCCACGGAGAACATACAGGTGAATGTCATCCACAAGGGCGTGGGTGCCATCTCCGATTCGGATATCCTGCTGGCGGAGGCATCGGATGCCATCATCATAGGTTTCAACGTGCGCGCCACTGCCACCGCCCGCAAGATGGCGGAGACAGCCGAGGTGGATGTGCGCGTGTATAACGTCATCTACGATGCCATTGAGGAGGTCAAGTCCGCTATGGAGGGTATGCTCTCGCCCGAAATAAAGGAGAACATTACCGCCACCCTCGAAGTGCTGCAGACCTTCCATATATCGAAGGTGGGTACGATAGCCGGTTGCGTGGTGCGCGAGGGCAAGATCAAGCGTCAGAACAAAGTGCGCGTCATCCGCGACGGTATCGTTATCTTCACGGGCGATCTCGCCTCGCTCAAGCACGGCAAGGACGACGTGAAGGAGATGGGTGTCAATCAGGAGTGCGGCGTGAGCATCCGCTCGTACAATGACCTCGTGGAGGGCGACCTGCTGGAGAGTTTCGAACAGGTGGAAGTGGCTAAAAAACTGGGATAAAAGATGAACAGACTGGCACTTGTTGGCAGACCGAACGTCGGCAAATCGACCCTTTTCAACCGGCTGACGAAGACACGCCGCGCCATCGTGACGGACGAGGCGGGTACCACACGTGACCGCCAGTACGGTCACTGCGAGTGGTGCGGCCGTGAGTTCTCGGTCATCGACACGGGCGGCTGGGTACTCGACTCGGACGACATCTTCGAGGGCGAGATCAACCGTCAGGTGCGCCTTGCCGTCGAGGAAGCGGACGTGGTGCTGCTGCTGGTCGATGTGAACGAGGGTGTCACACGCTTCGATATGGAGGTGGCTCACCTGTTGCGGCAATCGGGAAAACCCTGTGTATTAGCCGTTAATAAAGTGGATTCCTTCGACCGGCAGTACGGTGCGCCGGAGTTCTACAAGTTAGGGCTTGGCGAGCCGTTCATCGTCAGCGCGGAGAACGGATTGGGTACGGGCGATCTGCTGGACGAGATATGCTCCCGTTTCCGCAAGGACGGGAACAGCGATGAGGAAACGGAAGACCTGCCGCGCTTCGCCATTGTGGGAAGACCCAACGCAGGCAAAAGCAGCATACTCAACGCTTTCATCGGCGAGGAACGGACTATCGTCACCGACCGTCCGGGTACCACACGCGACAGCATTTATACCCGCTATAACAAGTTCGGCAAGGACTTCTACCTCGTTGATACTGCCGGTATCCGTAAGAAAGCCAAAGTGAACGAGGATCTGGAGTACTATTCTGTTGTCCGTTCCATCCGCGCCATCGAGAACTCTGACGTGTGCATCCTGATGCTGGATGCCACGCGCGGCATCGAGGCGCAGGATCTCAATATCTACTCCCTGATTCAAAAGAACAAGAAGGGACTGGTGGTGTGCGTGAACAAATGGGATTTGATAGAGGAAAAGACCAACAGGGACATCAAAGCATACGAGCAAGCTATACGCGAGCGGATGGCACCTTTCACGGATTTCCCGATCATCTTCACATCCGCCACCACCAAGCAGCGTATCTTCAAAGTGATGGAGACCGCCCTGCACGTCTATGAGAACAAGCAGCGCAAGGTGCCGACAGCGCAGCTGAACGAGCGTTTCCTGCCTCTCATAGAGAACTACCCGCCGCCCGCCACCAAAGGCAAATACATAAAAATAAAATACTGCACCCAGCTGCCCAACACGCAGGTACCCACATTCGTATTCTTCGCCAACCTGCCGCAGTACGTCAAGGAACCGTACCGCCGTTTCTTGGAGAACAAACTGCGCGGATGGTGGGACTTCAACGGCACACCCGTGCAGTTATTCATACGAGCCAAATAAAAGAATTGAAGATAGTCGGTTTTACATATTACGAGGGTCAGTACCGGATGACGGTGAAGAGCGACTCGTCGCTGCTCAATCAGGACAAACCGTTCTTCCTGCCCGATTGGAGCGGGGATGTGCGTGCCTGCCGCTGTGTGGCGGTCCGTATCTGCCGGTTGGGACGGTCTGTGGAGACGCGGTTCGCGTCACGCTACTACGATGCCATGGCATGCGGAATCGACTTTCAGGCGGCGGATCTGCTCCGTGAGGGAAAGACTGCGGAGGCATTGGCTTTTGACGGCGCGCTGTGCGTGGGCGGATGGCTGCAGCCCGATGTGTTCAGGTCACTGCCCGCTACGCTTTTGAGTGAAACCGAACAGGGCTGCACCATTGAACAGGGCATCGCACAGATAAGCCGCATCATGACCATCCGTATGGGCGACATCCTGTATATTGATATGCCGTGTGAGGCGCAGCCTGTGCATCGTGAGGATGTCCTTCAATACGGGGATGACGGGCAAAACCTGCTTTATTGTCGGATTAAATGAGGCGAATACTGACTTACATATTGCTTCTCATTTCGGCGGCCGTTATGGCGCGTCCCGCTTCTTTCTATACCAATGAGTCGGCTCTCAGCAGGGGCAACATCGTCCGCATCCGCGTCAGCGAATCGGGCATCTACCGCCTCACTTACGAGCAGATAGCGGAATGGGGTATCAACCCTGAACGTGTCAGCATACTTGGATACGGAGGCGCGCTGCTTCCGCAGGACTTCACGCAGAAGCGCATTGACGATCTCTGCCCTGTGGCATTCTATATGAACAAGGGAGCGGACGACCGGTTCGGTAAGGGCGACTACATCCTTTTTTACGGTCAAGGCTCTGTGGATTGGATGTACAGCGGCGGCTATTTCACCCACACGCGCAACCACTGCTCCGACTACGGGTACTATTTCCTGTCCGATGCGGAGGGACTGCAACGGCTTATGCCCGATGCGGAAACACCGGCAGGAGAAATCAGTCATAATGTTACCACTTTCAATGCTTACGCCCTTCACGAACGGGATCTGGTGAACCTCATCGACCGTATGAAAGGACTGACCGGCGGAGGCCGTGAGTTCTACGGGGAAGAAATACCTTCCGGTCAGACAGGCACGTTTGCTTTCAGTCTGCCTGCTCCCGTTGCCGACCGGCCGATGACCTGCCAGATTGCTGCGGCATCCACGGGAGCCGCAGCCTCCACGCTGACCGTTTCCTGCGGAGGTGCCTCCACCAACATATCGTTCAGTAACATCGAGTCAGGCGACCATTACACGTTCGCCATCACGGGAATGAAGCGGCTGTACGACATTCCCGCGCGCCTTCAGCCAAACATTACCCTGTCCTACGTCAGCGGAAGAGCTTCCGACAACTGCTATCTCAATTACATAGAACTGAACGCCGAGTGCGAGCTGACCATAACCGGCAATGCGCTTTTCTTCCGGCAGGCGGATTATTATGGCGAGGACAACCTCTCGCGCTACTATCTGAACGGCGCGGATGCATCCACACAGATATGGGACATCTCGCGGCTTGACAGCATCCGCCGCGTTCCCGCCGAATGGAGTGGCAGTGCGCTTTGTTTCACGGGCGACAACAGCCGGCTGACGCAATATGTGGCGGTACGTACCGCCGCTTCCGGTTGGCTCACCCCCGAATACATAGAAAAAGTGTCCAACCAGAACCTTCACGCCCTGCGCGACATAGACTATGTGATTATCACCCCATCCGCTTTCCGTCAGGAGGCACTCCGTCTGGCGCGGGCTCACGAACGGTACGACGGTCTGACCTACGCAGTAGTGACAGACAGGGAGGTCTATAACGAGTTCTCAAGCGGCACGCCCGATGTGTCCGCCTACCGCTGGATGATGAAGATGCTCTACGACTGCGCCTCATCCGAACAGACACGTCCGAAGAGCCTGCTGCTCTTTGGTGACGGCACGTTTGACAACCGCCAGCTGCTTCCCCAATCCGGGAAAAACACCCTGCTTACCTATCAGGCGGTCAATTCCACTGTTGAGACCAAGGCATACGCCACCGATGACTATTTCGCCTTTCTTGAGGACGAGGACGGAGTGGTGGGTTCGTATTTTTCCGACCCGCACGGCGTGATGCGCATCGGTGTGGGGCGGCTGCCCGTATCCGACAGTGAGCAGGCGGGACAGGTGGTGGACAAAATCCTCACCTATATGGAGGATGCCAACAGAGGAGATTGGAAACAGCAGCTGCTCTTCCTTGCCGACGACGGCGACAACAACCAGCATACCGCCATCTGCGACCTTGCTGCGCAGAACGTGGTGCAGAAGGCTCCCGACTTCATTGTCAACAAGGTTTTTCTGGACGCTTACACTCAGGAGAAGACCGCTTCCGGCGAATCGTATCCCGTAGCCTACAACCGGTTCACCAATCTGATGCGGCGGGGTGTCCTCTTTATGGACTTTTGCGGTCACGGCAGCGTGAACAACATCACCAACGAGATGTTTCTCACCAAGTCGGACATTGAGGGTATGACCAACCGCAACCGTGCCTTCTGGATGCTCGCCACCTGCGGTTTCGCCCATTTTGACCAGCAGACCCTTTCCGCCGCCGAACTGGCGGTGCTGAACCCAAACGGAGGCGCCATAGCCGTTATGTCGGCCTGCCGCACCGTCTATGCCAATGAGAACAGCCATCTCAACCGCCATCTCTGCGACACGCTCTTCGGACATTCCGACCGTTACACCTATCCCGTTTCCATCGGCGAGGCGGCACGCGTAGCCAAGAACCTCTGCGGGAAGAACAGCGACAACAAGATGTCGTACATTCTGTTCGGTGATCCTGCGTTGAGGCTCAATTATCCGACAGCATACGATGTGGTCACGTCCACTCCTTCAGACACGCTCCGCGCACTGCAGGAAGTGACCCTTGACGGATATGTACGCTCCCCGATGGGCGACACGGCTGCGTATTTCAACGGCCGGTTGCACGTTACCGTCTATGACAAGGAACAGCCGGTCACCACGCACGACAACGATGCCGTAAGCAGCGGAATGACACCGATCCCCTACACATACAAGGATTATCCCAACGTCCTGTTCTCGGGCAGCACGCAGGTCTCTGACGGACTGTTCAGCCTTACGTTCCGTTTGCCCAAGGACATTCGCTACAACTACGGTACGGGCCGTATCGTCTATTACGCCATTGACGAGGAAACGCTGGAGGAGGGTGTGGGACACGATCATTCATTCGTTGTCGGGGGCAGTTCGCCGGATGCCGCCCTGCTCGCTGCCGACACCGTCGGTCCGGATTTGCGCATCTATATGGAAAACCCCGCCTTCACAAACGGAGGAAAAACGAGTGAGTTCCCGCATTTCTTTGCCGATTTATACGACGAGAACGGCATCAACACGGCAGGCAGCGGAATAGGTCACGACCTGATGCTCGTTCTGGACAACGACAACGCTCTCACCTACAGTCTTAACGACTATTTCACGACCATCAACGGCAACTACAGGCAAGGACAGATCAGTTATCCTTTCTCCGAACTCAAGGAGGGGGCGCACAGCCTGATCTTCCGCGCATGGGATATGCTGAACAACTCCTCTACAGCGTCATTGTTGTTCACCGTTGTCAAAGGGCTGGCGGCACAGCTCTTCTCCGTCACCGCCTATCCCAATCCTTGTCCGGCAGGCGCGACGCTCAACATACGGATTGTAGCCGACCGGCCGGAAGAGGAGCTTCAGACAAGTCTTACCATCTATGACTTGAGCGGCTGTCAGGTTTATCAGACATCCTTTACTGGCGACCGTACCGTTATGATTACCCCTTCTGCAAACAATATGCACCACGGAATATACATCTACCGCATACAATGTCAAACCGCCACATCAGGCTCATCCGCCGCAGTCGGCAAACTGATTGTGCAATAACACCCCTTTCAGCCTATGAAGCATATCGCAAAGCAATAATCTTTTGTGCTGTAAGCAGAGACCATAAAATAAAAATCAAACCAAATACACACATGAAAAAAAGTCTTTTAATCGTAGCGGCAGGCGNNTACACTCACCGCCTCCATGTGGGCGCAGGAAACGGATGATTACACCAACCCCATCATCACGGCGATGCCGTCACTGACCATTGCGCCGGATGCCACGGCTGCCGGAATGGGAGATGTGGGTGCCGCCACGCGCCCCGATATGAACTCCCAGCACTGGAACGCCGCCAAGTACGCCTTCATTGACGAGCGCGGAGGCATAACCGCTTCGTACACTCCATGGCTGCGTTCCCTCGTGGGAGATATTGACCTTGCCTATCTGTCCGGTTTCTACCGTTTTGACGAGTTGCAGGCGATTTCCGCAGGGTTTACCTATTTCTCTATGGGTAAGGTGGATCTGATTGACAATCAGGGAAACATGTTCCAGGAAGCTCATCCCAACGAGTGGGCGCTGGATGTGGCGTATTCGCGCAAACTGCACGAGTATGTATCAATGGCAGCCACGCTGCGCTTCCTTTACAGCGATTTGAACAACGGAGCGAACAGCTCGGTAACGACGGGTATAGAACTTGAAGCCGCATGGACGATGGCGGCCGACATCTCGCTTTATTACCGCCAGCCAATCGAACTGCCTTTCGGTACAAGTTATTTCGCTCTCGGTACGAACTTCAGCAACCTCGGCGGCAAGATGAGTTATGACAAAGGTGACCATCAGAACTTCATCCCCGCCAACTGGCGTATCGGTGTCAGCTACGAACTGCCCTTTGACAATTACAACCGTCTGACCGCTACCGTAGAGGCGAACAAGATGCTCGTTCCCGCAAGCAAATACTCCAAGTTCGCCCCGAAAGATGAGAACGGCAACCAAATTACCAATGGCAACACGTATTCGCAATGGTTCTCTGACTTGAGTTCCCCTACAGGCTGGTATCAGTCTTTCGCTGACGCGCCACGCGGCTTCAAGGAGGAATTTGACGAACTCCAATGGGGAGCGGGTCTGGAATACAGTTACGATCACAAGTTCTTCGGCCGTGTAGGTTACAGCCACGAG
>DBVX01000099.1:14240-22565 GCA_002308815.1 Bacteroidales bacterium UBA1253
TTCACGCTCGGCTTTGACCTCTACGGCATCAAGGATCTCGTGAACAATAGGTAATTTTGAATACCTATGCGCGTAGGATTAGGATATGACGTGCATGCTTTTGCCCCCGGCCGCGAATTGTGGTTAGGGGGCATTCGCATACCCCATACGCAAGGTCTGATGGGTCATTCGGATGCCGACGTTCTCATTCACGCACTCTGTGACGCGCTGCTCGGTGCCGCCGCCATGCGGGACATCGGATACCATTTCCCCGATAAGAAAGGCAATGAATACGAAGGCATTGACTCCAAGATTCTCCTTCGCCGCGTGATGCGGATGCTGCGCGAAAAAGGATACGAATTAGGCAACTGCGACTGTACCGTTTGCGCCCAACAACCCAGACTCGCACCTTACATTGAGCCGATGAGGCAGTGTCTGGCGGAAGTGATGGGTGTAAGTGTGGAGCAGGTGAGCATCAAAGCCACCACCACCGAGCATCTCGGCTTTGTCGGACGCGAGGAGGGTATCGCAGCACAGGCTGTCGCTCTGATAGAAAAGCGCGTTTAACCCATCCGCCTTATCCGCATTGAACAAACCATATCCGCATAGAACAAACTCAAAACCAAACGTTGTGAAACGACTCTTCCCTATATTGCTATTCGGTCTGCTGTCCGCTACGGGTCTGCGCGCGCAGGATTCTATCCCCGCCACCACTTTCAGCCGCGACACGCTCGTTCTGAACAATGACTCCGTACTGGTTGTTGTTACGGTATGTGCGCCTGTCTGCTCGTCGTATGTGATGGTGGAGAACGCCAAAGGCGAGGAGAAAGGGGAAATCCGTCCGCCCTTCCCCGAAGCCGTCTTTCCGGAAGCGTATATAGAGGATCGGCGGCTGAAGTGGCGGGACAACACGTGGATGATACTGGACGAGGACGAGAAGAGATGGCTGGAGGCAGACAAAAAATAGCGCACCGTCCCGTTTATCTGATAGGCTATATGGCTGCGGGCAAGACCACGGTAGGCAAACGGCTGGCGGAGCGTATCGGCTGGCATTTCGTGGATCTGGACGATGCCTTCCTGCAGGTTCACGGCTATACACCCGCCGAGTACATCCGTATGTTCGGCATTGACGAGTTCCGCCGCAAGGAGAAGTACGTGCTGGAGGACGTAGCGGATATGTCGCCCTTCGAGAACGTGGTGTATGCCACCGGTGGCGGCTATCCCTGCTATGAGGACAATATGGAGTGCCTTGCCGAACTGGGGACAAGCGTCTATCTGCGCTGGACGGCGCGTGACCTTGCCAAGCGGCTGATGCTGACCGACCTGAGCGAACGTCCTGTCCTGCAAGGGAAGACGGAGGAGGAACTTGAGCGGTTCATCACCCCGCAACTTTTGGCGCGCGAGGAGTTCTACCTCAAAGCCGATCATACAGTGGACGCGCCGGGCTTCACCGAGGACGCCGACGACCGGCTGGTGGAGGCGGTCATTCATTGGCTGGAATCGCAGGCATAAAAGAGGATTTTTTCAGACAAGGAGACATAAAGAGATGACGATAAACGACATACAGAACGAAATTATTGAGGAGTTCAGCCAGTTTGACGACTGGATGGACCGCTATTCGCTGCTGATTGACTACGGCAACTCACTGCCCGCTTTTCCGGAGGAGAGCCGCACGGAGCGGAATCTGATTGACGGCTGCCAGAGCCGTGTGTGGTTCACGTGCCGGATGAACGAGGATGGCACAATCACCTACGAAGGGGATTCGGATGCCATTCTGGTCAAGGGGATAGTGGCTCTGCTCATCCGCGTATTGAGCGGTCATACCCCACGCGAGATTGCGGATGCCGATCTCTATTTCATCGACCGCATCCAATTGCGTGAGCACCTGTCGCCCACGCGAAGCAACGGTCTGGCCGCCATGCTCAAGCAGATGCGCCTTTTCGCGCTCGCTTTTCTTTGTCATTGATTGATGACTTTCTGCGTGACACCGTTCACGTAAACGATGTATGCCGCGCCGCGTAGCAGCGGGGCAATATATTCGCTGCTTTCTGACACAGCGGACAGAACAAGCACTCCCGTCGGGGAATAAACGCTGACGAAGTCCCCTTTCTGCAGCCCTTTGATATGGAGGTTGCCGTCGGAGGTGTAAATGATATAGTTGTATCCGCTGTTCAGGGGCTTGTTTTCGTTTTTGGCGGGCAGGTTGCCGATGCGGACGGCGAACCGGCCGGTGTGATTTCCCGCCTTGATTTCGGTTTCGTAGTCCGACTCAAGCAGATTGACCTCTTTCCCCTCCTCGTAATCGATAAGCCATACGCTGCCGTAGTTCCTGAATGCTTCGGGTTCGGGAAGGCTGAACGTGTAAAGGCGGGTGTCATTGCTTTCTGCGGGGGCACGGCGGATTGTGGGCGGCGTGGCTTCTTTCGGTACGGATATGCCGAGTGGTATGTCTGTTTCGGTAGGTGCGGCACCGAGCAGGGCGATGCGCGATTGGTTGACATCTGTCAGGTACATCTGCGATGCGGTGTCGTTGGTCATCCATTTGACACCGTCGCGCCCGTACTTGTAGGTAACGCTCTTGTTGGCGGTGCTGTCAGGGATGAGCAGTACACGGTCGCCCGCGCCTTTTCTGCCCGCTACACGCAGGATGGGGCGCGAGGCACGCTCGTTGCGGCCATAGTAAGGCAGGTGGAAGGTGAGCAGTTCGTAATCCTTGTTGGTGGCGGTCTGCATCAGGAAGCCCGTACCCATCGACATCACAGAGCAGGGATCCCACGAGCGGGAGGCATAGACCTGACTGCCGTTGCCGATATATTCGCCCGCACCGTCCATCTGGTAGAACACGTGCGGAATGTGCATCTGGCGGAGGTAGTTGCCCTCCTGCAAGATAGTGTCCGTACGGTAGTTGCTCACGAGCCATGGCAGACCCTTCATGTTCCATCCCATATCCTCCTGACGGGTGAAGTTGAGTTCCGTGCCGTTGCCCGCCTGACGGTGGTCATACTGGGTGAGGGTGACGAATTTGTCCTCCCCTTCCTCGGTATAGATATACTCTCCCATATTCGGAGCAAAGGCGGTGAAGCGGAGCACGGTGTCCTTGTCCGCTCCGAAATCCATCAGATAGCCTTCCGACGCGGAGCGGCCGGTTGTATCGACGCGAAGCCAAAGCGATGAACTGTCGGTACGGAACACATAGTCTTTCTGCGAGCGTGCGGCACCCGAATAGATATACGATGAGAAAGGCACGGGCAGGAGTGTCTGGCGCAGGCTGTCGGTGGCGGCGCTGTAGGTGGTTGAGAGGATATTGGCGGCGTTGTAGGCGAAGGGCCATGCGGTCATGGAGTACCGCTGGTTGGCAAAGCGTTTTTCGGCAGCCACGTAGCTGAGCTGGACGCGGCGGCCGTTGCCGTAGAACGATGCGCCGGGCTTGAGGAGCATAAAGCCGGGACGCAGCACGATGGGGTCGGTGTTCAGGTCGCGGAAGTCCTCGCTCACGGCGTATGCCATAGTCATCACGCTGCTGTCCATCAGGTAGGTCACGGAGCCGACGTGGGGGTATTTGTTGCCGCCGTAGTTCTGTGTGAAGGAGGCTGTCTTGTCGCCGTCGGGAGCCTGCATGATGGCACTTGGCGTGATGATGGCGTTGGTCAGCGCGGTTATCTCCACCACCTGTCCGGGCTCGACGCGCCAGGTTTCAAACGCGCCTCTGTCCACCTGACCGCCTATACGGCGTGGGTTGCCGAGCAGGTCGCGGTCGAAATCGAAATTGATTACCCCCTCGTTGACATAGGAGTTGAAGAACAGCAGCTCCTCATCTCCGGAGTTGATATGGCGGCTGCGCTCGTGGAGTTGGTATGCGAGGGCGGCGTTGCGGGTCAGTTGGGCGGGCAGGGTGTAGGCGTTCCTTGCTGTGATGTAAGGGGCGAAGCATCCCATCGATGAGTCGGTGGCGTTGAGGGCGATGTTGTTCATTGACGCTCCTGCGGCAGCCCCGTCCAGTACGATGGGGATGTCGCCTGTGCGCGATGCCACCACGGTGTTGTTCAGTGCGCGTCCTGCCGCTTCGAGCCGGACGATGGCTGTTGCCGTGTCGCCGTAGAAGAGTGAGTTGTAGATCAGTCCGCGCCGTATATCCGCCACGGGTGCGCCGCTGACATTGTTGTCCGTGAACAGGCAGTTGCGTACTGCCGTATGGAGGTTGTCCAGCACGATCGGCGATGTGGTGAGTGTCCGCCCCGGATTGGTGAACACGAAGCCGTCGAGGAGGAAGCCGGTCGTATAGTTGTCATCACCGGGTACGGTGAGCGCGTTGATGCGCGTGGGCGTAGCGTTTGGAGAAACGGCTCCTGCAGTAACTGAACGCACGTAATTGACGTAGCGGGCGCACTCGGCGTTGGTGAACTGGTTGGTGGCTGTATCCACGTAGGCGGTGTCAATGAAATTGCCGGGAAGGCCGCCATAGACGCTTACACCGTCGCGTGCCTCTATATGGGTGAAATCGTTGCTGTCGTAAGAGCCCTTGACAAAGACGTATGCCTTGCGTGTCTCACGGTCGGCATCATGGTTGAGATAAGTATAGACGGCAGCCACGTCCAGCGCGTTCTGCAGCTGTCCCTGTCCGAAGGGCGACTGCCATGACGAGCCGTCACCCGCCGTGGCAGCGGGCAGGTTGGGCTGGACGTAGAGTACGCGCTGCATCACTGCCTGACACTCGTAGGCACCGCGCTCCATACCCAGTCCGAAGAGACGCGGTTTGGCGGCAAGATCCCTGTCGGCTGCCACCGATGCGATGGTCTGTGACTTGAAGCCGTTGGAGCGTGTCCAGAACTTGTTATGGGTCATCGCTGTGGTGTCGGGATACTGTCCGAAGAAAACGCGGCTGCGGTAGAGAGCGGTATCCGCCATATTCATTGTACGAACGCCGGGATTAAGGCGGAAGTTGCGCAAACGCCGCTGCTCCGAGGTGGAGGCGGCAATTATGGGGTTGGCAAAGCACGGACCTTCAAACACATCGGCGTTGCCCGTGGAGAGGGAGTCGTTATGGTAAGTGTCGTCGCCGCTGCGGAAGCATCCCCATACGGCATTGTTGGTCATACGGTCGGCTATACCTGTACGGTCGCGGTTGGCGGTACGGTCCCACTGGTCGTTTCCGAGCCGCAGCTGCACGGTGGTGTCGTTAGCGAGGTCGTCTAACCAGATGAGCGAGTTGTGTACCTCGCTGTGGTCTGACTCAAGGATGAGGTGTCCGTCGTTGAGGGCGAAGGTGGAGTTGATGACAATAACATCGTTGGGTGTACGTTCCTGATCGCTTGTTTCCGAAGCTTCCTCCCTGCGTTTAGCATAGACGGGTGTACCTGCGTTGGAGTGGAAAAGCGAGTTGACAATCAACGACGTTCCTCCGCCATGGTCTATGCGTACGGCTGCCGAGCGTTCGCGTACATCCTCAGTACGTGTGCCATTGTCCATAAACGTGCAGTTTGAGATAGTCAGTTTGGGCAGCGTTACCATCCTGCCATCTACCAAAGCCGAGTCGGGATGGAGGGTAAGGTTGATATCAGGAGTGAACACACCGCCTACTTCTTCATACTGCCGCTGCCAACGGTAGTAGATAGCGGCACCTCCCCTGCGGCTCATCATTCCGCCTATGTCAGTACCTGCATCGGCACGTTCGTCTTTCGTTGAATAGGGGTTGATGAAGGTAATACCGTCGAAGGTGACGGGGATGACCACACTGTCGCGTGAGATGTACTCGCCGAGCCAGTTGGCCTGCACTTTCTCGCGGGTCATGTCCTCGATGACGAAGAGCTGGTTGAGCTGGTTGCGGTTACCGGCATCGGGCATCTCAATGACGGTGGGGTGCGCTGTCGGATCGCGTGGTTTGCCTTTCGAGTCGTAACTGTAACCGCCAAGGAAGGTTAGACTCTTGACGGCATAGTCGTAGTCTGCCATCGCGCTGTCGGGCAGCATCGGAGCAAGTGAGTTGGAGGTGATGACAAAAGCGCGTCGATTATCCAGCACATTGGTGGGTGCGAAGTGCTGCTCCTCATCGCCGAGGAAGCAGATGTACTTGTCGTGGTTGTTGTGGGATGCCATAAGCAAGTCGATAGCTCCCTGCAAGTCGGTGGTCGGTGTCTCCCACGTCAGTCCGGTCTGGTTGCGCCCCTTGGCTTTGGTTGCGACCCACATAGTGTCGATGTCGCTGCCCTTGATGTCAAGCTGGACGTACTGGTATTCGTAGATGCCCATATCGATAAACACGTCTTCCATACGCAGGCGCGGATTGGTGGATATGCGGTACATCTCGCTGGAGGTACCATCGTCATCGGTACTGCGGGTATATTCCATATAGTGCTGGTCGCCGATGGGGATACGCGGTGTGGTGAATGTCCGTTTCTCCGTGGCTTTTGACAGGTAGTTGTAGAGCGACAAGGAGTCCTGTTTCTGTTCCGGATCCAGACGGTAGGAGGC
This sequence comes from Bacteroidales bacterium UBA1253, assembly GCA_002308815.1. Lineage (GTDB taxonomy): Bacteria > Bacteroidota > Bacteroidia > Bacteroidales > Paludibacteraceae > Colicola. The sequence goes on from DBVX01000099.1 coordinate 20,688, forward strand.
GGTAGGCAGGCTGTAAACCGGAATGATGTCGGAAGGCAGGTAGGAGGCGTTGTACTCCGCAGCTGCGTCACACGCCGCCTCATAGGTGGCAAACTGCTCCGCTCCCGTGTATTTGGTTATGTAGTGCGAGACGGCGCGTGTTACTTTCTGCTTGAGGTGTCCCCAGCCCTGGTCGGTGGTGAGGTTCATACGTCCGAGCAGCCAATCGGCGTTCTGCATATATCCGTCTATTCCCGCCACTAACGATGGCTGCTTGAAATTAGGACCATCGGCGGCGGTGTTCTGACGGTTGATAATCACGTTGTTGTTGCCGTGTACGTAGGTGAAGAGCCGGTCGTAGTCCTCTACCATCTCGCCGTTGATATCCGCTTTCTCACGTATGGGGAACATGCGCGAGTCGGTGTAGGCGCGTTGCTCCTCGCGTGTCATAAGGTAGCCGTCCCTCGTGGGTTTCATGCTGGAAGGCCCGTAGCCCTTGCGGTAGGAGCAGAAGAAGAGACCCTCCATCTTGTCCGCCTGCGTGCGGAGCTGCTGCAGTTTGTTGGTGACAGTTATATTGAATGTGTCGAAGTCGGCAGCGTAGTGGTTGTAGAGGCTGTCGTACTCAAGGTAGAGCCGCTCGTAGATCTGCCAGTCGTCGACATCGTAGTGGAACACGCCGTTGCGCGAGCCTTTGTACTTGTTGTTGAAAGCCTCAATCTGTTCCTCTGACGGTGCCTCCTCATGCTCCAGTTGCCCGATGTTGTCCACATCAAAGACCTCGTTGCCCCAGAAGATGGAGTTGAAGGCGAACTGCATACTGTCGGCTGTGCTGTAGTGGTCGTTGGACTTGAAGTTGTATATGGCAGGGTACGCCACCGCCTTGTTGCGCATGAAATGGCAGTTAGCGACACGCATCTTCGAATCGGAAGCCACCGACAGCACGCCTCCGAATCCCTGGCGTGAGTCGGCATCGGGGATGTACTCGTCGCCGCTGATGTTGATGGGATAAAGTCCGCGTCTCGCCTCGTTGTTGTCGAAAAGGGTGTTAACCACGCCGCAATAGGCGTTGGTGGCTATGCAGCCGCCCGCCGTCCATGGGATATACTGCTGGTCGCGCTTTGTCATCGGTCCTTGAGAGTAGTTCTGCGTGAAGTGGCAGCTATAGATGTGGATGGTGCCATTGGAGTATATGGCACCGCCGTTGCCCGCCATGTTGTCGGTGAACTGGCTGTTGCGGAACACGATGGGTATGTCGTACTTGGCAGGCTCTGTGACGTTAGGCACATCTTGGTTTTCGGGGTCGTCGAAACTCTCGGTCCAATTGCCGTCCACAAAGATGCCACCGCCCCGGAAATAGGTTTTGGTCTGATAGGGGTGCATGACGGCATCGGCGGAGTCGATGTGGTTGGCATAGCCGCCGGTGATATGCACGCCGTCGAAGATGACAGAGCGTGCGAAGACTGACTGCGAACACTCCTCGTAGAAGTGATCCTCATCATCGGGTCTGATGGGGTTGGAGAGAATCCTCTCGCCGTTGCGCCAGTCGGCGGACGTGTTTTCGGTGCGGTACTTGAGCGGCTGCGGACCTATCTTGCTGGAGTCGGCATGGATGGTAATGATATGATAGACGTGCGTGTAGTCCTCGCCGGAAACGACGTTGCCGGAGAGGATGGTTTGGCGGTCTAACTCCCACGGCTCGACCACAGAGTTAAGGTTGTAGTCGCGCATGGGGCGGTGTTCGTCATCACGCTTGCGTATATCAGTGGATGTGGCGTAGTTGAGGGTGTAGGATGTGCCGGGGACGGTGATGTCGGTGCCGTCGCCGATGGCGGTGTTGCTGAACTTGTCCTCATAGCCCGCCTGGCAGTAGTTGTGTCCCGGATACTTGGAGTTGAT
>DBVX01000099.1:22600-29644 GCA_002308815.1 Bacteroidales bacterium UBA1253
CGCACCTCGTCCTGCTCGCCGTAGGCGTTGTGGTAGGGATAGAACGTACCCTTTTCCACCATTACCTCGAAGCGCACGTTGCGGTACTTGGCGGGGTTCTTCTTGCGGGCGGCTATGATATAGTCAAAGGCATCGCCGAGACGATGGAAGGGGTTGAGGATGCAGGAGCCGAGCTGGCGGTACATATTGGATATGGAGTCCGTTTCCGGGTTGTCCTGTAGGGCGCGTGCGGCGACAGGGTCAAGCAATTCGGTGTGCATGACAAAGAGGCGGCGCATCACGTAACGGTCGTCCACGTTGATCTCGAAGCTCTTGTTGAGGGCGCGTGCGCCGATTTCAATGAAGTCGTTGTCCTTGACAACAAGGGTATCCGTTCCCCAAGAGAAACCGCGTTCCACATGCGGAACGATCCACTGCGAGCGGTGTACGCCGGCGATGTCGATGGTGTCGAGAGTGGTAAAGATACGCCGCGCCTTGTTCCACTCTGAATAGGTCATACCTGCACGCGAGAGCGTGGAGGACATCTCGATGGGGTAATAGAGTATGCTGTTGAACGGATCCTGACGGTCCCAGCGCACGCCTTCGGTCTCACTCGGCGAGAGTTCGACATTGCCCTGGCCTTCCAAGCGGCGCGACTCAACGGCGCAGAAACTGAAAGGATAGTCGGAATTGGCACTGGTGCGCGAGAAACTGCCGGAAACGTTGGCAAAGTCGTTGGCGGTGTTGTGCCAAAGGGCAGTAGAGTTGACGCGGGCGAAGGTATTGCTGAACCATAGACCTCCCGCCGTGGTGGCGGCACTGTTCTCACAGACGGTGGTGGCGAAGATATGCGCCAGCGAGTCGGTGTTGGACGGAGCTTCCACATAGATGCCGCCGCCTATGTCGGCGGAGTTGTTCTTGACGATGGTGCCGCTGACTAATGCGTAGGGCTTGAGGTAGAGACCGCCGCCGCAGTCCTCCGCCTCATTGTTCTGAACGACACAGTTGCGGATATGGGCGTAGTCAGTTACCACCGCTGCCGCGCCTATACGATCCTCCTCGTCGGGCGAGTTGGCAAGACCGTCCTCGATAAACACGCCGTCCACCACGGCACGGTGAGCCTCGGCATCCGGCAGGGCGGAATACTCAGCCAGGATGTCCGGACCATACATCATCTCGTCGGTGTCGAACAGGTCTTCGGTGAAGGTTAAAACGTGGAAACAGTTGCCCTCCGCACCGGTGTTGGAAGTTATCTTGCCGGAAAGGACGGAACGATGAGTGAGCGGGTCACGCTCGTCTACAATATGCGCTCCCTCGGTGTCTTCCGACACCGTGTTGCCTTCGACATCCTCGTAATGATAGAAATCCTGCGTGTAACCTCCGCGAAGCTGCACGCCGTGGGGAATGATGAAGGAGTAGTCAAGCGGGTTGTCGTGGTAGTTAGCCACACTGTGCTTGACAGAGCGCGTGGGGGTGTACCAGTAGGCATACTCGCCGCTAACGGTGGCGTTGGTGTCGTCCCCTTCAAGGCGCACCTCCACATTCCAATGTTTATTCGGTTGTTTGGAAACGAATTTCTTACCTATATTAACGCCACCTACTATCGAATCGCCTTTGTTATAGTAGTCGGCAGTCATCAGGTTGTGTTTGTATCGTCCCGCCGCATCTATCACCATCTGTAGTTTCTGGCGGCAGGCGGCATTACCGGGAGAACAAGCCGAAGCATCACCACCCGGGGAGTCATACGCCACGTAGAAGATGGCATGCCCCGGATGGGTGGTAGTATCAGGACGGATGGCGTATGCTGCGTTGTACTCGTATGCACCGATGTCTATCTGACAATCTTGCACACGCTTTGCAAACGCCACATCGTTCTGCGGCAGAACCGTATTCTCTACTGTCCGATAGACATACATATTTCTGATGTTTGCATCAGAAATGTTTTTATAACGCAGTGCAGCGTAGAATAAACCTATAAAGTCTTCAGTACCTTTATTTACACATGGCACTTCATCTCGAAGACGGAAGTCGTTGAGGGATGCAGCACGCCCTTCCACATAGTTGCCGTTCTCATCAAAGTCAGCAGCAAAAGGCGTATTGGCTGGCGNNTGCCTGCCGATGGAGCCACTCCGTTGAGGAAGGCGTTGCCTATACCATAGTTGCCTGTTGCAGAAGGGGTCCAGTTGGTTACATTCTTATTGGTAGCATTATGCGGTTGAGCAACAGAAGACTGGATATAGCAATGCAGGAACGGATTAACTTTCGCAACTGCTGCATCACGGTCGCGGATGGCTATACCGTTATTACCGAAGATAATGGTGTTTGCCACAAAGAGGTTCGGGTTGGATTCCGTGGCTAACGAGATAGCGCCACCGCTGATCGCACTTTCTTCCACCAAGGTGGCAGTATTATAAGCAATGGTGTTGTTGAAGAAACGGCCTACGCAGAATCCCACACCTCCTGACGAACCGTAAGAATAGTTATTGGCGAAGAGAGAGTTGAAACACGTACCTTCGTACATGAACATACCGCCTGCGAAAATCTGATTCTGACTGGCTGTCAGCGTAGAACTCAGCGTGGACTGGTTTTTGAGCACAAAGCAACCCTCAATAGTCGAAGTGGCACCGTCGCAGAAGAGTCCGCCGCCTTTCACACGCGGGCAGTGGGACATGTTGTTAATCACAATACAGTTTTTGAGGTGTGCACCTTCGTACATATTTACTCCGGCACCGCCTCCGTGTGCCATTGCTTCGTCCGTGAGGAAGCCATGACGGATGGTAAAGCCGTCCCAGTTGGCTTCATTATATTCTACATAGTGCGGGTCTTCCTCTTTAGCAAGAGTGGCTGCGGTACGTAGAGCCTTCGTAGGACCGAATACACGGTCGGTGTGCGACAAACCATCGGCTAATTTACCATTGCCGTTACTTGCCGGATCTCCCACAGAACCGGCTCCGTATGTAGGTACACATACATCCGGCATCGTCAATACACGCTTGCGGAGCGTTACACGGTGCTTCTTCAACTCATAAACAGTAGAGGAATTGACTTCAGAAGCTTGCGGATTTTCTACTACAGTGTCATTTTCCTCTATATTTTGATCGACAAGAGAATAAGACGATTGAGTCTCATCCACCTTCTTCAGTTTCAGGTTGGTAATAAAGAACTCACGGCGGTTCGGGTTGTTTGTACCCCACGCCTGACTTGGATTAGCCTCTGTACCTTTATCCCACTTATAATTCCACGGTATAGGGTCAGGGTCTCCACCAGTTGGTGTGGTCGGGTCCTTCGTACCATCCAAGACCTCCACCATAATCGTTACATCTTCAGAACCAGGAGCCGTAAACTCTATCGTTTTGCGGAAGGCAGTAAGACGAACATCGGCAGCGGTGTTACCGGTAGGACTTTTATAACTACGGCATTTCAATAAAACAGAATCCGTTAAGTCATTGCCTGAAGCATCTAAAATATGCAAATAGATATTGGATGGCGTAGTGATATCAAAAGGACTACCGGCACGGTATCCGCCCATCATATCCAATGTCAGTTTGTAGGTTCCTGCCTCCATGTTTTTCATGGCATGGTACATTTTTTCCCCTGTCAGAGAACCATTGCTGGAGCGGAACCATCTTGACGATTGTTGTCCAAGACTTTCCCCCGTATCGTAATCATATATTCTGAGACTTCCTGTCTGAGGCGTTATCTCCAGATAGTAGTATTCCGGCTCTGTAGGATACGTAAAATGCCAATAATCCTTATTTGCCGGAGCGGGAGAAGCTCCATATATTTTGTGCCCGGGTACACCAGTGTTCTTGTCACGCAGATTAGAACCAGCATCAAACGTAGGATGATATATATAATCACTTGTCACATCCGTCTCAACGGAGGTGTATCTCCAAGTATTGGTTATATTGCGTGTCTTATAGGCATAATTGTGTGTATCGGTTGTTTCGGAATAGGCATAGTCATCGTCCCAATACTTCACGGCAGCGGGATTAAGTGTAAGATTGTCGTCCTCCACATTCGGGTCTTCATCCGAAATCTGCAGAATGGTTTCATAGTCAGCGGCATCGTATTTCTGTGCCGGCTTTGATTTAGGGATATCTATCACATCCGACATCAATGCCTGACGTTCCGAAAAACCCGGAGCCGGATATTTGCCAGCCGGAAAACCGCCGAGCACTGTTACGCTGTCGCGCATCACAAAGCCCTTGTAGTCGGTATATTTGCCTGCGCCTACCCATACCTGTACGGAATCTTTGTGTTCTGTTTTGTTGAACGCCGAGGCTTTCTCTACAGCATATTGCAAGCCGCCCACATAGCGCTCTGCTCTGGTGTTCTTAATCCAACCGTTTTCATTGCAAGCAGCGATAAAGGCCGCCCTGTCTGCATAATCGGCAGCATTGTTCCAATCGGAGCCGTTATGGTAAGGATTGGCACGCCAGAAAGAACGCGACGCGCCGGAAATCTCGCCATAAGGATAGCGCGGGTCGTAATCATAGCCGGCTGTAAAGCCGGGTACAACGGAACCACTATTGTTTATGACGGTTTCGGTTGTCTCTGTCGGCGTAGAGCCGTCTTGTACGAATATAGTCTGACCTGCTTGCGGACCACCAACATACGTATTAGTCTCCGTCACCCAAGCAGTGGTGGTGGTAGTGGTGGATGACGCACCGGTACGTTTGTCGGTGTACCATATTCTGCCCCAACCGCCGTTGTATTTCTCATCGGTGGTAAGTACAGGGTTGCCTTCGCTGTCAAGCACGCGGTCGCAAGTTGGTGTGGCATCAATGTAGTCTCCGTCAGCCAAATCAGGTCCCGCTACGCTGCTGAGCAGATAGACTGTATTGCCTGCTATGGCGTTGCTCCATGAGGAGCCGTCGCGCTTGCCGGCGCCGTCAGGTGTGACGTAGAGAACCGTGCCTGCGGCGGGCAGATTGGTGTTCTCCACAGCCCCTATGTCAGGCGCGCCGCCGTAGTTGCGCATAATGATGTCGCTGCGGTCGTAGTTGTCCGCGTCCGTATAGTCGTCCGGATGCGCCGCATTGACGCAGGGGTTGGTGGTCAGAGGCTCGTATGCCACAGTGCCGCCGTACAAGGGTTTGTCGCCACTTACGGAGTTGCCCACGTTGCGCGACGGGTTCAGGAAGGCGGGATAGGTGGGGGCGTTGCTGTCAAGGCGCGTGAATATGCAGCGGTTGTGGCGCGACAGGCTGTCGGACGGCACACCCGCTATGTCGGTCGTGAAATGCGATGCCACACCGTCAGGAAGGAAATGTTCGGTGATGGGCACCGAGTATCCCGTCTGGAAGAACCCGTGCGGCTGTGATTGGTCGAGCTTGTGGAGCCGCAGGTCGGCATCGAACATATTGTACATACCGAACACATACTCCTGCCCGTCCGCATTGACCGACATCACGTTACCCACGTTGCCAAGCTGTCCGCGGTCGTCCAGCACACAGTCGCCGTTGCAGAATATGAGCGAGTTGTCCACACGTATGTAGCCGTGGAAAGGCGACTGGTTGGAGTGCTCGGGGTGAGGGCAGTAGATAGGCTCGTCGGTGTCGGTGGTCTTACTGTCCGCCTTGAAAGGATAGCCCACGTTGTTCGCCACCGTGCAATGCTCTATATGCACATAGGCGCGGCCGTTGGCGGTGATGACACCGTGGTCGTCCCACGCACTGTTGTTCTCGTGCGTGTAGTCCGCCTTGTTGTTGCGGATGACGCAATTCATCAGCATCAGCTCGGCGTAGCACACCTCACCGTCGCTCTTCAGGTACTCGCCGTTCACATACACCGCAGCTCCCTTGGGGGAGGTGCAGTTGGTGATGACGCAGTTACGGAGTTGGTTGCCCACCATGTTGATGCGCTTAGCCAATGGCGTGGTGCCGTTGTTGACCAGCACACCTCCTCCGGCATGGGCTGACTGGCTTTTATAGACGTTGTGCGTGTTGGCATCGCTCAACGTGAAACCGTCCACTATAGCATGCTCCACGTTCACCATAGCCACCACGTGTCCGGCGTTGTTCTCATAGCCGCGCGCGCCGCTGATGCCGGTGACATTGGCGGTGATGATGGATTTGTAGGCGCGGGGGTTGCGTCCCGTTGTGGCGGTACCTGCCAGGGAGGACGGATAGCCGCCGTAAAGGCGCATGTGGCTCACCACGCGGACAGCCGCCGTGCGTATGTTCAAGTCCAAATAGTTACCCGTTCCGGCGGTGTTGATGGTACCCTGCTTGACGAGAATCTGCACGTAGTCATAACGCACCGGCTCGCCTTTGGGATAGCCGTCGCCGTCAAGCGCGGGAATCATATAGTGGTGGTTGCCGCCTTCGTCATCCACAAGGTACTGACGAAAGAACTCCATCGCCTCGCCGAGGTCCTTGATAGGCGTGTCCCACGAGTTGCCCTCCTTCTGTGCGGAGGTGAACTTCCCGTCCACGAAGAGACCCTGGCGGTGCGGGTCGATAAAGAGGGTCGGAATAGGCATTCCGCCTTCCCTGCCCTCCTGCCCCTGCGGAGCGATGAGTGCATAGGACATAGGGTCGGGTTTGCGCACTAACGCGCCGAGCGTGGAAACAGGCTCAAAGGGGTTGGTGACAACGCCGTAGTCGGTGTGCGCGTGGCGTATCCACTGCGAGGCATCCTGCACGGCATCCTTCACCTGCACGCCCTTCTGGTCAAGTGCGGAATAGGAACTCAAGTGCCAAATACGCGGTCCGGGGAACTGCTCCGGCGTAAGGTGCATAAAGACACCCGGTCCGGGCGCGAAACCGTCCCAGTTCTCCGGATCCACCGTCGGGGCGAAGAAACACGGGAAGTTGCCTGACGACCCCTGCACGGGCAGGTTGCTCTTCTCAAGCGAGAACACCACCTCTTTCTGCACACCCGTCCAGTCGCTGATGTCGTGGTTCATGAAAGCACTGTGATAGACAAACACCATATGCTCTATTGTGTCCTTCACTTGACGGACGGAGGCGAACTGAATGTCGTTGTTGATAGCGCAGCGGTTGCCCCAGAACACGGAGTTGTAGATCATACCGCAGTTGCGGACGTAGATACCGCCGG
>DBVX01000099.1:29703-32918 GCA_002308815.1 Bacteroidales bacterium UBA1253
GCAAGGTAGATGCCGCCCGCCTCGGCGGATGCCGTGTTGTTGTTGATCACGCAGGCGGAGGCAAAGGGATAGTAGTAACTGATAGCCGCCGTATCCATAGGCAGCAGATGTTCTTCCTGACGTTTAGCTATGGGATATTCGCTCGGCACATGGCAGATGGCGAGACCGCCGCCGCAACGCGCGGCGCAGTTGGTGATATGCGAGTGTCCCACCTGGCCGTCATACTCCACGCATACGCCGCCGCCGTAGCCCTGCACCACGCCCACACCGGGCGACTGGCAGGTATGCACATAGCAGAACTCCACCACGCCGCCGCCGTCCAAATACACACCGCCGCCGCGAAGCGAAGCGTTACAACGCTCCACCGTGCAGTTGCGCAACTCAGAGTTGGCAACCATATACACACCGCCGCCGTATGCCGTATGCTCGCGTAGGGCGGTGCTGCGTGTGGAAGCGTTACCGCCGGTGATGACGCAGCCGTCCAACGAGGCGGGATACCTTAACGGCTTGAAATGCCCGGCAATGCTGTCGTTGGAGGTGTCAAACTTGCCGTTGGTGCCGAACCACACCACGTGGAAGGAGTTGGCGGGGAAAGTGGTGTTGAAGCGTCCGCGTATGCTGTCGTAGGCAAAGGTTACTTCCGATGAAGAGTGGTTGCCGCTCAGGATGGTCTTGTATTTGAAATCCCACTGCGAGGCTACCTCCTGCGCGGAAGTGGTACCCATAGCCGAACGCGACCAGTTGTTCTTGCACAGCGTGTCGTTCACCATCACGCGGTCGCCCGGTGTCGCTTCCGGCGATGATGGGTTGAAACCGCCATAGACGTGTATGCCCTCGTAAATCTTGAAAGAGGTGTTGAGGATGGAGCCGCCTGTGGATTCGGTGGATTCCGACGGCACGTATGTACCCGCCGCCACATAGACCGAACCGGAGGTGAGGTTGTTGTGGCGCAGGTAGTCGCGCAGGTCGTTGATGGCATCCTGCACGTTGTTCTTCGCCGTCGCCCAGCTGCGACCATCGTTGTTGTAACGGCCCGTTGTGCGCACATAGCGGATCGTATCGGTCTGCGCCTGCACGGACGACAAACCGGAACCCGCGCACACAACGAACGCGGATACACACCACAGCAATATGCGTTTACAGCACTTCAAAATTTGTTTCTTCTCTTATTGGCGCACTCATTCCCCTACGGTGAAAGTGGCGGTCGTATTGCCCAGCGGACGGGACAGTCTCAGGTCGGCACGCACCCACGGAGCAAACGGACTGGTCGGGTCAAACGGCTGGTTGATGGTCACGCGGTAGCCGTCGCCCGAAAGGTTGTTGGTGCGCATAACCAACTGCAAGGGGAAATAGTCCGTGTTCCTTATGTGGTAGGGAATGGTATAGAAATAGTACCTTCCCTCCCACCACAGACCTTCGTCCGACGGGGTTACGATATCGTTGATTTCATAGCCGGAGGTAGGCAGCGATTCCACCGTGTTCTCCATCGGACGGAAGACATAACTCCATCCGTTGTACAGACGGCGGGCACTGAGTGAGGTAAGGCGTACAGCCTGCGAGGGGTCGGACTTTATGCGCGCCGTGTCCGCCACGTTCCATTTCAGATCCACTTTAGCCGCCACGTGGTAGAGCATCAGATTGAGCGTGGGGTGGTTGTTGCCTATGCTGCTGTACGAGCCGTAATACTGACCGTTGGTCTCGTAGTTGTAGGGCGATGTGTAGATGTGTTGCACGCTCTGCTGGATGGAGTCGGGCGACACGTCAAATCGCAGATTGAGCACGTCGTCCAGCGTTTCCACCGATGCGAGCGGCGTGTCAAACGTCAGCCGTCTGGCGGACATGACCGCGTAGGCGCGTCCGTTGAAACGGTTCTGATCAAGCATATAGGTGACGGGACGCGTGTAGAGGTAGATGCTGTCGCCCGTAGTCTGCAGCGAACCGCGATAACGCTGCTTCTTCCAGCTTTCTGCATCCAGTACATCTTCAATCTTTTCATAGACAGTCCATTGCGCACCCGTCTGCCGCAGCAGAAAGATATAGACATAGCGCGGCAGCAGGAAGTTCTCCGTCTGCCCGGGATCGCCCATCACGCGCCGCTGCCCCACCGACTGCGGACGCAGCGTCTCGCCTGCCGGCAGACAGAGCGACAGCGGTGCCTCCACAGGTACTGCGGTTTGCTCCTGATTCTGCCCCTGCTCAGGAATCTCAATCTCCTTTTCCTTCCCGCTGCTGCAGGCTGCCATAACAAGCGTCAGGCATAACAGAACATACAATATATAGATTGTTTTTGCTTTCATTCTCAGTATTCGGTTCCCTCTTGTCCCCTCTTATACATCCACTTCGTGATCTCCTCCCTCTTTCCAGTCGAGTGTTACCGTTACACCGACATCTTGCTTTCCGTCTTTCGGATCCAGTCCCCCGTTTTCCTTCATTTTCATTTTCAGCACGCGCAGCGTCCCTGCCTTGAGCGGCTCGCTGACCGTGATGGTGTTGGTGGTGTGTCTGCCGCCGATGAGCGTGGCGGTTACCGTAACGCTCCACGATGTGTTGTCGCGGGTGGGCATTCCTACCGTGGCGAGACAGGCGTAACGGGGTGTCTCCCCGCCCGCCGCCCTGCGTACGGGAGCGGCACTGTTTGTCTCCACCGGCACCTCCTCCGTCAGGAATCGCGGAGCCGATGTGTAGATGAATGTGCTGTCGCATACGGAGAATCCGCACGCCGCGCCGTCCATTATCCCTTCGAGTGTCAGCAGCGAATCGCATGCCGTGGTGTCTATCACCACCGCCACCGCCGCCGTGATCATATACAGGTGTACGTCAAAACGCCGCACCGCATCGTTCACCTCCATCGGCAGACGGGCGGTGAACACACCCGTGTTGAGGCTGTTTACCTCACTGGTTTCGGGCAGCAGCAGCTGCATGGTGGCGGAATGTTCGCCGTCCTGCATCGCCAGCCCGTGGTTGTCCTCTATGTTCGCCACCGCAAGGTGCATATAGTTCTCCTTCGGCAGTTTGATGGTATAGCTTGTCCTGTTGTCGTTGATAATCTCCCGGATGTCATAGCGGATGTCGTCTTTCTCCTCGGAGAAGAAACGCAGGTCGATGTCTTTCGCCTTGTCGGTGAAGACGGGCGCGAGCCATTGCTGCAGCGCACGGCGCACAGGAGCATCCGTTTCGGCATCCAACTCCGTCTGCAACTGCACACTCAGTTCGGT
>DBVX01000008.1:0-152 GCA_002308815.1 Bacteroidales bacterium UBA1253
GGGATGAGGATGCGGTTCACTACAAACCCCGGAGCCTCCTTGACGGCAACGGGTGTCTTGCCGATAGCGGTGCACAGGTCCATAATGCAGCGGGTGGTCTCTTCTGAAGTGCGCTGACCGTTGATAACTTCCACCAATGCCATACGGTCGGC
>DBVX01000008.1:254-20518 GCA_002308815.1 Bacteroidales bacterium UBA1253
TCTTTCTTGAGCTGCATATCCTCCACCGCAGCCTCGATCACGAGATCGGCATCGGCGAATGTCGCATAGTCGGTGGTGGTGGTTATGTTGGCAAGGATGGCTTTCACTGCATCCTCGGTCAGTTTGCCTTTCTCGATAAGTTTCTGATAGCCTTTCTGAATGGAAGCCATCGCTTTGTCAAGACTTGCCTGTGTGCGGCTTTTCATTACGACGGGCATCTTGGCGGCAAAAGCCTTCACAATGCCTTTTGCCATTGTTCCCGTTCCGATCACATAGATTTTCATAGTCGTATTGAAGTTTAGGTGTTTTAATGTTTATTTGCCCTCAAACGTGCAGGCGGTCTTCGCAAGGAAAGCCGCCATACCGTTCTTCTGATCCTCCGTGTCGAAGCATTGGGCGAAGAGGTTGTTTTCCAACCGCAGGGCATCCGTACGGTTCATATCGTAGTTGCGGTTGATACACTGTTTGGCGTTTCTGACAGCGACTGGAGCGTTCTTGGCAATCTGCTCCGCCAGCGCGCGCACTTTGGGCATCAGTTCCTCGGGCTCGCAGACCGCATTCACCAGTCCGATGCGCAACGCTTCGTCAGCGCGGATAATCTTTCCGCTGTATATCAGTTCTTTTGCCATACCTTGTCCGATCAGTTTCGCCAAACGGTATGTGCCGCTGAACCCCGGTATGATGCCCAGCCCCACTTCGGGCTGGCCGAACTTGGCTTTCGCTGAAGCGTAGCGGATGTCGCATGCCATAGCTATCTCGCAGCCTCCGCCGAGACAGAATCCGTTGATGGCGGCGATAGTGGGAATCGCTAAATCCTCTAACATGCAGAAGGCTTCCGCTCCTCCGTGTCCGAAATTGAAACCCTCCACCTCATCGAAGTGAGCCATTTCGGAAATATCGGCACCCGCCACAAACGAACGATCGCCATCGCCCGTGAGAATAAGCACGCGGATGGCGGTCGAATCAAGGTGGGAGAGGAAATGCTTCAACTCACCAATCAGTTTGCTGTTCAGCGCATTGAGAGATTCAGGCGCACTCAACGTAAGTGTTCCTATATAGCCCTCTTGTGAGTAGCGAAGATAGGAGTAATCCATTAGTCGAGCATCGATTTGAGGTTCTCGGAAATGATTAGATCGGCTTCTGTGGCAGCCTTGATCTCCTCTACCGTGAAGTCGGGATGCTTCTCTACCAGTACCAGTCCTTTGTCTGTCACGTTGATAACACCCATCTCGGTGATAATCATATTCACCTGTCCGGCGGCTGTCAGGGGCAGCGTGCATTGGTGCAGAATCTTCGGCGCGCCTTTCTGTGTGTGTTCCATAGCGATAATCACGCGCTTGGCACCGACTACAAGATCCATCGCACCGCCCATACCCGGGGCGATTTTGCCGGGGATAATCCAGTTGGCGAGGTTGCCTTTCTCATCCACCTGTAGCGCGCCCAGTACGCTTACGTCCACGTGTCCGCCGCGAATGATGGCGAACGATGTCGCGCTGTCGAAGGTCGAGGCACCCGGAATGAGCGTGATAGCACCGCCGCCGGCGTTCACAAGGTTCTTGTCCTCCTCACCCGCTTTGGGCGAGGGACCCAGACCCATCGCGCCGTTCTCCGTCTGAAGCGTAACGGTAATACCTGCTGGAAGATAATTGGGGATCATGGTCGGCAGACCGATACCGAGGTTGACCACATCGCCGTCATGCAATTCGCGAGCCGCACGGCGGGCGATGACTTCTCTTACTTGTTCTTTTTCCATAGTCGTTGGTTTATAGGATAATTATATATTTCGGATAATATTATTGTTCGTTGAGGCGGCAAATGTACGCTGTTTTTTTGTTGTGCGCAATTTTTCCCGCGTAAATAGCGAATTTGCCCGAAAGATTCTATCAATTTTCATTTTTTATCTTTGCTGCCAACACCTTAATTTGGGCAAAACGGGCAATAAAATGAATTAAAATGGCAAGAATAGTGTCCGTTATATGTAATTATGTTACCTTTGCGCGCATTTTTGTCCGTCATCAATCTGAAAAACCGCATAAAATGTTCAGGAAGATTTGTTCCATATTGTTGTGCTTTTGTCTGCCTGCCACCGCTTTCTGTCGGCAGGATTCGCTGTCTGTCGCCGAACGTAACGCCCTTCAGGGCTTCAGTGATAGCATCGACCGCAGCGCGGAAGATTTTGTCCTGGCTTCCGTCTGTATAGCAGATCCCACAAATATTACTGATGATTTACTCGGTTTCAACGGGCACGCTTGGATACGGCTGCAATGTCCTGTCTTTCATCTGGACAACTGTTTTTCCTACGAGGGCGAGAGTGCTAACGAAAATATATTCCGATACCTTACAGGACAGACTAGGATGGGTATGTTCCGACACCCCACTCAAGACTATCTCGAAGACTATCGGCACTGGAACCGCGCCGTGCATGAATACAAACTCAATCTGCCGCCGGATGTCAAGCAGCGGCTGTGGGAAATAATGGACAACCACGTCACAAACCGCTTGTCACTGCCTCATGATCTGACCCGTTACGGCTGCTCGCTCACCGCCGTGCATTTCGTGGAACAGGCACTGCTTCCCCGTAAAATCGCTTACGCGCAACCGCCCGACAAAGACTTGGTCAAAACCCCCTACGGTGTGATTGTGGCTTGGTCGCGTGCCACGGTGGACGGGCACCCGCTGATGACTTACGCGGGGGACTTGGTGGAAGCTCCGGCTCCTACTTGGTGGGATATCTGGTGGAATTGGAAAGTGTTTGCCGTCACAGTCGCGATTGTTGCCGCCCTGATACTCATTGTTATCATCATTGCGCGCCTCATCAGACACCGCAGGAAATGACCTATCCACTTCTTCCATACTCGCAATTTGTTTACGACCTTCGCAAAATTCTGCCGGATGCATACGAGGGACACGGTTTCTTGCGTTTCCGTCTCTGCGATCTGGACAGCGGGCACTTGCAGCAGGCATTGCGGCAGGTGGTCAGGCATCACCCCGTCTTCAGTATGCACATTGACGACAACGGTCAGACACCTGCCCCTATTGATGACGAGTTGCAGACACAGTATTTCCGCGCATCGTTCTCTGAGGATGAAACGTATGGTTACATTGAATTGACTTTCAATCGTATCCTGATGGATGGCTATAGTTTTCATATCCTGAAGGAGGACCTGTGCCGCGCCTACAACAATCTCCCTCTTGAGAAAGATGACTATACCGGTTATCTACAAGCCTTTCATCGACACTCACAAAGTGAAACCTACCGCCGTCATCGGGAGGAAATGATTGCACGATACGCCAATCCAGCATATCCCCTTCACCCCCATCCCGACACACCGGTTGAATCGGACATCCCCTCTTCTGAAGAAACCTATTTGGCTGACCTGCATGATATGGGCGGAAGAATAGACAGGATCGGCCGGAAGTACGTTCTTTCATCGGATGCGGTGGTTGCCGCAGCTGTCATACTCGCCATAACGGACTACAACCGGACAAATCAAGCCGCCATCACTTGGGCGTATGCTGATCGCGACAGCAATGCAAATGCACGCATCGTCGGATCGGTTCACAAGGACATACCTTTGACCCTGCCACGGCTCGATGACAAGGAGATTCTCTTCCGAGAGATGCGCAATCAAATGCGTTTCGGCATCGCGCATTGCGATTACCCCATCACGCTTTTTTCCCCATTCAATGCGAAATGGAACTTCGCCGCGAACCTGATTCACGAGCCGCAGACGGACTTCGCAGGATACCTGCCACTTGAACCCTTCCGGGAGGATGAATACAGTTTTCCGACCTATTCGCTGTTTGATATACTTATTCAGGACGAACCCTGTCTGTCACTTCGTTTCCGCTATTCGGCAACGCACTACAAAGTAGAGAGTGTCACCCGCTTCGCAGGTCTCATCCGCGACAGACTGATGTGGCTTACCACGTAACAATGATTAATCGGCTAAAGGATATATTGGAAGGCAATGCCGGATTGCAGACCCGTCTGGAACAGGTCATCGCCCGTCACGCCGCTGAAAACCCCGACCGACAAACCAATCCCGTGCAATTGCTATCAGACTTGTACACCTATGCGGAGCGGTTTCTTCATTGCCTGCCTTATCAAGGACTGGACTTGGGGGAGGATATCAGCCTCTTCCGACGCATTGACCAATCCATCGGCTATTTCTACTACATTTTCGGAGAACTGCAGACCCATCCCCTCATCGCCCGCTGGCTGAGCGATTATGACACCGAATGGGGACGCTTCCTATCCTCACAGGAAAGTTGGGCATCCGAGACCCTCCGATTGGCACAGGCAGACTCCCTCTTCCAACTTCAGACAGGACGGTACGAATCGCCCGACAATTGGCACTCGTGGAACGACTTCTTTACCCGCCGCCTGTCCGATCCCATCGTTCCTGTCGGCAACGATACCGCATTCCTTTCCCCATGCGACGGCTGCATCACCGACCGACCCGTCAAAACAGCCTCACTCGCCAACTGGCTTGACCTGCTCGGCGACAGCCCGTTTAGAACTTGCTTTGAAGGCGGAACAACTTTCCATATTGTCCTCGACATGTACGACTACCACCGCTTTCACGCCCCTGTTGGTGGCACTATCCTTGATCTACGCCTTATTGACGGCGTACACCACGCTGGCGGCATCATCATCTGGGACGCAACGGAACACCGTTACCGCTATCAGCAACCCGGCGACACATCCTTCCAAATGATAGAGAAACGCGGCGTACTCGTTCTTGAAACCTGCCATTTTGGAAAAATAACCATCATACCCGTAGGCGTGGCGCAGGTCAGTTCCGTCAATTGGAACAGTTCGCTCGCCGTCGGTTCCCATGTCCGGCAAGGAGATGAACTCGGTTTCTTCCTTTGCGGCGGCAGCGACATCGTACTCCTTTTCGAAAAGAACCGTTCGCCGCTGATTGCATCCCATTCGGTCAAAGCAGGTGAACTGATTGCAGACAAAACGATTACACATCCTGCGAACAAATAAATTTATATTCAATGACTGTGAAACGATATGCATTAGTGACAGGCGCAAGCCGTGGTATAGGACGCGCCATTGCCATTGAGCTGGCGAAGGACGGTTGCGCTGTCTTGTTGAACTACAAATCCAATCATGCTGCGGCTGAAGAAGCAAAACGTCTAATAGAAGAAGCAGGCGGCGAAGCGGAACTGATGCCGTTTGATGTCAGCCAACCTGATGCCATCAATGCCGCATTGGACAAGTGGTTTGCCGCCCATCCGGACGATTATATTGACGTGCTGGTGAACAATGCCGGCATCGTGGATGACGAGATTATGCTGCTCATGGAGCCGGATCAGTGGCATCGCGTGATTGATGTCAATCTTAACGGCTTCTTCTATTGCACCCGCCGCGTGATAGAAGGTATGGTGGAAAACCATCATGGACGTATCGTCAATATATCGTCTATTAGCGGGCAGACTGGTTTTCCGGGTAAGGTTAATTATGCGGCGGCTAAATCGGCCATGATAGGGGTAACCAAAGCTTTGGCTACGGAATTGGCACCCAAAGCAGTCACTGTCAATGCTGTCGCCCCCGGTCTTACAGATACAGATATATTCAAGCAGAGTATAGAATATACAGATAGTAGGTTCGTAGATGTGAAAAATTACCCAATGAGAAGATTATGCAAACCTGAGGAGGTCGCATACCTTGTATCTTTCCTCTGTAGCAATCGCGCCGACTACATCTCCGGGCAAGTAATCGGTATCAATGGTGCCGCATTGTAACTGTCGGATTGCAGCCCTAAAAATCAGGAAAATAACGGAAAAATTTGAAAAGTGTAATTTTTATTCCTTGTATTGGTTAAATAAGTGTATTTTTGCAGCATGTTTCCGAAAATCACGGAAGGATTTATGGAATATTTCCGAATATTCAGGAAAAAATTCACACTAAAAGATGGCAAAGAAAGAATTGTTCAAGTCATTAATCGCGCTGACACAAGCCGAGTTGCCGTTTGACAGGACAGAACGGGAAGTGGTGATACCCGATAATCCGGACTCTATAATTACCGTTCCCGGTGTGCATCGTGCCGGTAAGTCATCCCTGCTGATGCTTGCTGTAAACAGACTCATGGCAAACGGAATCAAACGGGAACAGATACTGTGGATTAACTTTGATGATGAGCGTTTGTCGGACATGCAAACGGAAGAGCTTGACGAAGTGTTGAGTGCCTATCGGGAGATGTACCCGAACGCTGACCTGAAAGAGGTGTATATGTTCTTCGATGAGATACAGAACATCTTCGGCTGGGATTTGTTTGTGCTGCGTGTATTCAAGTCATACTGTCCGCATGTATATGTCACGGGAAGCAATGCCAAGTTGCTGTCCAAAGAGATATCTACCGCTTGGCGAGGATGGACGCTTGATTATGAGATGCTTCCGCTCAACTTTGTCGAGTTCTGCCGCTTTACTGCCATTGATGCGTTTAGTTGTTTGGAGAGCGGCAAGGCAAGACGACATGCGGCGATGGAGAGTTATATACACGATGGCGCATTTCCGCAGGTAGTGTTGACTAAAGATAAATCGACAAAGTTGAAACGCCTGCAGGGCTATTTCAACACAATGTTGCTGCGTGACTTGGCGGAGCGCCACAAGATAAAGAATATCGAAGGCTTGCGTTATTTTCTCAAACGCATCATGCTCAATCTGACAAAGACCACATCCATCAACGGCATCTTCAACGATATGCGTTCCGGTGGCGCGAACGTGAACAAAGATGACTTGTACGACTGGGCGGATTGGGCGGTTGAGGCATATATGTTTGTGCGGTTCCCAAAGTACAGCGCATCGCTCGTTAAGGAGAACCAGTCTCTCCGCAAGTACTACGTGATAGACACCGGTATGCGTCAAGCGGTGCTGATGCCGCAATCAACGGACAACGGCAAACTGCTGGAAAACATAGTGGCACTGGATCTGTACCGTCGTCGTGGGGAGGAACGCAAGATATTCTACTGGCAGGAGAGGCATGAGTGCGATTTCATTGTTCAGCATGACGAAATTGTGGAGGAGGTGATACAGGTTTGTTGGGCATTGAATGATGAAGATACACGCCAACGAGAAATAGACGGATTGAAGGAAGCCGCCAAAGGCACGAAATGCAGCAAATTGACCATTGTCACGCGCGATCAACGTGAGACCATAGAGATGGATGCCTATACGATTGATGTAGTTGGCATTGAGGAATGGTTGCTGCGCTGAAAAACCGAACACTGACCACTTCTAATGAAACGCGTAGTAATAACAGGTATGGGCATCTGGTCCTGCATCGGGCAGGACCTGCAGACCGTCACCAGAAGCCTCAAAGAAGGACGTTCGGGAATCGTCTTTGACCCGAAGCGCATAGAATATGGTCTTCACTCCGGTCTTGTCGGTAATGTGCCACGACCCGACTTAAAACCTTTGCTACCCCGTAAGTTCCGTGCTACGATGTCCGAAGATGCAGAATATGCCTATATGGCAGCTCTTCAGGCGTTTGAGCAATCCGGCATATCGGATGATTTCCTTAACAAAAATGAAGTAGGTATTATCTTCGGTAATGATGCTAATATGCACATGTTGGATTATTTGCCGATTATGGATGAAGAGCACGATTCGATGATAATAGGTCCCAATGCGCTTTTTCAAGGAGAGACATCGTCTGTAACCATGAATTTGAGCGCGATATTTCATATTAAAGGCATAAATCTATGTGTAGGGGCTGCTTGTGCAAGTAGTAGTCACGCGATAGGGTTGGCAGCCATGCTGATTCGTCAGGGACTGCAAGAAACCATCTTGACAGGCGGTTCGTTTGTGTTGGATATGAGAGGTTCTGCCGCAACGGATGCACTTGAGGCTATCTCCCGTCGTAATAACGACCCTATTGGCGCATCCCGCCCGTTTGATAAAGATAGAGACGGAATGGTTCCATCCGGTGGTGCCGCCGCATTGGTTTTGGAGGATTATGAACATGCGAAAGCGCGCGGAGCAAACATTATGGCGGAGGTGGTTGGATATGGTTTCTCTTCCAACGGCATAGACGGGATATCCATGCCTTCAGCCGATGGTGAATACATCGCTATGAAGCGTGCGTTGGGCGATGCCGGGCTGCAACCATCGGATATTGATTACGTCAATGCTCACGCCACGTCCACCATCGCAGGTGACATAGAGGAAGCCAAAGCCCTCACCCGTCTCTTCTGCCATTCTATCTTATCTAGGGAATCTAGGGAATATAGGGAATCTAAGGAATCTAGGACATCTAGACCCTCTAGACCCTATATATCTTCGACCAAGTCGATGACCGGGCACGAGAACTGGATGGCAGGTGCGAGCGAGGCGGTATATAGTATTCTGATGATGCAAAACAATTTTGTGGCACCCAATATCAATCTCGAAAACGTCATTGACGAAGCCAAAGACCTCAATATCGTCCGCAAGACAATCTATACCCCCGTCCGTACCGTTCTTTCCAACTCCTCCGGCATGGGAGGTACCAACAGCGCGCTTGTATTCCGCAAGATTTGATAACTGACATCATTGTAATCTGACATCATATACAACTATGACCCGACAGGAAATTCAGGAAAAAGTAACCGCGTTTATGACTGACCGGCTGGAGTACGAACCAAGTGTCATTGTTCCCGATGCGGAACTCAAACGCGACCTCGGCATGACATCGCTTGATGCCGTGGAGACATCCCTTTTTATGCGCCGCACCTTCGGTTTCCAACCGGAGCGGGGGGCTCTCAAAATGCTCGTCACCCTTCAAGATTTGTACGACTATATAGAACAGCATCAGGGATGATGATGGTGTATAGTGTGGTAGAGTAATAAAATATTATTACTTTTATGTGCAAAATCGCATAAAATAACATTATTTTATTACTTTTATTTGCATACATCAAATGTTTTTGTACCTTTGCGGCAAATTTCGAAAACTATGATTGAACTCACGATGAATACACCTGATTCGGAGGCGAGAGAATTGGCTGCCCGCGTCAAGAAACGTCGGTTAGCACTACATATGACGCAAGCGGAATTGGCACAGCGAGCCGGCATGCTATTACCTACGTATCGCCGTTTTGAGCAGACATCCCAAATCTCGCTGCGAGGATTATTATCCATCGCCTATGCGCTTAATGCATTGGATGATTTTCACTCGCTCTTCGCATCCAAGACGTGGAACACAATGGACGAGATGTTAGCAGAGTCGCAATCTAAGAAACACGTGCGCTGATGGCTGAATTGACCCAAATAGAAGTATGGATGCACGGACGACAAGTCGGACGGTTAGGTCTAACGCCGAATAAGCCGCAGACTTGCGCATTTGAGTATTCGGCAGAGTGGCTCCGGAACGGATTTAGTATCTCTCCTTTCGAGTTGCCGATTACACCCGGTTTGAAGATAGCTCCATACCATCCTTTTGAGGGTTCTTTTGGCGTGTTTGCCGATAGTCTTCCCGATGGTTGGGGGAAACTGGTGCTTCATCGCTATTTGATGCAAAAAGGCATCAATAGCAATAATCTCAATATTTTAGAGCGTCTCTGCTTGGTTGGTCAAAACGGACGCGGCGCATTAGAATTTCGACCGGACAGAAGCCTGCATAATACGCCTGAGTACCTCGATTTTGAGCGCTTAGCCGCAGAGTCGGATTCTATTTTGGCAGACGATGCGTATATGGGAGAGCATCTCGAAGAGTTGGTGCAACGTGGCGGTTCGCCGGGCGGCGCAAGACCGAAGATCTTTATTAAGCAAGATGATGTCGAATGGCTCGTTAAGTTTCGCGCAAAGGGAGACAAGAAAACTGTGGGAAAGGAGGAATACCGCTATTCGCTTCTCGCTAAACAATGCGGTATTGAAATGCCCGAAACGCGACTGTTTGAAGACCAATGGTTCGCGACCCAACGTTTTGACCGTAAGTCGGATGGCACCAAGATCCATGTGGTAACGGCAAGCGGACTGCTGCAGGCAGACTACACGATTCCCTGTATGGATTATCAGCATATCTTCGCGTTAGCCAACCGATTGACGCATTCAATGGAAGAAGCAAAAAAAATCTATCGTCTGATGTGCTTCAATGTGATTATTGGCAACTGCGATGACCATGCACGCAATTTTGCATTCATCTATGATAAGGGCTGGCACTTCTCGCCGGCATACGATCTGCTACCATGTGGTACTGCCGGCGACTATCATACCACCTCCGTCAACGATAATCCGCTCCCCAAACGCGAAGATTGCCTCCGCTTGGCAGAAAAAGTCGGCTTGAACGCGAATCAAGCAATGCAAATCTACGATGAAATAGAGAACAGACGCAGAGTGTATAAATTCGTTTAACTTGCCGACCGGAAGTTAAAAACCGAATACTGAATACTTATGACTCGCAACTACTTGGAAATCTTAGCGGGAACCATCCGCAATAACTGGAATCAACCCGCCCTGACGGATTTCTATCTCACGGAAGATGGCAAAGCCCAAGACACCTCTCGGGGCAACCACTATACTTTCGGCGAAATGTATGCCGAGATTGTCCGGGTTGCTGATTTTCTCACGCAACTCGGTCTGCAAAAAGGAGACCATATCGCTATCTGCGGTGCCAACTCCTCCCATTGGGTGATTGCTTACCTTGCCATCGCGAAGATGCAAGGTGTGTCGGTCACTGTTATACATTCGCTCCAACTCGATGAAATTGCTCGTCTTATCGATTTCTCCGATGCGAAAGCTCTATTTGTGGATAGAGAAATATGGGATGAGTTGAAAGAGCAATCACTTTCGCAAATAGAGAATGTGATTAGTCTAGATAATTGGCAAATTCTGCATACAATTATTACAGAATCCCGCCAGCCAGCCACCGTTCAACTGACAGTCAAAGCCAACGTCACTACAACGTCAAACCAATTACGAGCCTCTGTCTCTTTCCCGCAAGTGGCTTATGATACTCTCGCCATGATTTGCTTTACGTCGGGTTCAACTGGAAATCCGAAAGGAGTTATGCTTTCTATAGCAAGCATAAGCAATAATGTCGCATATAAACTTGATGTTTTTTCGCATTATGTCGGCACAAACGTTTTGGCTATCTTGCCTTTTGCCCACATTTACGGTCTTGTTATAGAATTACTTTTGCCATTATGCGCCGGAGCAATTACGAATATTATTCTTTCTGAAAAGCTAACAATAAAGAGCATGTTTAAATCTTCTATGCTTCTTAAACCTAAAATCATATTCGTAGTGCCTCAAGTTATTGATTATATCATAAATGAAAATATTGAAATTTCACAAATCTTTGACGGATTAGATTTTCTTTCGATTGGAGGTTCTGAACTAACATTGCAAGCTGAAAGATATTTACAACAAAACAATATCGGGATTGCAATTGGCTACGGGGCGACTGAGTGTGGAACGAGAATAACATTAGCGACTGCTAATGAATTCAAAAGCCGTTCTGTAGGTAAAGTTGTAGATGGCTTAATCTTGCGCATTGCTCACAACGGAGAAATCCTTGTCAAAGGTGAGAATGTGATGCTCGGCTATTATAAAGACCCGGAAGCGACAGCGCAGAAGATAGATGCGGACGGCTGGCTCCATACGGGCGATAAAGGGCATCTGGACGAGGACGGCTATCTCTATGTGGAAGGCCGCCTCGAGCAAGACATCATCGTTCTCCCCAACGGCGAGAACATCCACCCTGAGGACATCGAAAGCAAAATCAATGCCCTGCCGGAAGTGAAAGAATCCATTGTCTTCGCCCGTGACGGTCACCTCGTTGCCATTGTGGTTTCTCAAACTCCCCTCGCCTTAGGAGAGGGGAAGGGGATGAGGCTGTCAGTACTCCGCACCATCAATCCCCAACTTCCCCTCTACTCTCAACTTTATGATGTGGAGATTACGGATTTTCCTCTGCAAAGAACTGAGAAACAGACGATAAAAAGGTATCTCTATAAGTGATGGTGACACTCCGATAACGCCTCATTCGGGTCGTTATTATATTCTTAATATATTGCCGAAAAAAAATATAAGCAAACTCTCGCAAATCGGCGCAATTGCTTAAAAAATCGGTTAAAGTTATGAAATGATTTGTTCGGTATTGAAAAATGCCGTAACTTTGCGCGCTTTTAATGGACGTTACTCGGAAAGATTGTTCTTTGTAACGCTATGAAGACCGTGTCGGTATCGTATGTTGGACAACCAAAGCGTAGTGACTACAAGAAAGGATATTAGAGTGGACTCAACCAATAAATGCCAAGTTTATGATGCAGACGATGACAATAGAATACAGTCCGACGAATCGGTTGGTTCAGCCTGTTATTGAACTCATCCGGCAAGTGCGGGGGATTAAAATCCTCAGCGAATCGGAGAAATACGAGCCCAATGCTGAAACTCTCGCTGCGATGAAGGAAGCCAGAACCGCAGACTTGAAGACGTACACGGATGTGGATGAAATGTTTAAGGATATTCTGGGGTAAGTGTGTACGAGTTAAAACCAACTGATCAGTTTAAGAAAGACTTGAAACTCTGTGAGCGAAGAGGTTGTGATATGCAGGATCTCAGGATCGCATTGGAGTTTTTGAAAAATAATGGACAAGTTCCGGCTGATTATCTGCCACACAAGTTAGTAGGGCGTAACTACAAGGGTTTTTGGGAATGCCATATTGAACCTGATTGGTTGTTGGTCTATGATATTCAAGAAACAGTGTGTTTGGTTGCTTTAGTTAGAACGGGTACGCACTCTGATTTATTCAAAAAATCGAAATAAATTTTGCTTATATCGGTCATTTTGACTTACAGAAAGAACATATAGAACCTCTATAACATCTATCAAGAATCGAAAACCTATTTAACTACAAAAAAATATAAAAAAATCAACTTTTTGAAACCAATCATAGAAAATAATTAACAAAAAATTTTATAAAATTATGAAGAAAATCAAACAGTTTTTAACGACACGAGCGAGGGCGTTCATCGCGTTGGCGGTGCCGCTCCTGCTGCTCTCCGGCAACGCATGGGCTGGTGGAACGCACTATATCAGTGCGACTACTGCCGATCCGGCACAAGGTTTGGTGTATCTGAGTACAAGCAATCAATCAAACGTGGCGAACAGCAGTTTCAAGAACTCCCAGCCTGGAGGTCTCTTGGTTAGTACAGCCAGCTCAAATAACAGCACAACAAATGCATGTTATATTACGGATGGTGGAGATGGGGGATGTACGCTTACCAACCAGTATTATTGGGCAAGACCTTCTCGTGGTTATGAGTTCAATGGCTCATGGGGAAAGCGTGGAACAAACTACCCCAGCCAGCCGGCGTCCACTACCGGAGGTTGTACGCAGAGCGATCAAGCGAATCATGGACCTTGGACGGGTACTGCGGATGTAATCCAAAGTACGGCGGGAGGTTCGCAGGCTACCTGGATACGGCCGACGGCCTACTTTAAGCCTGCCACCAAGTATGTGATTACCTATGCGGTGCCGGTGGGTGGTTCGTATAGCGTGCAGTATGAGTATATAACGAGTTATAACACGGGTTCTACGGAGTCCGACGGTACGGCGATTTGGAAATTCAAAGATGATGGCTTTGATTTTTCGATGACCACTTCCACGGAAGAGGCACGCGAAGAGAACTCCTATGCGGCGGATAAAATAACGCTGTCCGTTCCGTCCGATGCATCCAGTTTCTTGGGATGGTATGAGAATGGTGCATTAATATCCGGAACAGGCCCTACAACTAAGACCTATGTCTATACGGCGCATGCCAATGTGACGATTAGTCCGTTGTTCAAGGAGATTGGCTGGGGAGAGGCATCCGGCGATTTGGCAGTCAATGTAGGTACCGGCTCCGAAGCGGAATTGGATACCTATAGCGGCAAGAAAGTGTATGTGGCATGTCCGACTTTGATCGGTCCGTGGACTTCTTCCGATTTCACCATCACGACCACGGCTCTCTCCAATAGCTATGGTTCGATAGCCTTAGGGGCTGCTACGCTGGATGCGGTGAATAATCGTTTGGAAATCCCGTATTCCTTCACGGCTACGCATTGGGGCGGTATTGATGTTACGGTTACAGTCACTCCTGCATACGGCGAACCGACACAGTTCACAATAGCATGCTCTTCCGAAGAGGTGGTGGGATACGAGGCTTGTATTGAGGAGAATGGAGTTCGTACGCATACCGGTAATTTGACAGATATGATGACGCAGGCGAACAGTATGGACAACAAGCCGACCGTCAAATTGATGAATAACAATGTAGTAATCACGACACCGGTATCCATCACCAAGTCTATGACCTTCGATGTGAACGGCAAGGTACTGACAGCCAACTGCGCTTCCGCATTCTCCATTGATGCAGCCAATATAGACGTGAAGATTATCGACGGCAGTTTCACGCAAGTAGGTGAGATTCACACGTCCTACGCTTCGGCAAGTGCTGTCAGCGTGGTTACTTTCACGCAGGCTGCCAAACTGACGATGCAGGGCGGTACGCTTTCCGCCGCCAACACGGGCGCGGGTGCGGCGTATGGCGTGGACGTGCAGCAGGGTAGTATCTTCTATATGACCAACGGCGACCTGACCGTGACGGCCAATTCGGGTAATGCACAAGGAGCGCATGTGGCTTCTGCAACTGACTATGCCACGCTCAACGGCGGTTCGATTGCAGTTTCCGCCCCGACCAACGCTTACGGTCTGTGGTCCGCAGGTCAGAGCAATATCACCAACGCTGCTGTTACGGTGGAGACCACCACGGGAACAAATGCATACGGTGTCTATGTGAACGGCGGAGTGTCCACTATTACGACAACGAACTTTGCTGTTAATGCCAAGACGACCAACGCCTACGGCGCGTACGTCAATGCCGGTCGTATGAATTTCAATGGCGGCAAACTGGATGTAACTGCGGTAACGTCTGATGTATATGGTGTTCACATCGCAGCCGGAGCCACGGCGATGATGCAGCAGAACACCAAAGTTACGGCGGAAGCGACCGGCGTAAGCGGAACACAAGTTGTCGGTATCAACAACCTCGGAACGGTCAGCCTGAACAACCTTACCGTGACGGCTACTTCTCCGACGAACTATGCGACGGCGGTAAACACAATTACCAGTGCGGTTTCCACCACCATTGAGGACGGTACATATACCGCCAATGCGGAAACAGGCTATGCGTATGGTCTGCATCACCAGTATGGTACGCTCAATGTGGACGGCGGTACTTTCAAGGGTATTGTCAAGACCAGCGGAACCGGTGCCTACGGCGCACGTGCGGCTGCCAATGCCACGATTGCCAACGCAACCCTGCTTGGCGAGACAAGAGGCACAGCCGGTACGGCGTACGGATTCGTTGGCGGTGTGGCAAACAAGACCATCACGCTGACCAATTGCGATATCACCGGTAAGTCCAATACCAACAAGGCGTATGCCATTTATTCACGTACCAATGTGTCGGCAACGGGTTGTACGTTGACGGCGACAACGCTCGGAACGGACCAAGCGTATGGCCTGTATGCCGAGGACGGTACGAATAGTCTGACCAATACCAATGCAACGGTTACGGCGCAGTCGGTCAAGGCGTACGGTGTCAATCACGTGTCGGGTTCGCTGACAATCAGCGGTGGCACGTTTGCCGTAGAAGCAAAGCAGGGAACTACAATCGTTGCACAGAATTCGGAACTGTACGGTCTGTGCAATGCCGCGAGCAAGACAACGACCG
Organism: Bacteroidales bacterium UBA1253; assembly: GCA_002308815.1. Taxonomy (GTDB): domain Bacteria; phylum Bacteroidota; class Bacteroidia; order Bacteroidales; family Paludibacteraceae; genus Colicola. The sequence continues at coordinate 15,970 of DBVX01000008.1, forward strand.
TTACAAACGCCGCGTTTAATGTTCTGGCATCGAATGCCGCTTATTCGCAGAATGTGTACGGCGCATACATCAACGGTACATTAAATAGTACGGGTACGTTATATAATGCGCAGGCGAAAATCAATGTGTATGGCGTATGGGGAAACACGGCTTCTACTTTGAATCTTTCGAACAATACCATTAGCTCCACAGCAACGAACGGTGCAACAAGTTATGGTATATATGCGAAAAAGAACTTTACCATTGATGGTGACATCGTAAGCGCACAGGCGACCACTACCGGTGTATATGCGATGTTCTTCGATGCGACTTCTGTCGGAGAGGTACGTGGCGGTAAATTCAAGGCTGCCGGCAACGGCACCACCACCTATGGTCCGTTGAACGCAGCTGCATCTGCCTCAAACGTGAAACTTAAAGGTGGTGTATATGATGCCAATACCAATCTGGCGACATATAAAGCAGCAGGATACAATATATACACGATAGATGATACGGAAGCCGATTATGCGGCAGGATATTACTATGTGATAGCTACGGAGAATCCAAGTCCGTACGTATGTAAGATTGTGGGCGGTGCGCATTACACGACGCTTGAGGCAGCATTGCAATATACAAAGGACAATGCCGGAAGCAATCATACGATTGTGATGACGCAGAATTATACCCTGCCTGCAGGTGACTACGAACTGCCGTCCAATGCGACCCTGCTCATTCCGCATCTCGTGGGTCAGAATGCGATTTACGCGGATGGAGGAAATGATAACAAGAACAAGACCACTACATCAAAAGACATCGTTGAATTTATGCGTCTTACTCTCGCCGCAAATGCCAAATTGAACGTTTCCGGAAAGATTGAAGTGAGTGCGCAGATGTGGTGTGCCGAAACGGGACACATCAGCTATATCAAAGGCCCGTATTCACGTATATATATGAATAGCGGTAGCTTGATTCAGCTCAACAGTGGTGCAGTTCTCTATGCGTGGGGTAAAATTACCGGTGCGGGTGAAATCAAGGTGAAGAACAACGCCGAGGTACGCGAGATGTTCCAGATATACGGTATGCCATCCATGAGTAATATCGTGAATGTATATAACAACAACAGTTATAAGTTCTTCCCTGTACAGCAGTATGAAATCAACAATATCGAAGTACCTGCCACCTATTATTATGGATCCCGTTTGGTATGCGCGATGAGTAACTACTATAAGGGAGTTGTCGGTATCGGTTACAACAAAGATGACAATATCAAAGTGATAGGCACGAGCGGAGCGTTGTTCCTCGTGGATGATCCGGACGAGTCTTCCTGGGTGCGCAAGAGTTATGCAAACAGTTACCAGGTATGGGAAGCCAACAGTAACGCTAAACTGGGTTCTCTGAAAATTGTTATGGAGGAGGCAACAATGAACTCTGCCAACTATATACTGCCTATTACGACGAATATGAAGATTCATATCCTCGATGGTAATTTCGCTGTTACGCAGAGCACACAGTTCTTGCCCGGTTCACAACTTGAAATCAACAAGACAGGCAAGCTGACTATCAATTCCGGTTGCAGTTTGTATGTGTTTGACAAGGACCAGAGTACGTTTACTTCGTATGACGATGCTGAAGTCAATGTACATGGCAAGATAGATGTGAAGGGTAGTTTGTTCACAACCAAATCAATTGCAAGCGGAACAAATGCAACCAATGGCGCGAATATATATTCTAATGACGATGCAGGTACCATCACATACAATGCTGCTGCCGCATCTGCCACAAGTATCCAGCTGATTACAGGTGTATCCAGTGGTTCTGCTACAACGCGTCAGGTGGATATGGAGCCTGCCAAACTGAAGAATGGTGACGGCACCTATAAAGAGACCGCAAGCACTAAGTCCGGTGAGGCATGGATATATCTTGACGGAGAGTGGAAGAAGACTTATACCAACGGCTGTTTTGAGGTAATCGAGCCTAAGGTATATGCGAAACCGTCCGGCTTTGTGGAATTGAAGAAGACACAAACAGATGCCAACAGCAAGCTGATTGGTGTGGAAGAAGCTAACCATACCTATTTGACCGCTGCGGACGACTTGCTGATTCTCATGGACGAGTGCCAGTGGTGGGAGGTGGAAGCAACTTCCGACCCGACCGTCTTCGAGTGCAAGAAGACCGGATATGAAGGATTCTACTACTATGACGAAACAGCGGGCAAGTGGAAACTCAAGACCGTTAATGTTACTTTCTACATGAAAGAAGAGGGTTCGGACGCAAATGACAAAGTTATTGTAACAGACTACAATGGAATTCCCGATCAGGCGGTTATTGCAACCAACCCGACCAAGGAGACAACGTCAGCTGCCACATATACCTTCTACGGTTGGAAGAGCAGCGTTTCCGGCACAACCTATCACTGGGATGCCACGTTGGAAACGGCTACGGCGGATATGAGCTACCGTCCCGTATTCACTGAGAATGCGCGCCACTACACAGTTACGTTCAAAGCGGCGAACAACGGTGCTGATGTGCCGGTTGAGTATGCATACGGCGAAACTCCTTCCTACACAGCTGTGAAGGATCCGTCCGCGCAATACACCTATTACTTCCAGTACTGGCTGGCGGCGGATGAGACAACCCAATATATGGGTGATGCCACGCTGCCTTCCGTAACAAGTGCCACAACCTATACCGCTGTCTGGTCACAGACCGTGAACAAGTATTCGGTAATATGGAAGAACGGTGAGGAGACACTGGAAACAGATACCAAGCAGGCTTACGGAGCGGCTGTCTCCTATGACGGTGCCACACCGACCAAAGAAGCGGACAATAACTTTGCTTATACCTTCGACGGTTGGTCGCTGACCGACGGTGGCGAGAAACTCTCTTCGCTGCCTACTGTAAGCGGTGAGATGACGTTCTACGCCCACTACAGCACCACGCCACGTTATAAAGTTACGTTTGCCAACTACGATGGCACCCCGCTACAACAAGAATTCGTGACACAGGGTGTCAATCCCGTATATAACGGTCTGACTCCGGGTCGCGCACGTGACTTGGACGGTTACTATCTCTTCACGGGCTGGAAGAACAATGCCGGTACGTATTTCGCCGCCAACGCCACTCTGCCCGCCGTTACGGGTAAGGAAACTTACACGGCGCAGTACGACTATGTAAACGAGCTGTACCTCATTACGCTCAATAACGTGGATGGCGCGGGTGCTTCATGGTCAGGCAAGTTCGGTGTCGGTTCGACCCCGTTCTACAACCGCGACAACAACGATGTCGCCGTCGAGCCTGCCAAAGCAAGCACCGCGCAGTATGAATACACCTTCTCCGGTTGGGATCCCGCGTTGGTACCTGTTTCCGGCGTAGCAACCTATACCGCGCAGTTCACTCAGCACACGAGAAAGTACAACATCACGTTCGCCAACTTGGACGGCAACGGTGCACAACAGGTAGTGGAAGTGGAATACGGCACCACACCTGTTTGCCCCGTTACACCCGAAAAGGCGACCGCATCTCATACCTATGATTTCTTGGGTTGGGACAACACCATCGTGCCTGTTACGGGCGAAGCGACTTATACGGCGCAGTTTAGTGCGATCGGTACTCCTCGTGAATTCGCAATCACCTTCGATCCCGACAACGGCGTGGATGCTGAAGTAGTGGTGAATGTGGCGTACGGCGAGACACCCGTCTATCCCAATGCGAATCCGACCAAGGCAGGTGATGCGCAGAACACCTATACGTTCTCGGGTTGGACACCTGCCGTAACCGCTGTTACGGGTGAGGCTACCTATACCGCGCAGTACACGCCGACCATCCGCACATATACAATTACCTTCAAGAATTATGACGGCACGACGCTTAAGACCGCAGTTTTGGCATACGGTGCAACGCCTGCTTGCGAAGATCCTGTAAGAGCAACCGATGAGGTAAACCATAAGATATACACCTTCAATGGATGGTCACCTGCTGTTACTACCGTTACTGCTGACGCTACCTATACGGCAACCTATAACGAACTGACGTATGTGGCTTCCGTTACACCAGCCGGTGGTGAGGCTGCGTATTATAGCACATTCGCTTCTGCTTTTACGGCAGCAAATGGTTCCGCAGGTAGTACGTTGAAACTGTATAGTAATATTACGGATGCAAACAATACCACAAGGACGCTTTCAACCAGTTTCACCATTGACTTGAATGGTTATACGCTATCTGAGAAGCATACCAATACGGCAAAATATTACATATACATCAACGGTGCTTATACGTTAACAGTCAATGATTCGCGTGGCGGTGGTAAGATTTACTTCGAGGGAACAGGTAATACAAACTACTATACAGTAGATGTAAATAACAGTTCGGCCACACTTACCGTTAATGGAGGAGTGATTGAAGCGAAAAATACATATAATAGCACATCGAGATGGGCAGCAGCTGTTCAGGTGTATAACACTAACTCTACGGTTAATCTATATGGTGGCGCGTTGATAGCATCTGCTACCAAAGGTAAAAGTTATGCTGTAAAACATGATGGCTCTGGTTACGGATATGCGTATGTTTACGG
>DBVX01000008.1:20543-29423 GCA_002308815.1 Bacteroidales bacterium UBA1253
TTCTCCGGCGGCTATTACTCCAAAGACCCGGGTAGTAATGTTACCATCGCTTCCGGTTACGGCAAGTTCGCCGTCCGCGATACGGATCCCGCCAAGGCGGAAGGCTATACCTACAAGGTAGCTCAGGGCTTCACAATCACATGGCTCAATGACGATGACTCGCAGATTGACCAGACGTTTGAGGAGGCAGGATATGTACCCGTACACGCCGATGCCACGAAAGCGGCTGACGCACAGTACACCTATACGTTCAGTGGTTGGACTCCTACCCTCGCCGAAGTGACGGAAGCGACATCGTACAAGGCTGCCTTCAACCGCACGGAGAACAAGTATACTGTAACGGTAGCAGCCGGAACAGGTGGATCTGTCAGTCCCGCATCGGTAAGCGAAATTGGCTGCGAGACGGCTTCGGGTGACATCACCGCTACTGCCGCCGCCGGTTACACGTTCGCTTCTTGGACACTGCCCGAGGGCGTTACAGCCGCTGACGGCTACATGGTAACGAGCAACCCGATCCGTATCCACGCTACGGCTGCAAGCAAGACCGTCACCGCCAACTTTACTGCCAATACCAATACCGCCTACACGGTAGAGCACTACAAGCAGCAGTTGGACGACACGTATCCCGCAACAGCCGATGAGACTGTCAATATGACCGGCACAACGGACGAGGCGACTGCCGCCGAAGCCAACACCTACACAGGCTTTGAGGCACAGGCATTCAGTCAGGGTACCATCGCGGGTGAAGGCAATACGGTAGTTAAGATTTACTACACGCGCCTGAGTTACACGCTCACTTGGACAACCGACGGCGACGCGCTGACGGGTGACTACACCCACGGCAGCACGCCGTACGAGGCTGCTATCACCGCTCCCGCCACACCGACCAAGACGGGTTACACGTTCAATGAGTGGACTCCTGCGGTAGCAGCTACGATGCCTGCGGCAAACACCGAATATACCGCCACTTGGACTGCCAACAACAACACACCTTACACGGTCAAGCACTGGCAGCAGAACATCGCTGACGACAACTACACCGAGGTGACGGCTGACGTGCAGAATATGACCGGCACGACTGCCACAACCACAGCGGCTGGNNGCCGCCAAGACCTACACAGGCTTCACGGCGCAGGCGTTCGTGCAGGGCACGATTGCCGCTGACGGATCAACCGTGGTCAATATCTACTACAACCGCTACCTGTTCACGGTAACGTGGAAGAATGCGGACGAGACGCTTGAGACCGACGAGAACGTGCGTTACGGTGCTACACCGACCTATAATGGTGCAACCCCGATCAAGCCGTTCGACGGAACGTACAACTACGCGTTCGAGGAGTGGTCACCCGAGATAGCAAGTGTTACAGCCAATGTGACCTATACGGCTCAGTTTGCAGCTGTCTTCCCCGATCTGGATGTTGTCAGCGCGGAGACACTGTCTATGACAGCGACTAACACCAACACCACCATCCGCGAAACCGGCAAACTGACCATCCCCGACGGCAGAACACTCACCACGACCAACCTTATCATCAAGGCGACTCCGACTACTTCGGGACAACTGTCTGCTGAGGCGGCGGGCATCAATACGACCAACGCGTACTTCGACCTGACGCTCAACGCGCAGACACGTACATGGTACGGAGTGGGTGTGCCGTGGAGAGTGAACGCGCAGTACGGTATCTACGGCGGTGCCGACAGCGAGCATCTGACCCTGCTCCGTCTCGGCAAGGACTTCGACATCATCTGGTATGACGGAGAGATGCGTGCGGCTGCCGGACCTGTCAATGCTTGTTATAAGTACTTGGAGGACATAGGCGATCCCAACAACCGCATTGTGGAACCCGGCAGAATGTACTTCATGTTCTTCGCCAGTCCGTACAACGTAATCCGCTTCAAGAAGCTGGCTGACGCGCCGTTGCTTTATGTCAGCGGCGGCGATGTGGAGCGCTTCGACGGTCCGACCGACGAGACCAACCACAACTGGAACGGTATAGCCAACTCCTATCTGACCCATGTGACAGCGTTGAATACGGTCAAGTACGCTTACCGTTACAAGAGTGTGAATATAGACGAGAACAAGACTACCGCGTCGCAGTGGGAGTTGGTGACCAATTTCGCCGGATCGAACTACGTAGTAGGTCAGGCAGTGATGGTTCAAGTTCCGCAAACGGGTTCGAGTGACGTATGGAGTGTTCCTTCGCCAGGCTCTGCTCCGTTGCGCAGGATTGCCCCTGTCAGCGACATCGACCGTGCCGAAGTACTGCTCACATCCGGGACAGGTGTCACCGACCGCATCCTCTGTGTGGCGGATGACGATGCCGAGGACAAGTACACCCTTGGTGACGATCTTGTCAAGTTCGCGACAAGCAACGACATCCCGCAAATGTGGATCCGTAACTACAACCACGCTCTTGCGGTCAATGCTGTCCGTCCGGAGGACAACACCGCTACCTACCCGCTGACCATCCTCTCGCCGAAGGCGGATGACTACAAACTCTCGCTGGTCAATCAGATGGAGGACGGTGTCCGTCTCTACCTGACCTTCAACGGCGAGGCGGTAGCCGATCTCACGGAAGGCGAGTACACCATCCAGCTCGGCAAGGAGACCAGCAAGGCTTACGCTCTGCGTCTCGTCCGCGGTCCGCGCGGTACGGTCACCGGTGTGGACGAAGCCATCGGTGGCAAAGAGAATGCACAAAAAGTGGTGATGGACGGAGTACTCTACATCATCCGTCAGGGCAGCGTCTATGATGCGTCAGGACGTCTGATAAAAAAGTAACAGAAAACGATATACCGGCGTATCGGAATCTCGTTATGCCGGTATATCGGAATGACTAACTGATGATAATAATATCGAAACAAACTATGAAAACGATGAAAGCATACAAAGAACCCGTAACAGTAAAAGTGCTGTTGCTGTCAGACTTGGTGATGAAGGTCTCGGGTGACGCGTCTCTGCCCGCTCAGGTGGGCGGCGGCGGAGAGGCGGGCGGCGGCTCCTTGATGTACGATGCCCCTGCCGGCAACAAGCGCCGCCAGTTGTAAGGATTCTGTCCCGTACAGAAGGAAGGACAGTAGCAGTCCTTTTTATCAGTTGATGCCCCAAGACCATTTCTTGGGGCATCAACTGTTTTTTCCAGTGGAGATAGCGGGAGTCGAACCCNNCAAGGAACCAATACGCTTTCTACATGTTTAGTCCGGCTTGTGTTTTCGTGCAACGACTTTGACCCGGACCGCCGGTTGTTGCCTTATCCGCTATAGTCTCACCAACGCATCGCGGCCTGCGCCGGCCAGTCCTGATATTGCTGCGCCTCTTTATCCTTCAGCCTCAGGGCAAGGGCTTGGAGAGACGTCCCGACGGGATACCTTGTACCCCGATAAAGCGACCTACTGTACTTCGGTCAGGCTGCGAGAGCTACTTCGTAGTTGCCAGTTAATTTCGGATTGAACCCTGTTGCGGACGGTGTTCGTGTCCGGCATGCTTACGTACCTGTCCGACTTGCTGTCAAAACCGGTATATCCCCGAAAGCGGCGCAAAAGTACTGCAAAACGGCGGAAAGGAAAACAAATTAGCGTGAATAATTTTTGTCTTATCAATAAACCCAGTAAATTTGCCCGTTCGTAATGCAAAGAAATCCCGTTTTCAGAATGCACAAAGCCCCGTTCGTTTTTCCCGTCAAACCTTTCTGTGCGGTTCTTCTCCTCTTTTATTCTGTTCTTCCGATGGCGGCTCAGACACCGCTGGCTGTAACTGACAAACAGGCATGGACCGGCACGCAGCTAAGCGCATACGTTGGACAGCAGGTGAGGCTGACAGATGACTGGTACATCACCGATAACTACAACGGCTAACCNNCCCCGCCGCATCTATTCGCCTACCAACCGGGTTCTTCCCGGCTCGGAGGACTACTATTCGCTACTGTCGCTCAACAGCGACGGGTCGGTCAGTCTGACGGGCGTGAACGAATACCACCGTATGGGTGAGCGGTTGCATAACGCGGTTGTGCGGGTCAATTCGACCTCCTCGGTGACGCTGGTCAGCGGCACGTGGACAGGCAATTCGCGCGATGACATCCTGCAAGGCTATGACCGCAGTGCCATTGACAAGCACGGTACACATACGCTGCTGGTCTGCTGCGCCAATCTGGAGTACTACCTCGTGGAGAATCTCGGTACAGGCTACGGCCCCGCCGACTACAGCGAACATCAGGCGCAACGCCGGAAGGTGAGTCAGGCTCTGGCAATGATTGACGCCGACATATACGGTCTGGTGGAGGTGGAGATGGGTCAGTCCGCACTACGGGAGATAGCCGCCGACCTGACAAAAGCGACGGGCAGGGTATTCACGTATATTGAAGACGGCACAAGCACCAACGGCAGTTATACCAAGTCGGGCTATGTGTATTGTGCACAGACGGTTGCGCCCTACGGCGACATACGGACCAACAACAGCGGTGTGAGAAACCGCAAGCAGTTGCAGTGCTTCGAGGAGAAAGCGACGGGCGAAAGGTTCATCTTCAGCATCAACCATTTCAAAGCCAAATCGGGCAGTGGTGCAGGCGACAATGCCGACCAGGGGGACGGTCAGAGTTCCTACAACGGCGACCGTGTAAGGGAAGCGCGCTCTGTGCTTGATGAGTACGAAAGTTTCCGCTATTTCATTGATGACGAGGATATGCTGGTGATGGGCGACCTGAACGCCTACGCGATGGAGGATCCCATCCGCGTGCTGACCGACTACGGGATGACCGACCTGCACCGCTACTGCCACAAAGACAGCAGTTACAGTTACACTTATCGCGGTGAGGCGGGCTATCTGGATCATGCTTTGGCTTCCGCCACGATGCTCCCGCAGGTGACGGGTATGACTGCCTACCATATCAATGCCGACGAGAGCGACAGTTTCACCTACGACAAGTCGGACGACGGAACGATGTTCCGATACTCCGACCACGATCCTGTACTGGTCGGACTGAACCTCTCCGCCGCCAAAGGGAATACGGAAGCGGAGGTGGTCAGCAATCCCGATATGCTGTTCGGGGACGGCTACTTGAGCGTGTACAATGCCGCTGGCGGACATCTGCGTGTGTATGACATGCAGGGCAGGCTCGTGTATGAGAATGCCGTCGCCACGGAAACATACACACTGCCTGTCGCCGATTGGGCGGCAGGAATCTATATCATCCACCTGTTTGCTGACGGGCAGGTGAAACACAGAAAAGTGATAGTGCGCTAAAAACGGATTCGTATGGACGATTTATTTTCCACAGAAACAAATGAACGCGCGGAGGCGGCACGCCTCCGCGCCGAACTGGAAGATGCCAACTACCGGTACTATGTGCTCAACCAGCCCACGCTCAGCGATCGCGACTTCGATTTCAAGATGAAGCGTTTGCAGGCGTTGGAGGAACTGTATCCCGACTTGCGGACACCCGACTCGCCCACCCAGCGCGTGGGCAGCGATTTGGGCAGGAAAGCCAACGGGTTCGAGCAGGTGGCGCACCGCTACCCGATGCTCTCGTTAGCCAACAGCTACAACCGCGAGGAGATAGAGGACTGGGTACGGCATCTGCCTGCCGGAGTGGAGATTGTGGCTGAACTCAAGTACGACGGTCTGAGCATATCCCTGCATTACGAGAAAGGTCGTCTTGTGCGCGCCCTGACGCGCGGGGACGGCGTGCAGGGGGATGATGTGCTGCGCAACATCCGCACCATACAAAGTATCCCATCGTATGTACAGGGACTGCCTGATTACTACGAGATACGCGGCGAAGTACTGCTGCCATGGGAGGCGTTCGAGCGGCTGAACCGCGAGCGGGAGGAACAGGAGGAGCCTCTCTTCGCCAATCCGCGCAACGCCGCCTCGGGGACACTCAAACTGCTCAATCCCGCCGAAGTGGCGCGGCGCGGGCTCACCTGCCGACTGTACCACGTATTGGGTGAGAACCTGACAGGTAGGACACATACCGAACGCCTCGAACAGGCAAGACTATGGGGTTTCCCTGTCAGCGAAAAGATGCAGGTGTGCCGGTCGGTGGACGAAGTGATGGCTTTTATCGAAAGATGGGACACCGGACGGAAGAACCTGCCCGTGGCGACTGACGGCATCGTGCTGAAAGTGAACGACATCGCCGCGCAGCAGGAACTCGGTTTCACCGCCAAAACACCCCGCTGGGCAATCGCCTACAAGTTCCCGGCTGAAAAGCAACTGACCGTTCTCCGACAAATCAGCTATCAGGTCGGCAGGACAGGAGTCGTCACCCCCGTCGCCAATCTTGACCCCGTGCAGCTGTCAGGCACCATCGTGCAACGCGCCACCCTTCACAACGAGGACTTTGTGCGGCAGTTAGGCATCCGTGACGGCGACAAGGTATGGGTGGAAAAAGGCGGAGAAATCATCCCGAAGATTACGGGCAAAGAGGAAACAGGTGAGCAGCAAGCAACGGGAGTCTATCAGTTTATCACGCATTGCCCCGAGTGCGGCACAATGCTGGTGCGTGTGGAGGGCGAGGCGGCATGGCGATGCCCCAACGAGAACGGTTGCCCGCCGCAGCAGAAAGGCAAACTGGAGCATTTCGTCAGCCGCAAGGCGATGAACATTGACGGTCTGGGTGAGGAGACAATCGACCTGCTGTGGCAAAAGAATTTGGTACGCAACATAGCCGACCTGTATGACCTGAAAGAGAGTGATTTATCCGGACTGGAAGGCTTTGGTCAGAAATCCGCGCAACGCATCATCAGCGGCATAGAGGCATCCAAACAGGTGCCGTGGGAGCGGGTGCTGTTCGCCATCGGCATACGGATGGTGGGCGAGACAACCGCAAAGAAGATAGCGCGACGCTTCCGTTCGCTTCAGGAACTGCAATGGGCGAGTGTCGAGCAATTGACAGCTGTGGAAGATGTAGGGGAGCAGATAGCCCGCAATATCGTTTCTTTCTTCGAGCGGGAGGACAATCTGAACATGTTGCTTCGCCTGCAACAGGCGGGGCTTCAGTTCACCGCCGAAGAGACAACCGGTCAGCCCATTTCCAATGAACTGGAGGGGCAGACCATCGTCATCTCCGGCGTGTTCCAAAAGCACTCACGCGACGAGTACAAGGCACTTATTGAGAGGCACGGAGGAAAGAACGCCGGGTCGGTCAGCAAGAAGACATCGTTCATCCTTGCGGGTGAGAATATGGGACCGGAGAAACGGAAGAAGGCGGATCAACTGGGCGTTCCGTTGGTTGAGGAGGATGCTTTTCTGCAGCGAATCGGGATAATTAACTAACCTTGCGGCGTGAAACGGAATACGGTCATATTTGTCGCCCTGACGGTGCTGCTGTTGCTTCTGGCGGGACTGAACATCAGCGTGGGCAGCCGTTGGTTGTCGCCGTGGGGTGAACTGGCGGAGATAGAGAGGCATATCCTTCTGACGCTACGGCTTCCAAAGATGCTGACTGCCATACTGGCGGGGATGGCGTTGTCGGTTAGCGGACTGATGATGCAGACGCTGTTCCGCAACCCGTTGGCAGGTCCCTATATATTAGGTGTGAGCAGTGGTGCGGGACTGGGTGTAGCGGTGGTCACGATAGGCGGAATGGGAGTCGGTCTGATGACCGGCGGAAGCAACCTGCTACTCACCACAGCGGCGATTGCGGGCAGTATGCTCACGTTGTTGCTCGTGCTGCTTATTGCGCGGCGCGTCAGGGATAATGTCAGCCTGCTCATTGTGGGTATGATGATTGGATCGATTGCAAGCGCGCTGGTAAACATTCTGCAGACTTTCGCCAATCCCGACGCGCTCAAACTGTTCATCACGTGGACTTTCGGAAGTTTGAACAGTGTCGGCTGGCAGGAAATACACGTCCTTGTTCCCATCATAGCGGCGGGTATGCTGTGTGCAGTTGCTCTGATTAAGCGGCTGGATGGCTTGCGGTTGGGAGAGAATTACGCGCGCGGACTGGGTATAGGTATCGGTCAGACGCGGCTGCTGATTGTGGTGGCTACCGGTCTGCTGGCGGGCGGCGTGACTGTTTTCTGCGGACCGATAGCTTTCATCGGTGTGGCGGTTCCGCATATCGCGCGGGGGCTGCTGCGTACATCCGCCCATCGCCTCACATTGCCCGCAACGGCTTTGGTCGGAGCAGACCTGTTGCTTGTATGCGATATGCTGTGTAGCATGGGAACCTATCCGTTGCCCATATCGACAATGAGCGCGCTGTTCGGTGCGCCGATAATTATCTGGATTCTGTTGAAGAAATGAACACGTTCGGCGGACATTTTGCTTTCACCTCCTTCGGTGAGTCCCACGGCAAGGCTGTGGGCGGCGTGGTGGACGGCGTGCCTGCGGGAACGGTTGTCTCGCTCGCGATGATACGCGATATGCTTGTCCGCAGGTCGGGCAAGGGGCAGGCGGGTGTATCTCCCCGCGCTGTAGGTGAAGAGGATAAGGTGGAATGGTTGAGCGGCGTTTGGGAAGAGGGTGACAGACTTATAGCCTTGGGCACGCCGATAGCCTTCCTTATCCGCAACCGTGACGCGAGAAGTCAGGACTATGAATGGCTGCGTCATTCGTTCCGCCCCGGACACGCCGACTACACCTATCAGGCGAAGTACTGCATCCGTGACCATCGCGGAGGGGGAAGGTCAAGCGCAAGGGAGACGGCATCACGAGTGGCTGCAGGCGCAATAGCCATGCAGTTATTGGAGAAACGGGGAATCTTTGTCCGCGCGCGGCTCATTCAAGTCGGTACGGAAACAGACCCCTCGAAGATGGAGATATTGCTGCAAAAGGTTCAGCAGGCGGGCGATTCGATAGGCGGGATAGTCGGCTGTGAGGTAACAGGATCACCCGCAGGTGTTGGCGAGCCGCTGTTTGACAAGTTGCAGTCGCGG
>DBVX01000008.1:29446-30132 GCA_002308815.1 Bacteroidales bacterium UBA1253
TCAACGGCTGCCACGGATTTGATTACGGCTTCGGCTTCGACTCATTGGACAAACGCGGCAGCGACCTGTATGAGATGGACGGAAAGCCGGTGGATGTCTTGTCGCCACAGGCGATGACAGGCGGCATAGCGGGCGGCATATCCGATGGAACAACAATCACGTTCCGCTGCCTTTTCAAACCTGCAGCGACCATCCGCCGTCTCTATGGCGGCAGGCACGACAGCTGTATTGCCGTCCGCGCAGTCCCCGTGGTGGAGGCAATGACCGCCCTGACATTGCAGGATATGCTTTCCTGACAGTATTCAACGCATTAGTTACGTATCGTCAACCGATGCATCATCCGCATCGGAATGGATATGTTACTTATTGACTGTGCAGACAAATGATTCTTTGAATGTCTGTTGCGACTGTCCGGGCAACCGTACAATGGCGGAAACGCCTTCCGGCAGGGTGACACTCCAGCGGATGATGCCGTCCGGCTGCCGTTCCCATTCGCTGCGGATAAGTCCGTTCACCGAATAATAGGAAGCCTTGACGTAGTTGAGGTCAGGGGCGAAATACGGCTGCATATAGAGTTGCGCGTATGCATCCGGTGCATCGGTCAGCGCATCGCACGCGGGACGGATACCTGCCAGGTCTTCGTACATCCAGAGCAGCACATCGCCGAGGAGCATGACGTGGTTGCC
>DBVX01000008.1:30158-35141 GCA_002308815.1 Bacteroidales bacterium UBA1253
GTTCCCAGATGGTGGTGGCACCGTGCTCCAGCATATATCCCCACGATGGATAGGAAGTGTTGGTGGCAATCCTGTACGCCAGTTCGGGATGCCCCATACGTGTGAGCGTACGCATCAGATGCTGGATACCGAGTACGCCGACGCTGACGTGGCTGTCGAAGCGGTTAACGGTAACGTCCACGATGTTGTCCATCACACGCTGCTCCTGTCCTTCGGGTACGAGTCCGAGCGCGAGGGAGAGGATATTGGCGGTGACGGTATTGTTGCTGTACTGTGCCGTTTCGGGATTGAAATAGCGTTCGTTATATGCCTGTCTGATCTTTTGGGCAAGCGTTGCGTATTCTTTTTCATCGGCACTTTTCCCCATACGCCGTGCGAACTCCTGCATATAGCCTAAAAGTTGGTAGAAGACGGTGGTGGAGAGAACGGCTTTGTCGGTGATGCGGGTTGAGTCTTTGCTGTGGATGAGTTCCTGACTTTCAGGGGGCATGCACCAGTCGCCGTAGGTGTCTTTGACGACTATATTGTTCTCCATCGCGTCCTTGACGATAAATTTCACCCAGCGGCGCATGGAGTCGTAGTGGAGACGGAAGCCTTGTTCGTCGCCATAGCGTTGGAGGAGCATATAGGCGATGCTGATATACGTTCCGCACCATGTGACGTTGGTGGAACGCAGACCGATCCAGTACTGCGGGGCGATGTGCGCCACCTGCCCTTTGGAGTCCTGCGTGTCCTCAATGTCCTGCAACCACTTGAGGTAGAGGTCGCGGTTGTCAAAGAGGTAACTCTCACCGTAAGCGCCGGTGAAGCGGTCGCCGAGCCAGCCGAGGCGTTCGTCGCGCTGCGGGCAGTCGGTGGGCATACCGTGGTAGTTGCCGCGTATGCCGTTGTAGGCAGCCTCGTGCAAGCGGTTTAGCAGCGTGTCGGAACACTCAAATGAGGATGTGGAAGCCATACGGTCGTAGATAACCAGTCCCCGCATATCATCCAATGCGGGCATTTCGTCCAGTCCTTCTATATCCACATAGCGGAAGCCCTGATAGACGGAGGAGGGGCAATAGGTGAAATCTCCGTCTTCGGCTGGTATATAGGTGTTGGTACAACGGGCTTCGCGCAGATTGTCCGTATAGATGGTCATACCGTCCGCCTGCAGGGTCTCGGCAAAGCGCATCACGACGGGTTTCCCCTCTTTGCCTTTGGCTTTGAGACTGAACCAACCGACCATATTCTGCCCCATATCCACGAGGAAATGTCCTGTCTCAACCCGCTTTTCGGTGAGGACAACGGGTTTCACGGAAACCGGCGTGATGGTGTCCATCACCGCCATGGAAGGTGACGGTTGCGGAAGGAGTCTGCCTTCAGGGGCGTGAAGAACCTGCGCCTGTTCCCAATCGGGTGTGTATTCGAGGCGCGCGTCGTAGGTCTCGCCGTCGTAGAGATCGCTGCGGGTGACGGGTCCCTTGTCGGTCATTATCCATTCCTTGTCGGTCACAATACGCTGCACGTTTTGACCGCCCTGCATCTCCAATACGGCAATCGCTCGCGGCGCGCCGAAGACAGCCATCCTTTTCTGCATCCCGACGGCATAACCTGCAGTGAGTGTGATGCTGATGATGTTCTCGCCTTCCTGCAAAAAGGGCGTTACGTCGTAGGTGAGGTAATAGATGGTGTGGTCGTACTCCGTCGGAAGGTTTCCGAATACATTGTCCCCCACGCGCTCGCCGTTGATATACACTTCGTTCCATCCCATCGAACTGATGTGGAGTTTGGCTTCTTTAACGGGATTCTCCTGAACGAACTCGCGTTGGAGATAGAGGGCGGGGACTTGCGAATGTCCGTCGGCATCGTAATAAGCCGTGTCTGCAATCGGTTTGCCTATCCACGAGGCATCGGTAAACGGAGCAACGGTCTTTTGCTTCACGCATCCTGTCAAAGCGGACAAAAGGATAATGAGGGAACAAAGGGATTTTTTCATAGTGGACTTGATATTATTTGATTCCTAATATGCTACGGACGAACGCCTCGCGTTGGAAGAGTTGGAGGTCTTCCGGCTTCTCGCCGAGACCGATATAGCGGACGGGTATTTTCATCTCATTGCTGATACCGATGACCACGCCTCCTTTGGCGGTGCCGTCCAGTTTGGTGACGGCGAGGGAGGTGATTTGTGTGGCGGCTGCGAACTGCCGTGCCTGCTCGAAGGCGTTCTGTCCGGTGGAGCCGTCAAGAACAAGCAACACCTCGTGCGGCGCATCGGGAATGACTTTCTTCATCACCTGCTTGATTTTGGTCAGTTCGTTCATCAGGTTCACCTTGTTGTGCAGTCTTCCCGCCGTGTCAATGAGTACGACATCGGCGTTGTTAGCCTTGGCGGACTGGAGGGTGTCGAAGGCGACGGACGCGGGGTCGGAGCCTTGCTGCTGCTTGATGACGGGTACTCCCACGCGCTCGCCCCAGATGCAGAGCTGCTCCACGGCGGCGGCACGGAACGTGTCAGCGGCACCGAGATACACTTTCTTTCCCGCCTGCTTGTACTGCCATGCCAGTTTGCCGATGGTGGTTGTTTTGCCGACACCGTTCACACCCACCACCATCACCACGTACGGTTTGCCCGCCTCGGACAAATCCTCTTTGAAAGACGCGTCAGAGGCGTTCTCTTCGAGCATCCGGCATATCTCGTCCACCATTATGCGGTTGAATTCGTCCGTGCCGACATACTTGTCGCGTTTGACGCGTTGTTGCAGACGTTCGATGATTTGCAGGGTTGTTTCCACGCCCACATCGGATGCCACGAGTGCCTCCTCCAGATTGTCAAGCACATCATCGTCGATGGTCGTCTTGCCGGCTATGGCGTGACCGATGCGGGACAGCAGCGACTGCTTGCTCTTGTCCAGTCCCTCGTCAAGCGTCTTCTGCTCCTCTTCCTTGGAGCGTTTGAAAAAAGAGAAGAAAGCCATATTTCAGTTGAAGGTTGAGAGTTGAAAGTTGAAAGAAGTTGGCAAGTTTAGAGTTTAGAGTGGAAAGTTTAGCACCGGGTTACTTGAGGTAGTACTGGAATGTGGAAACAACGCGCACCTTGATCATCCACGGCTGGTCGGAGTCATTCTCCATGGAGAACACACCCTGATTGGCCTGACGGATGCTGCCCAGACGGCAGGCGGCGTCATCGGCGAACTTCTGCGCTACCACTCTCGCATTCTTGGTTGCCTCGGCTATCATTTCGGGTTTCAGATCCGTAAAGGCTTTGTACTGAAAGTCCATCCAACCTCCCTCAACCACGATGCCTTTTTCCAGCAGTTCGTTCAGACAGTTCTGATTGGCAACCAGATTATCCACATTGGTGGTGTTGAGTACGAGCGTGGTGGAGAGCGTGTAGTGGTATTCAGGACGTTGCGTGGAGTAGTAGCTGCTCCAGTTGTTGCTGAAATTGACAGAACCCGACTGCAACTCCTCTTTTGCGAACCCTTTGCTTACGATAAAATCTTTCAGATATTCGGTAAAATGGGTGCAATCGGCAGTGAGCTGCTTCAAGTCGTTACCTGATACCGAATAGTGCATTGACCAACTCACATGGTCGGCCTTCACCTCCCTTTCCGACAGACCCTTGACCGTCACAAAACGGTCCTTGTCTGCGATACGTTTCAGTCCGAACTGCACCAGACAGCCTGCGCACACCAGTCCGAGAGCCACGATGAGCGACACAATGATTTCTTTTTTCATACCCGTGATTGTTAATGGTTGTACTTTGCGGGCAAAGATACTGTAAATTGCAGAAAACAACCTAACAGGAGCGAAAAAAACGACAAACCGCCGATATTCGGCGGTTTGTCGTTTTCCTGTTTTGTGATCCATGCAGGATTCAAACCTGCAACCCCCACATCCGTAGTGTGGTACTCTATTCAGTTGAGCTAATGGACCATTTCGCTTTTGCTGACAAACCAATCTAAAACCACGAAACAAAGAGGTATGCTTCCAAAAGCGGGCGCAAAAGTAGTGCGTTTCTGCGGACTGACAAAATGTTTTTGCGGATTTTTTGAAGAAAATCCGCAAATTATTGATAATGATATGTCGTTTCTTTCGGAATATCGTGATTTCGATTAACCGATATTGCGGAATTCCGACTTTTTGTGATGTCAGTATATCGGTATATCGTTATTTCGTCAGCACTCTATCTTGCGAAAAAGGCCGCAGGCAGGATACCTGCGTACCATTCAGAGAGGGTCAGTATGCGATGGCGAAGACCACGCGGCGGGGCGAGGGTTTGCCTGTCACCATACACTTGCCTTCTTCATCCTTGAAGCCCGGTAGCGGGTCGAGCGGGATGCATCGGATGGTGGCTTTGGTCTCCTCCTTGATGCGCTCCTCCGTCTCGGACGTGCCGTCCCAATGGCAGAGCAGGAAACCGCCTTTCTGAATCTCCGTCTTGAACTCCTCGTAGGAATCGCAGGTGCGGATATGTGCCGTGCGGAAGTCCAACGCTTTCTGATAGCAGTTGCGCTGGATGTCCTCCAGCAGTCGCGCTATATGTTCAACGATGCCGTCCAGAGGCAGCGTCTCTTTGGTGAGTGTGTCACGGCGTGCCACTTCGATAGTGCCGTTTTCCAGGTCGCGCGCGCCCATAGCCAGACGGACAGGCACGCCCTTGAGTTCGTAGTTGGCGAACTTGAAGCCGGGTGACGACTGGTCGGAGGTATCCACTTTGACGCGGATGTTCCGGCGGCGCAGTTCGTCTGCAAGCGGGTTGAGTTTCTCCATCAGTGCCGCAAGGTCCTCCTGCTTCTTGAAGATGGGAACGATGACCACTTGTGTGGGAGCGAGGGCGGGCGGCAGTACAAGTCCGTTGTCGTCGGAGTGGGTCATGATGAGCGCGCCCATCAAACGGGTGCTGACACCCCACGAGGTAGCCCATACGTATTCGTACTTGTTCTCCTTGGAGAGGAACTGCACGTCGAAGGACTTGGCGAAGTTCTGTCCGAGGAAGTGCGA